>CAMDGX010000059.1 GCA_945897825.1 Asaia bogorensis | reverse complement strand
GCAGGGGGCCGAGCCCCCTGCACCCTCATGGATGGGGCCCGGGGCGACGCCCCGGCGGGGTCCAGGGGCGGCGCCCCTGGCCTTCCTTACTTCAGGCCGCCTTCGCCATCCCGCGCAGCACGTAGTGCAGGATGCCGCCGTGGCGGTAGTAGCTCACCTCGTCCAGCGTATCGACGCGGCACTGCACCGGCACCTGGTCGACCGTGCCGTTGGCGCGGTGGATCACCAGCATCAGGTCCATCCGCGGGGTCAGGTTGTCGAGCCCCAGGATATCCAGCACCTCGTCGCCGGTGAGGCCCAGCGTCTTGCGGTCGACGCCGTCCTTGAACACCAGCGGCAGCACGCCCATGCCCACCAGGTTGGAGCGGTGGATGCGCTCGAAGCTCTCCACGATTACTGCCTGGACGCCCAGGAGCGCGGTGCCCTTCGCCGCCCAGTCGCGCGAGGAGCCGGTGCCGTATTCCTTGCCGCCGATCACCACCAGCGGCGTGCCCTCGGCCTTGAACTTCATCGCCGCGTCGTAGATCGACACCGGCGAGGCCGCTCCGATCCGCGTCATGCCGCCTTCGACGCCCTGGAGCATCTCGTTGCGGATGCGGATGTTGGCGAAGGTGCCGCGCATCATGATCTCGTGGTTGCCGCGGCGGGCGCCGTAGCTGTTGAAATCATGGGCGAGGATCTGCCGCTCCAGCAGGTATTCGCCGGCGGGCGAGGTCTTGCGGATGTTGCCGGCCGGCGAGATGTGGTCGGTGGTGATCGAGTCGCCCAGCACGGCCAGGATGCGCGCGCCCTTGATGTCGCCCTTGGGCGTGGGCTCCATGGTGATCCCCTCGAAATAGGGCGGGTTCTTCACGTAGGTGGAGCTGTCGGACCAGCGATAGGTCTGGGCGCCTGCCTCGACCTGGATCGCCTGCCACTGCTTGGGGCCCTTGAACACCTCGCCGTAGCGCTTGAGGAACATCTGGCGCGACAGATGCGCGCCGACCACGTCGGCGATCTCCTTGTTGGTCGGCCAGAGGTCGCGCAGATAGACCGGCTTGCCGTCCTTCGACGTGCCGAGAGGGGCCGTGGTGATGTCTTCGTTCATCGTGCCGAGGATGGCGTAGGCCACGACGAGCGGCGGGCTGGCGAGGTAGTTGGCGCGCACGTTGGCGTGCACCCGGCCCTCGAAGTTGCGGTTGCCCGACAGCACCGAGACGGCGACCAGCTTGTTGTCCTCGATCGCGTCGGCGATCGCATCCTCCAGCGGGCCGGAATTGCCGATGCAGGTGGTGCAGCCGTAGCCCACGGTCTGGAAGCCCATCGCGTCGAGGTCGGCCGACAGGCCCGAGGCGTCGAGATATTCGGTCACCACCTGGGAGCCGGGTGCCAGCGAGGTCTTGACCCACGGCTTCGGCGTCAGCCCCAGCGCGCGGGCCTTGCGCGCCACGAGGCCGGCGGCGACCAGCACGGCCGGGTTGGAGGTGTTGGTGCAGGAGGTGATGGCGGCGATGACCACGTCGCCATGGGTGATCTCGTAGTTCTTGCCGGCGACGGCCGCCTTGGTGCCGACGTCGTTGGCCGGCACGCCGAGGCTCTTGGTTAGCTCGCCACGGAACGCCACCGAGGCGTCCTTCAGCAGCACCCGGTCCTGCGGCCGCTTCGGCCCTGCGAGCGAGGGCTGCACGGTCGACATGTCCAGTTCCAGGGTGGAGGTGAACACCGGGTCCGGCGTGGTGGCGTCGCGCCACATGCCCTGGGCCTTGGAATAGGCCTCCACCAGCGCGATGCGGTCCTCATCGCGGCCCGAGAGGCGCATGTAGTCGATGGTCACGCGGTCCACCGGGAAGAAGCCGCAGGTGGCGCCGTATTCCGGGGCCATGTTGGCGATGGTGGCGCGGTCGGCGAGCGACATCTCGTCCAGGCCCGGGCCGTAGAACTCGACGAACTTGCCGACGACGCCCTTCTTGCGGAGCATCTGGGTGACGGTGAGGACGAGGTCGGTGGCGGTGGCGCCTTCGGGCATGCGCCCGGTCAGGCGGAAGCCGATGACATCGGGGATCAGCATGGCGATCGGCTGGCCGAGCATGGCCGCCTCGGCCTCGATGCCGCCCACGCCCCAGCCCAGCACGCCCATGCCGTTCACCATGGTGGTGTGGCTGTCGGTGCCGTACAGCGTGTCGGGGTAGGCGAAGGTCTTGCCGTCGAGATCGGCCGTCCAGACCGCCTGGGCCAGGTATTCCAGGTTCACCTGGTGGCAGATGCCGGTGCCGGGGGGGACGACGCGGAAATTGTCGAACGCGGTGGCGCCCCAGCGCAGGAAGGTATAGCGCTCGCCGTTGCGCTCGAACTCGACATCGACGTTCTTACGCTCGCTGTCGGCGGTGGCAGAGTAGTCTACCATCACCGAGTGGTCGATCACCAGGTCGACCGGCACCAGCGGGTTCACCTTCTCCGGGTTGCCGCCCAGGCGCAGGATGCCGTCGCGCATCGCCGCGAGGTCGACCACCGCCGGCACGCCGGTGAAGTCCTGCATCAGGATGCGGGCCGGCTTGAACGGGACCTCCTTGGTGGAGGACGCATTGGCGAGCCAGCCGGCGACGGACTTTGCGTCCTCGACGGTGTAGGCCGCGCCGTCCTCGAAGCGCAGGACGTTCTCCAACAGCACCTTGAGGCTGACCGGCAGGCGGGCGACGTCGCCGATCGCCTTCGCCGCCTCGGGGATGGAGAAGTAGGTGTAGGTCTTGCCCGCCACCGTCAGCGTGCGCTGCGTGTTCAGGCTGTCCCGGCCGATGCTCTTCATGGGATGGCTCTCTTCGCTGAGGGTGACGCACGGCGCAGACGACGCCCCGGAAATGGGACGGAGCCGCGCCACGGCCAGCTGCCCGGTGGTTCCGCGCGCGGGATTAGCCCATAAGGCCCCCGAGGTCCACTGAGGGACGGGAAATCCAGCGTGCCGGACGGTTTGCAGGCGGAGGGATTGGCGGCGATCCGCGGCGAGCGGCTGGTCTTCACCGGCGTCGGCTTCAGCCTGCCGCAAGGCGGGGCGCTGCTGCTGGAGGGGCCGAACGGCTCCGGCAAGTCCACGCTGCTGCGCGTGCTGGCCGGGCTGGGCCGGGCCGAGGTGGGGTCGCTGCACTGGAACGGCGAGGATGCGCTGGCCGACCGCACCGCCCATGCGGCCCGCGTCGCGTATCTCGGCCATCTCGACGCGATCAAGCCCGGGCTCGCGGTGGCCGAGAACCTCGCCTTCTGGGGCGACCCGCCCGACGTGGCCGCGGCGCTGGACCGAATGGGCCTCGCCCGCCTGGCCGACCTTCCCGCCCGCATGCTCTCGGCCGGCCAGAAACGACGCCTGGCGCTGGCCCGCCTGCTGCTCGCCGATGCCCCGATCTGGCTGCTCGACGAGCCGACATTGGGGCTCGACGCCGCCTCCGTCGGGGTTCTGGGCGGCATGTTCGCCCAGCATCGCGCCGCCGGTGGCGTGGTGCTCGCCGCCACCCACCTGCCGCTGCCCCTGCCGGATGCGGCGACGCTGCGGATGGACGCATGAGGCGCCTGCTGGCCCGCGAGCTGCGCCTGTCGCTGCGCCATGGCAGCGACAGCCTGGCGGCGCTGATGTTCTTCCTGCTCGCAGGCTCCCTGTTTCCGCTCGCCATCGGGCCGGCGCCGGAGACGTTGGGGCGGATTGCGCCCGGCATCGTCTGGGTGTGCGCCCTGCTCGCCGCCCTGCTGCCGCTCGACCGGCTGTTCGGCGCCGACCTCGAGGACGGTTCGCTCGACCTGCTGTTGCTGTCCGGCCAACCGCCGGCGCTGGTGGCGCTGGGCAAGGCGATCGCGCATTGGCTGACCACCGGCCTGCCGCTGCTGCTCGCCGCCGGGCCGCTGGCGGTGATGCTGCGCATGCCGGAGGAGGCCATTCCCGCGCTGCTCGCGGGCCTGCTGCCCGGCACGGCCGTGCTGTCGCTGCTCGGCACCACCGGGGCGGCGATGGTGCTCGGCGCGCGGCGTGGCGGCGTGCTGCTGCCGCTGCTGGTGCTGCCTTTGGCCGCCCCAGTGCTGATCTTCGGTGTCGGCGCGGCCGATGCCGCGGCGGTGGGGCTGGCGGCACGCCCCCATCTGCTGCTGTTGTGCGCCGTGTTCGCCGCCGCCCTGCCGCTCTGCCCGCTCGCCGCGGGGGCCGCGCTGAGGTCCGCGGCGGAATAGGGGGGAGACATGCAGGCCAACAGCGTGATCGCCGGCATGCTGCTGGGCGTCGCGTCCTATGCGATGTTCGCGCTGAACGACGCCACCAACAAGTATCTCGTCACCTTCCTGCCGGTGGCCCAGGCGCTGTTCTTCCGCAGCCTGACCATCACCCTCGGCTGCCTGGCCGTGGGGCGCACCCAGGCTGTCTCGACGATGCTCGCCTCCCCGGTGCTGAAGCGCATGCTGTTCCGCGCCGTCATCACCTTGGTCGCCTGGCTCTGCTACTTCAGCGCCGCGCCGATGCTGCCGTTCGCGCAGATGATGACGCTCTACTTCGCCTCCCCCATCCTCACCACCCTGCTCGCCATCCCGATCCTGGGCGAGCGGGTCAGCGCCATCCGCTGGATCTCGATCTTCGTGGGCTTCACCGGCGTGGTGGTTGCCGCCGACCCGCGCGGCTTGCTGGAGGGCGACACCCCGGCCTGGGCCATTGCCCTGGTGATGATCGCGGCCGTCCTCTGGGCCCATGCCGCGATCCTGATGCGCCAGATCGCCCGCCAGGAGGGCGCGCTGGTGCAGATGCTGCTGCAGAACGGCTTCTTCCTGGTGATGACGGGCGCCTGGACCGCCTTCAACTGGGTGACGCCCTCGCCGCTGCAGCTGTTCCTGCTGGTGTTCATCGGGGTGATCGGCGCCGGCGGGCAGCTGTTCCAGTTCGCCGCCATCCGCCGCGCGCCGGTCGCGGTGATGGCGGTGGTGGAATACAGCGGCCTGATCTGGGCGTTCTCGCTCGGCTGGCTGATCTTCGCCGACGAGCCGCCGCTGGCCGTGTGGATCGGCGCCGGGATCATCCTGGTGGCGGGGATGTTCCTGGTGGCGATGGAGCATCGCGCGGGAAGGAAGTAAGCATCTTCTTTTTCTGTAGAAAAAGAAGCAAAAAGGCTTTCATCCGTTTGCGCCGGGCTCCTTAACGGATGAAAGTTTTTTGGTTCTTTTTTTCAAAAAAGAACGTGCTTCCTTACTTGAGATGCTTGGCGAAGAACGCGAACGTCCGCTCATGCGCCAGCGCCGCATCCGGCGCCGAGAAGCTGCCGCGCTCGTCGCAGCCGAAGCCATGCTGCGCGCCTGGATACACGAACACCTCCAAACCGGGCTGCGCCGCGCGGATCGCCTCGACATCGCTCAGCGGGATGCCGGTATCCTTCTCGCCGAAGTGCAGTTGCACCGGGCAGCCCGGCCGCTCCATGCGCGTGCCGGCCACCCCGCCGCCGTACCAGCCATTCGCCGCTGCGAACTTGTTGGTCCGGGTCGCCCCCCACCACGCGACCGTGCCGCCGAAGCAGTAGCCGACGATGCCCAGCTTGCGGCTGCCCAGCGCATTGGCCGCCGCCTCCACGTCGAACATCACCTCGGCGTCCGACAGTGTGCCGCGCAGGTCCCGCCCGGCCTTCACGTCGTCGGCCGTGTAGCCCAGCTCCACCCCGCGCGTCGTGCGGTCGAACAGCGCCGGCGCGATCACCGCATAGCCCTGTTGCGCGAACTTCTCGCACATGTTGCGCATGTGGTTGTTCACGCCGAAGATCTCCTGGATCACCACGACCCCGGCCTTCGCCGCCTGCGGCCCGGTCTGCCAGGCGGCGAGCTTGTGCCCATCCTGGGCGGTGAGCGTGATGAACTGGCCCATGGCGGTCCCCCTTGTGTGTGGCGCGACGCCCCCGCAGGATGGCCGCATGGCTGAAATCGTCAACCTCCGCCGTGTGAAGAAGCAACGCACCGCCGAAATCCGTGAGGCCGAGGCCGCGCAGAACCGCATCCTCCACGGTCGCACCAAGGGGGAAAAGCTGCGCGACCGGCTGGAGCAGGAGCAAACGACGCGGCGGGCCGAGCAGGCGAAGCTTGATCAGACGTAAGGAAGCACTTCTTTTTCTGTAGAAAAAGAAGCAAAAAGACTTTCCTCCATTTGCACCGTGCCAACCATTGGCAAATGGGGAAAAGTTTTTTGGTTCTTTTTTCCAAAAAAGAACGTGCTTATCTGAGCGCCTCTCCCAGCGGCACCTGCCCGCTCCCCCGTGCCGCCGGCTTGGGCTGCGTGGCCGACGGCGCCCATCCGGTCAGCATCGCCAGCCGCAGCGTCGCCGGCACCCGGCCCTGGTCAAGCGGCAACCCCGCCAAGGCCGCCGGGAACAGTGCGCGCGGCGGCACAAGCCGGTTGCGCAGCCGCACCGCATTGGTCTCGCCGGCGGCGCGCAGCTCGCGCAGCAGCGCCAGCGGATCGGCATAGGCCAGCACCAGCGTATCGGCATCCACCACCGGGAGAGCGAACCCCGCGCGCTGCAGCAGCCCCGCTGCGTCGCGCAAATCCGGGAAGGGCGACACGCGCGGCGAGGCCCCGCCGGCCACCATCGCCTCCGCCTCGGTCAGAGCCGTCCGCAGCTCCGCCAGCGTGCCGAGTGCCGGCAGGCTGGCCAGGAACAGCCCGTCCGGCTTCAGCGCCATGCGTAGCTGGATCAGCGCCCCCGGCAGGTCGTTCACCCAGTGCAGCGACAGGTTCGCGACCACCAGGTCGAAACTGCCCGGCGCGAACGGCAGCGCGTCCTCGTCCGCCGCCACCGCCGCGCCGCCGTTGCGCGCGGCCATGGCCGGCGAGAGGTCGCAGCTGACGACATCGATCCCGCGCGCCCGCAGCAGCGGCGCCACCACGCCGCGCCCGCCGACATCGAGCGCCCGGGCGAAGCGGTGGGTCGTGTCGTCCAGCCGGTCCAGCAATCGCTCCGCCACCTCGCGCAACACCGGCGCGACCGTATCCACCGTCGCGGCGGCACGGTCGCGATGCAGCCGCACGGCGCGGCGGTCGAACACCAGCATGGAATCGCTCATGCCCTCCATGTGCCCTTCCCCCCCTTCCATGCCAAGGCGTAAGGTCCGCGCGTTTTGACGCGGGAGACCAAGATGCGCCGGATCGACGCCGCCACGCTGCGTGGCTGGATCATGGATGGGCAGGAACTTGCGCTGCTTGACGCCCGGGAGGAGGGCGAGTTCGGCGCCAGCCATCTGTTCTGGGCGGTCCCGTGCCCCTACTCGAAGCGCGAGCTGCGCGCCCCCGCCCTGCTGCCGTGCCGCGCCACGCGCGTCGTCGTGTGCGACGATGGGCGCGGCGTGGCGGAGAAGCTGGCCGCCTACCTCGAATCGATCGGCTGCACCGATGTCGGCGTGCTCGATGGCGGCACCAGGGCCTGGGAAGCGGCCGGCTACGTGCTGTTCAGCGGCGTGAACGTGCCCAGCAAGGCGTTCGGCGAATGGGTGGAGCACCATTTCGGCACCGAGAGCGTGGATGCGCCGGAGCTGAACGCCTGGATCGCCGAGCAGCGCGACATGGTCGTGCTCGACAGCCGCACGATCGAGGAATACCGCCGCATGTCGATCCCGACCGGCCGCTCCATGCCCGGCGGCGAACTCGCCTACCGTATCGCCGACCTGGTGCCGAGCCCCGATACGCTGATCGTGGTCAACTGCGCCGGGCGCACCCGCTCGATCCTCGGCGCCGAAAGCCTGCGCCAGGCCGGCGTGCCGAACCGGGTCGTCGCCCTGCGCAACGGCACCATGGGCTGGGAACTGGCCGGCCTCGTGCCCGACCGCGGCCGACCCGCCGAATTCACCCCCGGCCGCCCGCGCTCCGCCGATCTGGCCCGCGCGCGCGCCGAGGCCTTCGCCGCCCGCTCCGGCGTGCGCGCCATCGACGCCGCCGCGCTGGCCGAAATGGAGGCCGACCCGACGCGCAGCCTGTATGTGCTCGACGTGCGCGACCCCGTCGAGTTCCGCGGCGGCACCCGCCCCGGCGCCATCTCCGCTCCCGGCGGCCAGCTGGTCCAGGCCACCGACACCTGGATCGGCGTGCGCGGCGCGCGCATCGTGCTGATCGACGATGACGGCATTCGCGCCCGCATGTCGGCCGCCTGGCTGCGCCAGATGGGCCACCGCGACGTGTTCGTCGCCGAGGGCGCGCTCGGCTCCGCGGCCCCGCTCGTCCCGGCCCTGCTGGACGTGCCCTGGATGGACCTCGCCGCTATCGATGCGCCCGGCACGGTGGTGGTGGACCTCGCCCGCAGCATCGATTTCCGCGACGGTCACATCCCCGGGGCGCTCTGGGGCGTGCGCAGCCGCCTCGCCGCGCTCGCCCCGCGGCTTGCCGGCGCCGCGCAGGTCGTCGTCACGTCGCCCGACGGCGTGCTCGCCGCCCATGCCGTCGCCGAACTGCGTGACCTCACCCGGGCGCCGGTCGCCGCCCTGCGCGGCGGCACTGACGAATGGCGCCAGGCCGGCCGCCCGCTCGAACGCGACCGCACCACCCCCTCCGACGCCGAGTGCATCGACTTCTACCTGCGCCCGTACGATCGCAATTCCGGCGTGGAGGAGGCTATGCAGGCCTACCTCTCGTGGGAGATCGACCTGGTGCACGAGATCGAGCGCGACGGCACGGTGCGCTTCGGCGCCTGACATGCAACTGCGGTCGGCAGCGCGCTGGAGTGTCGGGGCCGCGATGGGGGCGGCCAAGGGCGCCGCCCGCCTGGTGCTCGACACGCTGCTGCCGCCGCACTGCCTCACCTGCGACACCCTGGTCGACAGCCCCGGCCAGTTCTGCCCGGACTGCTTCCGCGAGACCCAGTTCATCACCGCGCCGCACTGCCTCACCTGCGGCGCGCCGTTCCCGCATGCGCAGCCCGGCATGCTGGTCTGTGCCGCCTGTGCCGCCGACCCGCCGCCCTGGGGCGAGGCGCGCGCCGCGCTGGCCTACGACGCGCAGTCCCGCCGGCTGGTGCTGGCCTTCAAGAACGCCGACCGCACCGAGCTGGCCACCGCGCTCGCCCGCATGATGGCCCGCGCCGGCGCCGACCTGCTGGCCCGCGCCGACCTGCTGGTGCCGGTGCCGCTGCACCGCACCCGCCTGTTCGCCCGGCGCTACAACCAGTCCGCCCTGCTCGCCCGAGCCTTGTCGCGCCTGTCCGGCGTGCCGCACCTTCCCGATGCGCTGCGCCGCACCCGCGCCACGCGCTCGCTGGGCGAGCTGTCGGCCGAGGCGCGCGCCCGCATGCTGGACGGCGCCATCGCCGTCCGCCGCCCTGCCGCCATAGAAGGACGCCACATTCTGCTGGTCGACGACGTGCTGACCAGCGGCGCGACGGCGGGCAACTGCACCCACGCTTTGCTCGATGCCGGCGCGGCCGGGGTGGATGTGCTGGTCGCCGCCCGCGTCCGCGCGCCCACCACCGCCTGAGCCGGCGCCTCCCCAGGCTTGCAACGGCGCGCCGCCGACACGACCATATGGAACGAAGGAGACCCCCCGATGCCACAGGTTGAAATCTACACCCAGGACTGGTGCGGCTTCTGCGCCCGCGCCAAGCAGCTGCTGGAACGCAAGGGCGCGGCCTACCGCGAGATCGACGCGCCCAACGGCACCCCCGCGCGCGCCGAGGCCACGCAGCGTTCCGGCGGGCGCACCACGGTGCCGCAGATCTTCATCGACGGCGCCCATATCGGCGGCTGCGACGACCTCGTGGCGCTTGACCGCGCCGGCAAGCTCGACGCGCTGCTGGCCAGCCCGGCCTAGAGCCCCCACGCAGGCGCGTCCGATGACCGAGGCGTGGCTGGCGCTGAACCGCGCCAACTGGGACGAGCGGGTGGACATCCACCTGGGCCCGCGCGGCTACGACCTCGGCTCGCTGCGCGCCGGCCGGGGCGTGCTCAACCCGATCGAGGAGGCGGAGCTCGGCCCCGTCGCCGGCCTGCGCGTGCTGCACCTGCAATGCCATTTCGGCGCCGACACCCTCGCCCTGGCCCAGCGCGGCGCCGAGGTGGTCGGGCTCGACTTCTCCCCGCGCGCCATCGCCGCCGCCCGCACGCTGGCCGATGAACTTGCCCTGGCCGACCGCGCCCGCTTCGTCGAGGCCAACCTCTACGATGCGCCTTCCACCCTGCCCGAGCCCGGCGGGTTCGACCTGGTCTACGTCACCTGGGGCGCGCTGTGCTGGCTGCCGGACATCCAGGGCTGGGCGCGCATCGTCGCGCATTTCCTGCGCCCGGGCGGCCGCCTGTATTTCGCCGAGGGCCACCCCGCCGCGCTGGTGCTCGACGATTCCACCCCCTGCGCCGATGGCCGCCCGGGCTTCTTCGTGCCCTATTTCCTGCCCGGCACGCTGGAGCTGAACGACGACCGCGACTACGCCGACCCCGAGGCGCGGCTGGTCAACAGCCGCACCCACGAGTTCATGCACCCGCTCGCCAGCGTGGTCACCGCGCTGATCGAGGCCGGCCTGTGGCTCGACTGGCTGCATGAGCACGACAGCGTGCCGTGGCGCATGTTCGCCTGCCTCGCCGAGGAGCCGAAGGGCAGCTTCCGCTGGCCCGACCGGCCCTGGCTGCCGCTATCCTACTCGCTGAGTGCCACGCGGCGCTGACTTCCCTTTCCCCTCCACCCTGCTAGCGTTCGCCCAACGCCAAAGGGGGAGACCGATGAGCACCACCAAGGGCCGCCCGCTCCACGGGCTGCGCGTCATCGACATGTGCACCACCATCGCCGGGCCCTACTGCGCCCGCCTGCTCGCCGATGCCGGCGCGGAGGTGATCAAGATCGAGGCACCGGAGGGCGAGCTCACCCGCTCCCGCCCGCCGATTCGCGGCGGCGCCAGCACCTCCTATGGCGGGCTCAATGCCGGCAAGCGCAGCCTGGTGCTGGACCTCAAGCAGAAGGCCGCGGTCGACGTGGTGCGCCGCCTGGCCGCCACCGCCGACGTGCTGGTGGAGAATTTCCGCCCCGGCGTGATGGACCGCTTCGGCCTCGGCCATGCCGGGCTGCTGGAAGCCAACCCCCGCCTGATCTACTGCGCCATCTCCGGCTTCGGCCAGACCGGGCCTTCCTCGCAGCTCGCCGCCTATGCCCCGGCGATCCACGCCGCGTCGGGCTTCGACCTCGCCCACATGGCCTACCAGCCGGGCCGGACGATGCCCGATTTCTGCGGCATCTACATCGCCGACGTGCTCAGCGGCACCTACGCCTTCGGCGCCATCGCCACGGCGCTCGTGCAGCGCCATGCGACCGGGCGCGGGCAGGTCATCGACGTCTCGATGCTGGAGTCGATGCTCAACCTCACCCTCGGCGAGGTCCAGGGCACGCAGTTCGAGTTGCCCCCGCCGCCGCCGCGCCACCTGTTCGGCCCCGTCGCCACCAAGGACGGCTACGTCCTGCCGGCCATCGCCAGCGAGCGCACCTTCCAGAACGCCGCGAAGGCCGCCGGGCGCGAGGACTGGATCACTGATCCGCGCTTCGAGAAATACCCCGACCGCCGCAACAACTGGGCCGTCTTCATCGAGGAGATGGAGGCGTGGTCGCGCACCCTGACCACGCAGGAGGTCGAGGCCGCCTTCGCCCGCCACGGCGTGCCGTGCTCGGCCTACCGCACCGTGGCCGAGGCGCTGGCCGACCCGCAGCTCGCCCACCGCGAGGCGCTGGCCGAGGTGCGCGACGCCGGCGGCAGCTTCCGCGTGATGAATGCCCCCTTCCGCATGTCCGGCGGCCCGACCAAGGTGCGTGACTTTGCGGCCGCCCTGGGCGAGCACACGCGCGAGATCCTGGCGGAGACCGGCTATTCCCAGGCCGAGATCGCTGCCCTCGCCGCCACGGGTGCGATCAATCGCTGAACAGCGCTATTTCAGTTGAGTCGCTGCATTGAATGCTGTCAGATATGCACCAGCTGCACGACTGTAGCCGCGGAGTGACGCATCGGCGCTGACCGGCGCTCCCTCCACGGATGCAAACAACGATGCCCCAGCAGGGGCGCGAACGGGAGGGAACGAGGCGCCGGACCATGCCGGACAGCCATAGTACCTCCGTGTGTTGGGAGGATGCATGGGGCGGCAGATCGTCCATCGGCTTGTGATCTCGTTTCCGGCGCTGATCGGCGTCCTGTTCCTGTGCTTCGTGATGATGCAGGTCGCCCCGGCCGACCCGGCCGCGATCATCGCCGGTCCCGACGCGCGCCAGGAGACGATCGACGCGATCCGCCTCGAGCTTGGTCTTGACCGGCCGATCCTGATCCAGTTCGTCGAGTATATCGGCCGCGTGCTCCAGGGCGACCTCGGCCGCTCGATCATCTCCAACAAGGAGGTCAGCGAGGAGTTGGCCCAGACGATCGGGCCGACCGTGGAGCTGATGGTCGGCGGGCTGGCGATGGCGATCCCGCTCGGCATCCTGCTCGGCACCCTCGCGGCGGTGAAGCGCGGCACGCTCGTCGACCGCGCCATCATGGCGATTTCGGTGGCGGGCGTGTCGATGCCGATCTTCTTCATCGGCTTGGTGCTGATTCAATATGTCGGCTTCAAGTGGAACCTGCTGCCGTTCACCGGCCGCACCGGCCCGTTCTGGGATGGCGGCCTGGCCAGCATGGTCCTGCCGTGCCTCACGCTGGGCAGCGTGCTGATCGGCCCGATCGCGCGGCTGACGCGCACGGCGGTGCTGGAGGTGCTGGGGGCGGACTTCGTGCGCACCGCCCGGGCCAAGGGGCTGCGCGAGCGAACCGTCATCGTCGGCCATGCGCTGCGCAACGCCCTGATCCCGGTGGTCACGCTGATCGGCCTGCAGGCGGCCTACCTGCTGGGCGGCGCGGTGGTGACCGAGACGATGTTCAGTTGGCCCGGCGTCGGCCGGCTTGCGGTGGGCGCGATCATCTCGAGCGATTTCCCCACCGCCCAGGGCGCCATCATGATCCTGGCGCTGGCCTTCCTGATGATCAACCTGATCGTCGACGTGTTCTACGTCTATCTCGATCCGAGGATGCAGCGCGGATGAGCACCACGATGGATGCGGCCCCCGCCGCGCCGGCCGCCGCCGCCTCGGAGATGGAGCGGCCCTCGCTGCTGCGAAGGCTGATGCGCGACAAGGTGGCGGCGGTGGCCACCGTCACCCTGGTCGTCGTCGTGGTGGCCGCCGTCTTCGCCGAGTTTGTCGCGCCCTACGATCCCTATGCGATCAACCTCATGAACGTCATGGCCCCGCCGGGCGGCGACCACCTGCTCGGCACCGACAGCAATGGCCGCGACATCCTCAGCCGGCTGATCTACGGCGCGCGCAACACGCTGATGCTCGGCCTCGTGGGCGTTATTTTCGGCGGGTTCTTCGGCGGCCTGCTCGGCATCCTGGCCGCGTTCTACAAGCGGCTCGACGGCTGGATCATGCGCCTGGTCGATGTCCTGCTCGCGTTCCCGGCGATCCTGATCGGGCTTGCGGTCGCCGCGATCGCCGGTGCCGGCATGACGGCGGTGCTGATCGCGCTGGTCGTCGCCACCGTGCCCGACGTGGCCCGCGTGGCGCGCGGGGCGGCGATCGGGGTGATGGAGCAGGAGTTCATCGAGGCCGGGCGCGCGCTCGGCGTGTCGGACTTCACGCTGGCCTGGCGCTACCTGACGCTGAACTGCATCTCGACCATCTTCGTGTTCCTGACGCTGCGCTTCGGCCAGATCATCCTGATCGGCTCGGCGCTGTCCTTCCTCGGCATGGGCGCCCAGCCGCCGACCGCCGAACTCGGCATGATGGCCGCCCAGGGCCGCGACTTCCTGTTCATGGCGCCCCACATCGCCACCATCCCGTCGCTTGCCATCTTCGTGATCGTGCTGTGCGCCAACCTGCTCGGCGACGCGATCCGCGACGTGCTCGATCCCCGCCTGCAGCAGTAACCCCCGTCGACGGAGACGCCCTCAGATGACGCCCCGCCGCCTCGCCCTCCTGTCCGCCCTCGCCGCATGCGTCGCCATGCCGGCAGCGGCGCAGACGCTCACCATCATCCGCAACATCGATGCGCCGCACTACGACGGTGTGCGCACCACCGCGGGCGCCACCGGCGACATCCTGTTCGCGACCGGCGACACGCTGGTCGCCCTCGACTACGACCTCAAGACCATCCGCCCGTCGCTGGCCAGTTCCTGGGAGATCAGCCCGGACGGCACCACCTACACCTTCAAGCTGCGCGACGACGTCACCTTCTGCTCCGGCAAGAAGATGACCGCCGACGACGTGGTCTATACGTTCCAGCGCGTCCTGAACAAGGAGACCCGCGCGCCCTTCATCTGGCGCATGGGCCCGGGCATCTCGGTCACGGCCAAGGACGCGACCACCGTCGAATACAAGATGAGCGCGCCGTTCAGCGAGCTGCTGCTGAACCTCACCAACTTCCACGCCACCGTCGTCAGCAAGGAGAGCGTCGAGGGGCTGGGCAAGGACTACGGCGTGAAGGGCATGGACCTCACCGGCCCCTACTGCTTCCAGTCGTGGGAGCCGCGCAACCACACCACCGCCACGCGGCATGAGGCCTACAAGTGGGGCCCGCCCGTTTATGAGAATCGCGGCCCGCCGAAGTTCCAGCGCATGGTCTGGCGGATCGTCCCCGAGGAGGCCGCGCGCCTGGCGACCATGGCCTCGGGCCAGGGCGACATGACCTCCACCATGCCCGACCAGTACCTGCCGCAGCTCAGCCGCATGCCGAACATGCAGATCCACCGGCCGGAAGCTGACCTGCAGCTGTTCTATCTCGGCTTCAAGGCCACCCGCCCGAACGTGAGCGACGTGCGCGTGCGCACCGCCCTGTCGATGGCCATCGACCGCAAGCAGATCGTCGACTCGATCTATTTTGGCAACGGCATCCCGGCGGAAACCTACATCCATCCGAAGGCGCAGGACTACAACCCCGACACCCCCCGCCACCTCGGCCGCTACGATCCCGCCGAGGCCGGACGCCTGCTCGACGAGGCCGGCTGGCGCATGGGCAATGACGGCTTCCGCTACAAGGACGGCCAGAAGCTCTCGCTGCTGCTGTATGGCTTCGCCGGCGGCCGCTCGCCCAAGATCGCCGAGGCGGCGCAGGGGTTCTGGCGGCGCATCGGCGTCGACCTGCAGCTGCAGATGTGGGACGGCACGATCGTGTTCTCCAAGCTGGCCACCCAGGAATACGATTTGTGGTCGATCAGCTTTCCCTATTCCAGCGCCGGCGACGCGCTGCGCCTCTACTTCCATTCCACCAACATGCCGGCGCCGAACCGCATGAACTGGAACGACCGGGCCACCGACGCCGCCCTCGACCGCGGCGTCTCCGCGCTGGATGACGCCACCCGGTTCCGTGCCTTCGCCGAGGTGCAGGACATCGTCCACAACAATGCGCTCTGGGTGCCGCTGGTCCACCAGGGCCTGGCGCTGGTGTCCAACAAGCGGATCAAGAACGTCCGCGCACACCATGTCTACGGCTCGCTGAACTACAAGGGCCTGGACTACGCCCCGTGAGGGGATGGCGGCGCCCAACGAGGCGCCGCCTCGCTGACGCAACAAAGCCCCGAAACGCCTTCAGGGAGGCAACGATGACAGGAATGAAAGGAGCAATCGCCGGGCTGGCGCTGTCCGCAGCGCTCGCCCTCGCGACCCCAGCCGCCGCGCAGACGCTCAACATCATGCGCGCCGGCGACGCCCCCACCTTCGACGCCCACCGCACCACCTGGTCGCCCGCCGGCGACATCATCAACATGACGCAGGACACGCTGGTGGCGCTGGACTGGGACGGCAAAACGCCCGTGCCCTACCTGGCCAAGAGCTGGGAGATCAGCCCCGACGGCCGCACCTACACCTTCAAGCTGCGCGACGACGTCTCCTTCTGCTCCGGCAAGAAGTTCACCGCCGAGGATGTCGCCTACACCATCACCCGCCTCAAGCACCCGGACACCAAGGGCCCGTTCGCCTGGCGCGCCGGCGAGGTGAAGTCGGTCCGCGCCATCGATGCCCATACGGTGGCCTACGAGCTGAACGAGCCGTTCTCCGACCTGCTGCTCCAGCTCACCATGTTCACCAACGTGATGATGAACCGCGAGAGCGTCGAGGCGCTGGGCAAGGACTACGGCGTGCGCGGGCTCGACGGCACCGGCCCTTGGTGCTTCGTCAACTGGCAGCCGCGCACGGAGATCAACCTGCGCCGCCACGACGCCTACAAGTGGGGCCCGGCGATGTTCAAGAACCCCGGTCCGGTGAAGTTCGAGCGGATGCAGATCAAGATCATCCCCGAGGAATCCAGCCGCGTCGCCGCCATGATGTCCGGCCGCTTCGATTTCACCGGCGGCTTCCCCTCCAGCTTCATCCCGCAGGCGCGCGCCAACCCCAACCTGGTCGTCACGAAGGCCGAGCCGAACTTCCAGCTGCTCTACTACGGCTACAAGATCACCCGCCCGATGATGGCCGACGCCCGGGTGCGCGAGGCGATGAACATCGCCATCAACCGCGCCCAGATCGCCCGCGGCGTGCTGCTGGGCAATGCCGACCCGGCCTACAGCTTCGTCGATCCCGCCGCGCTGGATTACAACCCCAAGACCGCAGAGATCATCAAGGAAGACGTGGACCGCGCCCGCCGGCTGCTCGACGAGGCCGGCTGGAAGCCCGGCGCGGACGGCATCCGCGAGAAGGATGGCATGAAGCTGGCGCCGCGCGTCTATGTGAGCGCCAACACCAACTCGGCCAAGGTCGCCGAGGCGGTGCAGGGCTACCTGCGCCAGATCGGCGTCGACTGGCGCATCCAGGCCTGGGATCCGACGATCGCGCCGATCAAGATGGGCGAGCAGGACTATGAGATCTGGTCCGTCACTGTGCCGTACATGACCGCCGGCGACCTGATGAGCCTGTATTTCGACAGCCGCAACATCCCTACACCCAACCGCATGAACTGGAAAGACGAGCAGACCGACCGCTGGCTCGCCGCCGGGAAGGCCGCGCTCACCCCCGCCGACCGCACGCTCAACTTCGGCCTGGTGCAGGAACGGGTGACGCGCGAGCACCTGTGGATGCCGGTGCTCAACATCGACATGTACATGGTCACCAACAAGCGCCTCAAGGGCGCGCGGGCGCACATGCTCTATCAGAACGTGTTCTACAGAGGACTGGACTTGAGTTTCTGAAACACCAAGGAAGGAAGAATGTTCTTTTTTGAAAAAAAGAACCAAAAAACTCTTGTCCATTTGCGCCATGGCCATTCGACGCAGATAGCGCTAGTGGATGAAGGTCTTTTTGTTTCTTTTTTTTCAGGAAGAGAAGATTTTTCCTCTCCTAAAGGGAGGAATACATACGATGCTTGATGCGAAGCGAAGCCTCGCCGCCCTGTTCGCCGCCGGCCTGGCCCTGGCCGCTCCTGCCGCCGAGGCGCAGACGCTGCGCATCATGCAGTACATCGACGCGCCGCATTTCGACGTCCAGCGCACCACCTGGGGGCCCGGCGGCAGCATCGGCAACATGACGCAGTCCACGCTTGTCGCGATGGACTGGGACGGCAAGACCACCCACCCCTACCTCGCCAAATCCTGGGAGATCAGCCCGGACGGCAAGACCTACACGTTCAAGCTGCGCGACGACGTGACCTTCTGCTCCGGCAAGAAGTTCTCCGCACAGGACGTGGTCTACACCTTCGAGCGCCTCAAGAGCCCCGAGACCAAGGGGCCCTTCGCCTGGCGCGCCGGCAACATCAAGTCGCTGCGCGCGATCGACGCCAACACCGTCGCCTACGAGCTGAACGAGCCGTTCTCCGACCTGCTGCTGCAGCTGACGATGTTCACCAACAACATCATCAACAAGGAAACGGTCGAGGCGCTCGGCAAGGACTACGGCACCAAGGGCATCGACGGCACCGGCCCCTGGTGCCTGGTCTCGTGGCAGCCGCGCACCGAGACGGTGATGCGCCGCAACGACGCCTACAAGTGGGGCCCGAAGATGTTCCAGAACCCGGGCCCGGCGAAATACGAACGGCTGTCGATCCGCATCATGCCGGAGGACAGCGCCCGCGTGGCCGCCATGATGTCCGGCCAGTTCGACTTCACCGCCAGCTTCCCCGCCGCCTTCATCCCGCAGGCGCGCGCCAACCCCAACCTCGTCGTGGAGAAGGTGGATACCAACTTCCAGCTCCTCTACTACGGCTACAAGATCACCCGCCCAATGGTGGCCGATGCCCGGGTGCGCGAGGCGATGAACATCGCCATCGACCGCGCCCAGATCGTCAAGGGCGTGCTGCTCGGCAACGCCGACCCCTCCTTCACCTACGTCGCCCCCAAGGCGCTCGACTACAGCGCCAAGACCGAGGGCATTATCCGCGAGGACCTCGAGCGCGCCAAGAAGCTGCTCGACGAGGCCGGCTGGGTCCCGGGCCCCGACGGCATCCGCGTGAAGGACGGCATCCGCCTCGAACCGAAGGTCTATGTCACCGGCGGCGGCAACTCGGTGAAAGTGGGCGAGGCCATCCAGGGCTTCCTGCGCCGCGTCGGCATCGACTGGCGCCTGCATGTCTGGGACAGCACCATCGCCCCGGTCAAGATGGCCGAGCAGGACTACGAGATCTGGTCGGTCACCGTGCCCTACCTGTCGGCCGGCGACATCATGAGCCTCTACTTCGACTCGAAGAACATCCCGACGCCGAACCGCATGAACTGGAAGGACGAGCAGACCGACAAGTGGCTCGCCGAGGCCAAGGGCGCGCTGACCGCCGCCGACAAGGCCCGCGCCTTCGGCCAGGTCCAGGAGCGCGTGACCCGCGAGCATTTGTGGATGCCGGTCGCCAACATCACGCTCTACACCGTCCACCACAAGCGCGTGAAGAACGCCCGCGGCCATCCGCAATACGCGATCGGCTTCTACAAGGGCCTGGACTTCACGCCATGATCCAAGGCCGCCCCCGCAGCTCCGGAGTGCCGCATGTCTGACGTTCTGCTCGAGGTCCAGAACCTGCGGACCTATTTCGACACCGACCGCGGCCTGTTCCGCGCCGTCGACGGCATCAGCTTCGACGTGCGGAAAGGCCGCACCGTCGGGCTGGTGGGCGAGTCCGGCTGCGGCAAGTCGGTCACCTCGCTCTCCGTCATGGGCCTCGTCCCCTCGCCGCCCGGCCGCGTCACCGCCGACGCGCTGCGCTTCGAGGGACGCGACCTGCTGACGATGAGTGCGGACGAGCGCCGCAAGCTGCGCGGCGGCAAGATGTCGATGATCTTCCAGGAACCGATGACCTCGCTGAACCCGGTGCGCACCATCGGCCACCAGATCATCGAAGCCATCCGCGCCCACACCGACCTCTCCCCCGCCGCCGCGCGCGACCGCGCCATCGAGGTGTTGGACCTCGTGCGCATCCCCTCGGCCAAGTCGCGCGTCGATGAATACCCGCACCGCCTCTCGGGCGGCATGCGCCAGCGCGTGATGATCGCCATGGCGCTCTCCTGCGATCCCGACCTGCTGATCGCCGACGAACCCACCACCGCACTCGACGTCACCATCCAGGCGCAGATCCTCGACCTGCTCGGCGACCTCCAGGCCCGGCTCGGCATGGCCATCCTCATCATCACCCACGACCTCGGCGTCATCGCCGAGATCGCCGACGAGGTGATCGTGATGTACGCGGGCAAGATCGTCGAAAGTGCCCCCGTGCGCGAGCTGTTCGCCGACCCGCAGCACCCCTACACGATCGGCCTGCTCGGCAGCATCCCGCGCCTGGGCGAATACCGCGAGCGCCTGGCCACCATCGAGGGCACCGTGCCGAGCCCGGCCAACCAGCCCAAGGGCTGCCGCTTCTCGCCGCGCTGCCCCTTCTCCGACGCCCGTTGCCGCGACGAGCCGCCGCCCCTGCGCGACCTCGGTGGCGGCCACGATGTCGCCTGCTGGAAGGCCCCGGTCGAACTGTTCGGGAAGGTGGCGGCATGAACGAGCTCACGCATCCGCAGGACGTGCGCAAGCAGCCCGCCGGCGCCGAAATCCCAGTGCTCCAGGTCGATCGCCTGGTGAAACACTTCCCGGTCCGCCGCGGCGTCGTCCTGGCCCGCGTGGTCGGCCAGGTCCGCGCCGTCGATGATGTCAGCTTCGAGATCGCCCGCGGCGAAACCCTGGCCCTGGTCGGCGAATCCGGCTGCGGCAAATCCACCACCGGGCGCCTCATCCTGCGCCTGCTGGAACCCACCTCCGGTTCCGTCCGCTTCAAGGGCCAGGAGATCGCGGGGCTGGACAAGGCGTCGATGCGCCGCATGCGCCGCCACCTGCAGATCATCTTCCAGGACCCCTACGCCTCGCTGAACCCGCGCATGACCGTGGGCCAGATGCTGGCCGAGCCGCTGATCCTGCACGGCCTGGCCGATGGCGCTGCGGCGATCGAGGCGCGTGTGCGCGAGCTGCTCTCGGTGGTCGGCCTGTTGCCCGAGCACGCGCGGCGCTACCCGCACCAGTTCTCTGGCGGCCAGCGCCAGCGCCTGGGCATCGCGCGCGCCCTGGCCGTCAGCCCCGACCTGATCGTGTGCGACGAGCCGGTCAGCGCGCTCGACGTCTCGATCCAGGCCCAGGTGGTGAACCTGCTGCAGAACCTGCAGCAGCGCTTCGGCCTGTCCTACCTGTTCATCGCCCACGACCTCGCCGTGGTGCGCCACATCGCCGACCGCGTGGCCGTCATGTATCTCGGCAACCTCGTCGAGATCGCCGACAAGCGCACGTTGTTCGCCCAGCCGCGCCACCCCTATACCCAGGCGCTGCTCTCGGCGATCCCGAAGCCTGATCCCACCATCGCCCGCGCGCGCATCCTGCTGCCCGGCGACGTGCCGAGCCCGCTCTCGCCGCCCACTGGCTGCCGCTTCCACACCCGCTGCCCGCATGCCCAGCCGCGCTGCAGCGCCGAGGTCCCGGCGCTGCGCGAGGCCGGCCCCGGCCAGAAAGTGGCCTGCCACTTCTTCGAACAGATCCCGGTGCCGCCCAACATCACCGGCGAAGGCAATGCCGCCTCGGGCAAGTTCGCCGAGCGCCTGGCCTTGTTCGAGGCCGCCAAGCAGCCGCGCCCTGCGGCCTGACGGCGATCCGGCGCCCCCTTTCCTCCCTGGCACGCTTGTTGCCAGGATCCGTGCTAGAGTGGTGCAAACGGATCGGATACGGGGTTTTCGCAGGCATGGGACGGCGGCGACGTGCTTAAGAAGCAGGCATACAGCACGGGCAACGACACCGTCTGCTTCGACGAGATGTTGCGCTCCGACTTCTCCGCGCGGGACTGCTACCGAACCCTGTTCGAGTGGCTGAACCGCCAGACCGCGTCCGGCATCCGGATCAAGCAGGCCGAGGCCGACGCGATCTTCCGCCGCCTTGGCATCACCTTCGCGGTCTATGGCGCCGCCGAGGCCAACGAGCGGCTGATCCCGTTCGATCTCATCCCGCGCGTGATCTCGGCGGCCGAATGGCGCTTCCTTGAGCGCGGCATCGAGCAGCGGGTGCGTGCGCTGAACGCCTTCCTGCACGACATCTACCACCGCCAGGAGATCGTCCGCGCCGGGATCGTCCCGTCGGAGATGGTTAACGGCAACTCCGCCTTCCTGCCGCAGATGATGGGCTTCGATCCGCCGCGCGGCGTCTATTCGCACATCATCGGGACCGACATCGTCCGCACCGAGGAGCAGGGCTTCTTCGTGCTGGAGGACAATCTGCGCACCCCCTCCGGCGTGTCCTACATGCTCGAGAACCGCGAGACGATGATGCACCTGTTCCCGGAGCTGTTCGCGGCGCATCGCGTGGCGCCGGTGGAGCGCTATCCGGAGCTGCTGCGCCAGACGCTGGAAAGCGTGGCGCCCGCTGGCTGCGACGGCGAGCCGAGCATCGCGGTGCTGACGCCCGGCATCTACAACTCCGCCTATTTCGAGCACGCCTTCCTGGCCGACCAGATGGGCGTGGAGCTGGTCCAGGGCAGCGACCTCGTGGTGGAGGACGGCGCGCTGTGGATGCGCACCATCCGCGGGCTCGCGCGCGTCGACGTGCTGTATCGCCGCATCGACGATGCCTTCATCGACCCGCTGAATTTCCGGCCGGACTCGCTGCTCGGCGTGCCGGGGCTGTTCGATCTCTACCGGGCCGGGCGAGTCACGCTGGTGAACGCGCCGGGCACCGGCATCGCCGACGACAAGGCGGTCTATGCCTATGTGCCGGAGATCGTCGAGTTCTACACCGGCGAGAAGCCGATCCTGAAGAACGTCACCACCTGGCGCTGCTCGATCGACGAGGAGCGGGCCCATGTGCTGACCCACCTGGAGGACCTTGTCGTCAAGGAGGTGCATGGCTCCGGCGGCTACGGCATGCTGATCGGCCCGCGCTCCACCCGCCAGCAGCGCATCGACTTCGCCGAGAAGATCCGCGCCAACCCCGGCAACTACATCGCCCAGCCGACGCTGGCGCTGTCCACCTGTCCGGCCTTCGCCGGCGGCGGGGTGGGGCCGCGCCATGTCGACCTGCGGCCCTTCGTGCTGGTGGGCGACCGGGTGCGCGTGGTGCCCGGGGGGCTCACGCGGGTTGCGCTGAAGAAGGGCTCGCTGGTGGTGAACTCCAGCCAGGGAGGCGGCACCAAGGACACCTGGGTGCTCGAGGATTGAGCATGCTTGGGCGCACCGCTTCAAGCCTGTTCTGGATGGCGCGCTACATGGAGCGGGCGGAGAACCTTGCCCGCCTGGTGCAGGTGGGCCACCGCATCTCCATCACGCCCGACAGTTCCGGCGGCTATCGCGAGGACTGGAAGTCGATGCTGGCCAGCGCCGGCTGCCTGGCGGCGTTCGAGGCGCGGGGTGCGAAGCTGACGGCCGCGGAGGCGCAGCGCTTCCTGCTGTTCGACCGCGACCATCCCAGCTCCATCCGCTGCTGCCTGGAGGCCGCGCGCAACAACGGCCGGTCCGTGCGCACCGCGCTGACCCGGGAGATGTGGGAGGCGCTGAACTCGACCTGGATCGAGTTCGCCGCGATCGACCCGGCCGGGGTTGGGCCGGGGGCGATGGCCGAGCTGCTGGACTGGGTGCGCCAGCGCAGCGGGCAGTTCCGCGGCGCCATGCTGGGCAGCCTGCTGCGCGACGAGGGGTTCCATTTCTGCCAGCTCGGCACCTTCATCGAGCGGGCGGACAACACGGCGCGCATCCTCGACGTGAAGTACAACGTGCTGCTGCCGGTCAACGAGGCGATGGGCGGCGAGCGCAACCAGCACCAGTGGGATACGATCCTGCGCTCGGTCTCGGCGGTTGGCGCCTATCGCTATTTCTACCGCGACCGGCTGCGGCCGCGGCAGGTGGCGGAGTTCCTGATCCTGCGGCCGGAGATGCCGCGGTCCCTGCGCTTCTGCTGCGATTTCGTCGCACCCTCGCTGTCCACCCTCGCGGCCATGACCGGGGGCAGGGCCGGTAGCCTTCCGTTGGGCGAGACGCTGGCCGCCGAGATGCGGGGGGCGGACCTCGATGCCATCCTGCGGGGCGGGCTGCACGCGTTCCTGCAGGAGTTCCTGCGGCGCAACGCGGCGATCGCGATGGCGACGGCCGCCGACTACCATTTCGATTGAGGGCGCATGCGCATCGGCATCACGCACACCACGACCTATCACAGCGAGACCGCCGCCCGGTCGATCCAGGCGCTGCGGCTGACGCCGGTCTCGGGGCTGGGGCAGACGGTGGTGTCGTGGCAGGTGCGGGTGCCCGGGCAGGGCATCGCGCTGCGCTATGGCGATGCGTTCGGCAACCTGGTGGACCTGGTGGCCTCGCACGGGGCGGTGATGGAGGTGGAGATCATCGCAGAGGGCGTGGTGGAGACGTCGGACACGGCCGGGGTGGTCGGGTTTCCGATGGAGGCGATCGTGCCGGAGGTGTGCCTGCGGGCCACGCGGCTGACGGAGGCGGACGAGGCCATTCGGACCTTCGCGGAGGGGTGCCGGCGGGCGGAGGGGCGGTTGGCGACGCTGCATGCCATCCTGGATGGGCTGCATGCGGCGGTGGCCTACGACACGACGGCGACGGGCAGCGATACGACGGCGGTGGCGGCCTTCGCGGCGGGGCGGGGCGTGTGCCAGGACCATGCGCATGTGTTCATCGCCGCGGCGCGGAGCCTTGGGATCCCTGCCCGGTATGTGACGGGGTACCTGCTGACCGACGTGGGCGATTCGGTGGCGCACCATGCCTGGGCGGAGGCGCTGGTGCCGGAGATCGGGTGGGTAGGCTTCGACGCAGCGAACGGGCAATGCCCGACCGAGCGGTATGTGCGCCTGGCGGTCGGGTTGGATGCGATCGAGGCGGCGCCGGTGCGGGGCATTCGGCAGGGCGGGGCGAGCGAGCGGCTGACGGTCAATGTGGCGGTGGCGGAGCAGAGCCAGACTCAGAGCCAGCGGCAGCAATAGGCTTGGGCGGCGGCGGGAAGCGGCGAAGGATGATCAGCATCAGGGTCATCGACGGCAGGGCGGCGAACATCGCGACGCTGTAGAACGCGGTCCAGCCGAGGGCCTGGGCGAGGAAGCCGGACAGGCCGCCCAGGGTGTGCGAGGCCAGGGCGGCGACCGAGGACAGCAGGGCATACTGGGTGGCGGTGAAGCGCAGGGTGCAGAGGCTGGACAGGTAGGCGACGAAGGCGGCCATGGCCATGGCCTGGACGAAGGCCTCGGCGGCGACGACGCCGTAGAGCAGGGTTACGTTGCCCGGATTGAGGGTCAGCACGACGTAGAGCGACATGAATCCCATCTGGGTGAAGCCGGTGGCGATCAGGGCGCGGCCCATGCCCAGGAGATGCACCAGCGTGCCGCCGGCGGCGAAGCCGAGCAGGGTGCAGGTGAGGGAGATCGGGCCGACGGCGAGGGCGACCGTTGCGCGGTCGAACCCCAGGGACCGGTAGAGCGGGGCCAGCATTTTTCCGGCCAGGGCCTCGTCCAGATAGAACAGTGCGACATAGGCCAGGACCAGCCAGGCGCCGGGGCGGGCGAGGAAATCGCGCAGCGGATCGGTGATGGCCGCGGCGATGCGGGCGGACAGCGCCGGGGGGGCGGGAGGTGCGCTGGGCTGGGGAGGTTCGCGGGCGAGGAGGGTGATGGGGAGGGCGAGGAGGAAGAGGGCGGCGATGCAGAGGAGGGCGCCGTGCCAGCCGAGCCAGCCGACGCTGGCGATGACGCCGGCGCCGGAGGTGAGCATGGCGGCGCGGTAGCCGAGGACGTAGGCGCCGAGGGCGGGGCCTTGGGTTTCCGGCGGGAAGGTTTCGATGCGCCAGGCGTCGATGGCGATGTCCTGGCTGGCGGAGAGGAAGGCGACGAGGGCGGCGAGGAGGAAGGTGGGGAGCGGGCTGGCGTGGGGGTTCGAGAGCGCCATGGCGGCGATGGCGAGGGCCAGGGCGGGCTGGATGGCGGCGAGCCAGCCGCGGCGGCGGCCGAGGAAGGCGAGGGGGGCGCGCTGGTCCAGCAGGGGGGACCAGAGGAATTTCAGGGTGTAGGCGAGGCCGATATTGGCGGTGAGGCCGATGGCGGCCAGCGAGATGCCGCCCTCGGCCAGCCATTGGGTGAGGGTGAAGCCGGAGAGGGGGAGGGGCAGGCCGGCGAAGTAGCCGAAGGCCGCCATGGAGAACAGGCGGCGATCTTGCAGGAAGGGGGGGAGCTGCATCGCGAGAGGGGTTCCGGCCGATTCGCGGGCAGGATAGCGGAGGCGGCGGGGGGCGGATGCTGATTGTTTGGTATGCGGAACAATTAGGGCGTGGGTCGGGGATCGGCCGGTCAGCCGTAGCGGGGTTTCCAGGCGCGGACGGTGGCGCGGACATAGGCGGGGAGGGGGCGGAAGGGGGGTTCGGCGGGACGGGGCGGGGCCCGGCGGGGAAGGGCTGGGGCGCGAGGCTTCGCGGGGCGCGGCGGGGGCGGGGGGCCGGCGCGTTCGAAGCAGGGCGGGAGATCGACGCCGAGCATGCGGCAGAGGGGGCGCAGGGCGCGGGCGAGGGCGATGCGGGCGCCGGGGGGCGCGGTGGCGAGGAGGGATTGGGTTTCCGGCTCGTCCAGCAGGGTGCGGAGCTGGGAGGCGCAGTTGCGGACCTGGAAATCGGCGGTGCGGGCGAGCCAGGCGTGGCGGCGCGGCAAGGGGAGGGCGCGGCGGCGGGGCGTGGCGGTCGGCTGGGTTTGCGCGACGGGACGGGGCGCGGGGCGGGGGGTGCGCGGGTGGATGCGCGGGCTCTTGCCGGCGGCGAGCAGGGCGAAAATGGCCAGGACGCGGGCGCGGGTGCGGGCGATGTGGTTCCAGATGGTGTTGGTGCGCGGGGCGAGGGCGCGGAACTGGGCGGCGACGTGGTTGAGCAGGGCGCAGAGAGTCAGCTCCAGCCGCCGGCTGAGGGCCGGGGCTTGGGCGCGCAGGTGAGGGGGGACCGTCTGGCGGGGCATTTGTGAGAATATAGACCGTATGTGCGGTCGCGAGAAGGCTTTTTTTCTTTCTGCGTGGATTTTTACAGGATGGATCGGATGGGCCATCGGGGCGCCACACCTCGTCGCGCCGGGCACACAGCGCGTGCATTGGCAGTGCGCGGCAAACCGCTACCCACGCACGTCGCCCTGGGGTTAACCGACGCGTCGGGCGGGCGCGGCGGCGCTACGAGGGCGGCCGGTCCATCTGCTCGCGCAGCGCGCGCAACTCGTCTTCGAGATACAGGATCCTCATCCTGGCATCGATGAGGTCCATGTGGATCTGCTGGGTCAGGCGCGGGTCGTCATCCGCGGCCAGGTCGGGGGTGGTCCGGCGGGTGATGTGGCGGGCGTACACCTGGTCGAACGGGGCCATGCGGTCGGCCATCAGGTCGGCGAGAAGTTCCTGCGGCACCACCGCGGGGTCGCGCAGCTTCGTGGCGGCGAGGTTGAGCGACATGGCGATGCGCCCCTGGTTCTCGTCGTGCATCCAGCCGTTCGAGGCGTCCTTCACGTCATGCTTCCACCATTCGAACCCGCCGAAGCCCAGCGAGCGCAGCACGTCGCGCAGCATGGGCTCGGTGTAGCCGTACTGGTGCGCCTCCAGGGCATTCTCGATTCGGCCCAGGCCATAGATGAGGCCCATCGCGGCCCAGACATTGCGGCCATCGGCGACCAGCCCGGCGAGCATGGCCATATCGGGCACCGCGAGGCGCAGCCGCCCTTGCGGCCGCAGCACCCGCGCCCATTCCGCCAGCGCGCGATAGGCCAGCGGCCAGGGCAGGTGTTCGAGGATGTGGCTCGCACAGACCTCCGACACCGAGCCCGAGGCAAGGTCGCGCAGGTCGCACACGTCGGCCACGATATCGGGCGCGTGGCTCGGGTCGATGTCGACGGTCAGGAACCCGTCGGGCTTGTAGTCCCGGCTTCCCAGATAGATCTTCATGACGGCGTGGCCACTCCTCCCAGCAGTGTCGTGGCCATGTCGGCGCGGGGCCTGGAGGCGGGGGCCGTTTCGCACTCCGCCGTGCCGATCAGCATCGCGGCCTGGGTTGCCACCACCTCCGGCGACAGGTCCTCCAGGCAGCGCGGCGCCGGGTAGCCCTTGACGCAACGTTCCATCCAGCTGCGGGTGATCCACCAGCAATTGCCGCAGACCGCCGGCTCGACATTGGCGTTGCCCGGGTAGCCGAAATAGTCGCTCGGCGTCGGGCCGAAGACCACCACGGACCGGACGCCGAGGCAGGCCGCCATGTGGACCAGCCCGCCCTCGTTGTCGATATGGGCGAGGGCGCCGGCCAGCAGCCCGGCCACCTCCGTCATGGTGGTGCGGCCGATCAGGTTCAGGTCGCATTCGGCGATCGGCTCGCTGGTGGTGGTGCCGACCTGGACGAAGGCGATGCCGGGATATAGTGCCTTGAGCTTGGCCACGACCTCGCCGAAATGCGGGTAGCACTTTGTCGCGCGCGGGCCGGCGATGATGAAATCCGGATCGTAGCCGTTGTGCACGGTGACGTACTGGCCGGCCGCCAGCCCGAAGCGCGTGGGCGCGGTGGCATCGCGGGCGATCGCCAGATGGTCGCCGCCATAGGAGATGCCCGCCATGGCGTGCAGGAAGGTGCGGCGGTCGTGTCCGGCAAACACCACCTTGCGCGCCAGGAAGTTGTCGCGCGTGGGATGGAGTTGGATGAAGTCCTCGATGTCCGCCCGCGCCCGCCGCATCTCGCGCAATGCACCCACGATGCCGGGGACATCGCGCAGCGCCTGCCAGTTCAGATGCTCTTCGTAGGCGATGACGGTCTGGTTCGCGCGCAGGGCCACGTCGTATTCGCTGCGCAGCGGTTCGAAAAGGGCGTCGTGATAGGCCTGGCGGAAGCCGGGAAGCGCCTGGAAGACCTGTGCCGCCATGGCCGGGCGCGCCAGGAAGACATCGAAGCTCGCGCCCGGCGCCACCAGCATCAGGTCGCGGATGAACCGGGCGATCACGATCGTGTCACCCACGCCGCCCGACAGCAAAACCGCCAGCGTGATCTGGCCCGGTGCGAGCAAACGCTCCGCGCGCATCTCCGCGCGCAACGTGCGGGTTTGGGCTTTCGAGGTGGCACTGGTGACGATCAGTCCCGCCTTGCGCCGCAACGTCAGCACGATGAACCACACGCTGCTCCGCAGCCCGCGCCGG
>CAMDGX010000058.1 GCA_945897825.1 Asaia bogorensis | reverse complement strand
CTCCCCGCCGAAGGCGGAAACCCGTGAGGGTCCAGGGGGCTCGGCCCCCTGGTGGGGTCCAGGGGCAACGCCCCTGGCCTTCCTTCCTGTGTGCCCCCCATGACGCTCCCGCTCGCCATTGCGGTGGCGCATCTGCTCAGTCGGCGGCGGCAGACGTTGGTGTCGGTGTTGGGGGTGGCGCTGGGGGTTGGCGTTTTCATTGCGATGACCGGGCTGATGGCCGGGTTTCAGACGTTTTTCCGCAACCAGCTGATCGAGAGCAATCCGCATGTCGTGATCACCGACGAGGTGCGGCGGCCGGCGCCGCAGCCGTTGACGATGTTGCATCCGGATGCGGCGGTGGCGGTCAGCCGGATCTTGCCGCGCGATCCGGTGCGCGGGATCGCCAATGCGGGCGAGATCCTGGAAGCCTTGTCGGCGATGGAGGGGGTGGCGGCGGCGCCCACGCTGCGCGGGCAGATGCTGCTGCGCCGGGCGGGCCGCGACTATGCGGTGAGTGCCATCGGCATCGACCCGGAGCAGGAGATGCGCGTCACGACGCTGCAGAAGGATGTGAAGGAGGGCAGCCTGGAGGCGTTGGCCACGCGCTCGGACGGCATCGTGCTCGGGCGGGCGCTGGCCGAGAAGATGGGGGCGGCGCTGGGGGACACGGTGGCGGTGGCGACCTCGGCCGGCGGCGAGGGGGCGTTGCGCATCGTCGGCATCTTCCGCACCGGGGTGGAGCAGCAGGACAACGGCCAGGTCTATGTGTCGCTGAACCGGCAGCAATCGATGCAGGGGCGGCCGCGGGTGGTGAACGAGATCCATATCCGCCTGGCCGACATCGGGCGGTCGAAGGAGGTGGCGGCGATCGCGGAGGGGCGCTGGGGCTACAAGGCGGCGCCGTGGGAGGAGACGTTCTCGCGCATCCTGGAGGTGTTCGTGCTGCAGAACATCATCATCTACGGCAGCACGGGGTCGATCCTGCTGGTGGCGGGGTTCGGCATCTTCAACATCATCTCGACGGTGGTGAGCGAGAAGGCGCGCGACATCGCAATCATGCGCTCGATCGGCATGCCGCGCGGCAGCGTGGTGGCGATCTTCATCGCGGAGGGGCTGGCCGTCGGGCTGATGGGGGTGGCGGCGGGGTGGATGGCGGGCTGGGCGGGGGCGTCGTTCATGGAGACGCTGCCGGCGCCGGGGGCGGACGACCCGACGCAGACGCTGATGGTGCGGCAGACGGTGTTCACCTACGGGCTGGCGGCGGGGATCGCGATGCTGTCGGCGGTTGCGGCGGCGTGGATTCCGGCGCGCAAGGCGGCGCGGACCGATCCGCTGGCCATTATTCGCGGCGCGACTTGATGCCGCGCGCCCGGGCCGCGACGTGATGGACATCCTGCGCACCGAGGGGCTGGGGCGGGTGTTGCCGCTGGCGGTGCCGGTGACGCTGGTCGATGGCATCTCGGTGGCGTTCCAGCCGGCGAGCTTCACCGTGGTGACCGGGCCGTCGGGGTCGGGCAAGTCCTCGCTGCTGTACCTGCTCGGCCTGCTCGACCTGCCGACCACGGGCGAGGTGTTCGTCGACGGGGCGCCGACCTCGCGGCTGGACGACGCGGCGCGCACGCGGATGCGGCTGGCGGCGTTCGGGTTCGTGTTCCAGTTCCATTTCCTGCTGCCGGAATTCACCGTGCTGGACAACGTGATGCTGCCGATGCGCCAGCTCGGCCGGCTGTCGCGGGCGCAGATGCGCGAGCGGGGGATGGAGTTGCTGACGCGGCTGGACATGGCGGACCAGGCGAACAAGCGGCCGGATGCGCTGTCGGGCGGGCAGCGGCAGCGCACGGCGGTGGCGCGCGCGCTGGCCAACGATCCCCCGGTGGTGCTGGCCGACGAGCCGACCGGGGCGCTGGACACGAAGAACGCGGCGGCGGTGTTCGCCATCCTGGCGGAGCTGGCGCGTCAGGGGCGCACGGTGATCGCGGTGACGCATGACGAGGGGCTGGCGCAGACGGCGCAGCGGCGCATCCACCTGGTTGACGGGCGGGTGGTGCGCGACGGGGTGCAGGGCTAGCATCGCGGCGCTTTCGGAGGTTCCGCCATGACCCAGCGCTTCGCCGTGATCGGGCTCGATCACCGCCATCTCTATGAACTGACGCAGCATTTGATCGATGCCGGGATGGAATGCGCCGGCTGGTGGCCGGTGACGACCAATCCGCATGTGCTGGAGGGGTTCCGCAAGCGCTTCCCGCATCTGCCGGAGGTGGCCGAGCGGGAGCGGCTGATGGATGACCGGACGATCGGGCTGATCGTCACCGCCGCGATCCCGAACGAGCGGGCGGCACTGGCGATCGAGGCGATGCGGCGCGGCAAGGACGTGCTGGCCGACAAGCCGGGCATCACGAATCGGGCCGATCTCGCGGCGGTGGAGGCGGTGGTGGCGGAGACGGGGCGCCGGTTCATCGTGGCGTTCGGCGACCGCTGGAGTTCCCCGGCCAGTTTCCGGGCGAAGGAACTGGTGCGGGCGGGGGCGATCGGGCGGCTGGTCTCGACCACCGGCATGTCGCCGCACCGGCTGAACCGGGCGACGCGGCCGGACTGGTTCTGGAACGCGCGGACCAACGGCTCCATCCTGGTGGATATCGGCTGCCACCAGATCGACAGCTTCCTGCAGCTGACCGGGCGCGAGGAGGCCGAGATCGTGCATGCCGCGGTGCGCAGCGTGGCGCCGGAGCGGACGCCGGTGGCGGACTTCCAGGATTGGGGGGAGATGATCCTGCGCAACGACGTGGCGAGCGCCACGATGCAGATGCACTGGTTCACCCCGGACGGGCTGGCGGATTGGGGCGACGGGCGGGCGTTCATCGTGGGGACGGAAGGGTTCATCGAGCTGCGCAAGAACCTCGACCTCGCCGGGCGGGAGGGCGGGCAGCACCTGTTCCTGGTGACCAACGCGAAGACCGAGCACATCGCCTGCGCCGGCCTGCCGGTGGACACGTTCCGGGCGCTCGCGGCCGATCTGCGCGACCGGACCGAGACGGCGATGACGCAGCGCCATTGCTTCGCGGTGTGCCGCCTGGCGCTGGCGGCCGAGGAACGGGCGTTGGGCGGCTGATGGACGACGCGAAGCTCGCGCTGCCGATCCGGCTGGCGCCGTTCGCCGGGCTCGCGGGCAGCCAGATGCTGCATCTGCGCCCGCCGACACGCTATGCCTCGACGCCCCCGGGGCTGAGCGGGTTCGTGCCGGCGGACCCGGCACGGGCGCGGCAGCTGCTGTCGCTGCTGGTGCGGCCGGCGGTGGAGTGCCCGCTGGAAGCGGTGATGCTGTATCGCGACGCGATCGTGCTGGAGGGCATGCAGGTGCTGGGGCGCGACGGCACCGGGGCGCTGGAGAGCTTTCCGCTGTATGCGGAGCCGCACCACGTGGCCTGGCAGCAGCACCATCTGGACCGCATCGCTGCGGGCGAGGTGGCGCAGGTGGCGGAGGCCGGACCGCCGGTGGCGGCGATCTTCGCGCCGTGCGCGTTCAATTTCGGCCATGTGCTGGTCGAGATGCTGCCGCGGCTGGTGCTGCTGGCCGAGGCCGGGCTGCGGCGGCTGCGCCTGCTGGTGCCGGCCGAGGCGGAGCCGCTGTGGCCGATGGCGGAAATGGCGCTGCGGGCGCTGGGGATGGAGGCGGAGAAGCTGGTCTGCCCGGCCGGCACTGCCATCCGTGTGCCAGCGCTGCACTGGGTGTCGCCGGTGGCGCGGCATGAGCACCGCAAGTCGCCGACGCTGGTGCACCTGATGGACCGGATGCGCGCGGCGGCACCGCGATCGGAGGGGCCGGAGCGTCTGTATGTGGCGCGGCCGGCGGGGTCGCGGCGCAACGTGGCCAATGCGGCAGCGGTGGAGGAGGCGGCGCGGGCGGCGGGGTTTGCCGTCGTGGAGCCGTCGGCGCTGCCGTTCGCGGAGCAGGTGGCGCTGTTCGCCGGCGCGCGCCGCATCGTGGGGCCGATGGGGGCGGCGCTGACGCTGATGGCGGCGATGCCGGCGGGCGGCGCGGTGGCGATGCTGGAGGGCGGCAACGCGGACCCGTTCTTCTGGGATCTCGCCTGCCTGTGCGGGCATCGCTTCACCTGGGGGTTCACCGCACCACTGACCGCGTTCGACATGGCGATGCTGGAGCGGCCGATGGTGGTGGACCCGGAACTGCTCGCCGAGCTGCTGGAGGGGGCATGAGCGCGACGCTGCCGATCCCGTGGGCGCATTTCGCCAAGGTGCCAGGCGCGGAGGCGCTGCACCTGGAGCCGGCGAGCCGCTACGATTCCAGCCCGCCCGCGCTGCACGGCTTTCGCCCGGCCGACGGGGGGCAGGCGCGGGAGTTCCTGTCGGTGATCGCCCGGCCGGAGGTGCCGTGCCGGCCCGAGGCGCTGCTGCTGTTCCGCGACGCGCTGGTGCTGGATGGCAGCTACGTCGTCTCGCGCGAGGGGGTGGCGGTGCGGGAGAGCTACTACAACGTGCCGGTCGACGCGGCGCTGGCGGAGCGGCAGGCGTGGCAATTGTCGCGCATCGCGGCGGGCGACGTGGCGACGCTGCCCGCTTCGGGGCCGCCGGTGGTGGCGCTGTTCCTGCAGGATTGCAACAATTTTGGGCACATCCTGGCCGAGATGCTGCCGCGGCTGCTGCACCTGGAGGCGGCGGGGATCCGTGAGATGCGGCTGCTGCTGCCGCAGGCGGCCGAGCCGTTCCGGCCAGTGATCGGCTTCGCGTTGCAGGCGCTGGGGCTGCGGGCGGAGCTGGTGGCGTGCCCGGAGGGGAGCATCCTGCGCGTGCCGGCGCTGCACTGGCCGTCGCTGGTGGGCGAGGGCTGGTTCAAGTCGCCGACGGTGCGCCGGCTGTTCGCCCGGCTGCGCGACGCGGCGCCCGAGGCGGGCATGGCGGAGCGGGTTTTCGTGGCGCGGCCTTCGACCGGCCGGCGGGTGGTGACCAACGCGGACGCGGCGGCGGAGATCGCGGCGGCTGCGGGCTACCTGGTGGTGGAGCCGTCGGCGCTGCCGTTCGCTGAGCAGGTGGCGCTGTTCGCCGGCGCGCGACGGGTGGTGGGCGCGTTCGGCGCAGCACTGACGCTGACCGGCTTCATGGCGCCGGGCGAACGGGTGGGCACGATCGGTCCAGGGTATTGCGACTATTTCTACTGGGACCTCGCCTGCCTGACCGGGCTCGGCTTCGACTGGGGGTTCGCGGCACCGGTGGAACGCTTCCGGCGTGGCATGTTGGACGAGCCGATCACGCTGCCGCTCGGGATGGTGCGGCGGATGGTGAAGGAAGAGTCTTCTTTTTTCTGAAGAAAAAAGAAGCAAAAAAGACTTCATCCATTTGCGCCGTGGCTGGTCGATAAAGCACGGCGCAAATGGATAAAAGTTTTTTGGTTCTTTTTTTCAAAAAAGAACGTGCTTCCCTATGCCTGCGCCACCCCAAGCCGCCCGGCGATATCCTGGATGAACTGCCACGCCACACGCCCGGATCGCGCGCCGCGGGTGACGGACCATTCCACGGCGGCGGAGTGCAGGGCCTCCGTCTCGATGGGCAGGTTCATCGTGGCGGCATAGCCGTCGATCATGGCGAAGAAGACATCCTGGTCGCAGGGGTAGAAGCCGATCCAGAGGCCGAAGCGGTCGGAGAGGGAGACTTTCTCCTCGATCGCCTCGCCGGCGTGGATGGCGGTGCTGCGCTCGTTCTCGATCATGTCGCGCGGCATCAGGTGGCGGCGGTTGGAGGTGGCGTAGAACAGCACGTTGGCGGGGCGGCCCTCGATGCCGCCGTCGAGGACGGATTTCAGCGCCTTGTAATCGGCGTCCTCGCGCTCGAAGGAGAGGTCATCGCAGAAGATGAGGCAACGGCGGTCCGCACCGCGCAGCTCGGGGCGGCGGAGCAGGCGCAGCAGGTCCGGCAGGGAGGCGATGTCCTCGCGGTGGATCTCGATCAGCACGAGGGAGGCGGGGCGCTCGGCGTTCACGCGGGCATGGGCGGCCTTCACCAGGGAGGACTTGCCCATGCCGCGCGCGCCCCAAAGCATGGCGTTGTTGGCGGGCAGGCCGGCGGCGAACCGACGGGTGTTTTCCAGCACGATGGACTTCTGCTGGTCGACGCCCTGGAGCAGGTCGATATCGACGCGGCTGACGCGGGCGACCGGGCGCAGCTCGCGGCCCTCGGGGTGCCAGACGAAAGCGTCGGCGAGGGAGAGGTCCGGTACCGGCGGCTCGGGCGGGGCCAGTCGGTCCAGGGCCGCGGCGATCCTGAGGGCGGCTTCCAGAAGGCGCTGGTCCATGGCGGGGTCGGTCCGATCGTGCTTGACGTGGAAGGCGCGGAAACTATGGTCCGGCGCACTTCACCGCAACCCGGAAGCCCCCAGACATGCTGATCTCCCCGGCCTACGCGCAGGACATGGGTGGCATTGCCACCACGTTCGGACAGTTCCTGCCGATCATCCTGATCTTCGCGGTGTTCTATTTCCTGCTGATCCGCCCGCAGCAGCAGCAGGCCAAGCAGCTGAAGGCGAAGCTTTCCGCGCTGAAGCGCAACGACCGAGTGCTGACCGGCGGCGGCATCATCGGCGTGGTGCAGCGCACGGTGGAGGGCAGCAACGAGATCGAGGTGGAGATCGCGCCGAACGTGCGGGTGAAGGTGTATCGCGAGACGATCACCGCCGTGCTGGGCGACCCGAAGCCGGCCAACGACACCAAGGCGGTGGAGAAGGCCGAGAAGACCGAGAAGTAGCGCTTTCGCCGACAACCGACCGCGCGCAAACGTGATGGCGCGCGGCGGGCCGATGGTGCGCTACTTGAGTCGTTTCCGAATCGCAGAGGACGACGATGTCCCATACGGCAGCGGCCCAATGGCACTATATCGACGCAACCGGCCAGCACGGCCCGGTGCCGACGGCCCAGATGGCCGCCCTGGTGCGCGCCGGCACGGTGCGGGGCCACACCATGGTGTGGGCGCCAGGCATGGCGGAGTGGCTGCCGTTCGCCCGCTCGCCGCTGGCGCGTGACATTCCGATGCCGGGTGCGCCGGCAGGGTATCCGCCCGCGGCGCATGCCCAGCCTGGATATTCGCAGCCGGGCGCGTCGCCTTACGACCCCGACAGCTTCCAGGGCGCCGTCCGGACGTGCCTCGCCAAGTATGCCACCTTCGATGGGCGGGCGCGGCGGCCGGAATACTGGTGGTTCGTGCTGTTCGCGATCGGGGCCCAGATCGTCCTGAGCATGATCGACGGGGTGATCTGGGGCGCGGTTTTCGGCATGTGGGGCATGTCGCCGCTGAGCTGGCTGTTCGGTCTCGCGGTGATCGTGCCGGGGCTGGCGGTGACGGTTCGGCGGTTGCACGATATCGACAAGTCGGCGTGGTGGCTGCTGATCGTGCTCGTGCCGATGGTGGGGTCGATCGTGCTGCTGGTGTTCATGTGCCTGCCGGGAACCCAGGGGCGCAACCGGTTCGGCTGACGCAAAAAGGGCCCCTTGCGGGGCCCTTTCCGGCGGGCGCGGGGGCGCTGCCTCAGATCGACACGCCCTCGTAGTTGGCGAGGTTGTCGAGCCAGTTGGTCACGTAGTCCGGGCGGCGGTTGCGGAAGTCCAGGTAGTAGCTGTGCTCCCACACGTCGCAGCCGAGCAGGGCCGTGCCCTCGCCGGTGGCGAGCGGGTTGCTGCCGTTCGGGGTCTTGGTGCACTTCAGCTTGCCGTCGCTGCCCATGACCAGCCAGGCCCAGCCGCTGCCGAACTGGGTGGTGGCGGCGGTTTTGAAGGCGTCCTTGAAGGCCTGGACGCTGCCGAAGTCGCTGATCAGCTTGGCTTCCAGCTTGCCCGGGATGCCGCCGCCGGTGGGCGACATGTTCTGCCAGAACAGGATGTGGTTCCAATGCTGGCCGGCGTTGTTGAACACGCCCGCCATGTCGGCCTTGCCGTTGGACAGCTTCACGATCTCGTCGAGCGACTTGCCCTGCAGGGCCGCGTCCTTCTCGACGAAGCCGTTCAGCGCGGTGACATAGGCCTGGTGGTGCTTGCCGTGGTGCAGCTCCAGCGTCTCCTGGCACATGCCTTTCGCGGCCAGTGCGGAGGTTGTGTAGGGGAGGGCGGGGAGTGTGAAGGCCATGAAGCCGTTCTCCGGGAATGTTTTGCAGATGAGGACGCCCTCCGTAGCTATGGCCGCACCCCTCCGAGGTCAAGCCAGGGGGGTCAAGCTTGCGTCGGCGCGACGGGCGGGGCACGTCCAGGGGATGAGCGCCCCCCCTGCCCTTTCGCCCCCTGGCTTGTCGCCCTGCGCTGCGATCGTCCGCCAGCACGACCCGGACCGCTTCCTGACCGCCCTGTTCGCGCCGCCGGCGCGGCGGGAGGCGCTGTTCGCGCTGTATGCGTTCAACCACGAGCTGGCCCGCGCGCGCGAGGCCGTGAGCGAGCCGATGCTGGCGCTGATCCGGCTGCAATGGTGGCGCGAGGTGGTGGAGGGCACGGCGAAGCGGCACGAGGTGGCGACTCCGCTGTCGGATGCCATCGCGCAGGGGCTGCTGCTGCCGGCCGACCTGCTGGCGATGATCGACGGGCGGGAGGCGGAGGCGGCGGAGGCGATCCATGACCGGGCGTCCTGGGACGCCTATCTGGCGGCCACGGCCGGCGGCGTGATGGTGGCGGCCGGGCGGGCGCTGGGGGCGCAGGGCGCGGTGCTCGGGCGGCTGCGGACGCTGGGGGCGGCGCATGGCATCGCGGGGCAGCTGCGCAACCTGCCGGCGCTGGCGCGGGCCGGGCGGGTGCTGCTGCCGCGCGATGTGCTGGCGGCGCAGGGCCTGACCATTCACGACGTCATTGCCGGGCAGGCCGAGGAATCGCTGCGTCAGGTGCTGGCCGGGCTGGCGGCGGAGGGGTGGGCGCTGCTGGAATCGGCGCGTGGCCCCCTGCCCCGGCCGGTGCTGGCCGCCGCCCTGCCCGCGGTGCTGGCGCGGCGCGACCTGCGGCGCCGGATCCCGGTCGAGGCGCGCGGGCTGGGCGATCGGCTGGCGGTGATGGTCGCCTGGGCCCTGGGGCGCGTATGATGGCGCCCATGTCCGCCCTGCCCCTTTTGCCTCGCGACCTCGACCCGGTGTTCTGGGAGCCCGACCGGCTTGGCGTGCTCAGCGCGTGGTGGGGGCATGTGCCGTTCGCGCACTGGCTGGTCGCGGCCACGCGACCGGGGCTGGTGGTGGAGTTGGGGACGCATACCGGTGTTTCTTACGCCGCGTTCTGCCGAGCGGTGACGGAATGCGCGCTGCCGACGCGGTGCGTGGCGATCGACACGTGGAAGGGCGACGCGCAGGCGGGGCAGTACGACGAGTCGGTGTTCCAGGAGCTGTGCACCTGGCACGACGCGCGGCACGCGACGTTCTCGCGGCTGCTGCGGGCGGAGTTCGACATGGCACGGCGGCTGTTCGCGCCGGGGAGCATCGACCTGCTGCATATCGACGGGCTGCACGACTACGCCTCGGTGCGGCACGATTTCGAGACCTGGCTGCCGGCGATGTCCCCGCGCGGGGTGGTGCTGTTCCACGACACCGAGGTGCGCGAGGGGGATTTCGGGGTGTGGCGGCTGTGGGAGGAGGTGAGCCGGCGCTGGCCCGGCTTCGCGTTCCGGCACGGCTACGGGCTGGGGGTGCTGGCGGTGGGGCCCGAACCGCCGCCGGCCGTGGCGGGCTTGTGCGCCGCGACCGGCACGAGCGACGAGGCTCGGCTGCAGCGGTTGTTCCAGATTGCCGGCGAGCGGTGGATGGCGGAGCAGGCGCTGCGGACGCTGCACGCACGGCTTGCTACGGAGGCACCAGGGCCGGCATGATACCGTTCTCCTGACGAACAGAGGCTGCGATGACCCTCGCTCGGCTGAACCCTCTCGCCGGGCGCCCGGATGCGGCGCAGCTGGAGGCCATCCGCACCGGCCGCATCGTGCACCGCACCCGGATGATCGCCGCCACGAAGCAGGGCGGCCTCGTGCGCCGGATCCTGTGGCGCGACGAGCACTCTGCGGTGTGCGAGGTGCATATCCAGGCCACCACGGGGCTGTACAAGAACCTCACGGTGGAGGGTCTGGACCTTGGGACGCTGGCCTACACGTATTTCTTCCTGGGCGATCCCGACCGGTTCCAGATCGGGATGAACATCGACAACATGGCGCTGCTGCCCGGTTGGAAGCCGCGACCGGACGTCATGATGGTGCGCTGCCGCGGCGAGGATATCCTGCGCGCGGCAGGCGGCGTGGTGTGGTATCGGCCGATGGACAAGGCTGTGGTGATCAAGGGCGACTATATCGGCCCCGCGACCCTGTCGCCGGTGCCGCACGAGATTGCGGAAACCGGCTGAGGCTACCCTTTCCGCCGCCGTTTCATGGCCGGCAGCAGGGGGGCGAGGAAGCGGGCGGTGTGGCTTTCGGCGACGGTGGCGATGGCCTCCGGCGTGCCCTGGGCGACGATGCGGCCGCCGCCGTCGCCGCCCTCGGGGCCGAGGTCGAGGATCCAGTCGGCGGTCTTGATCACCTCCAGGTTGTGCTCGATGACCACGACGGTGTTGCCGGCATCGACCAGGGCGTGCAGCACTTCGAGCAGCTTGCGGACGTCCTCGAAGTGCAGGCCGGTGGTGGGTTCGTCCAGGATGTAGAGGGTGCGGCCGGTGGCGCGGCGGGCGAGTTCCTTGGACAGCTTGATGCGCTGCGCCTCGCCGCCGGACAGGGTGGTGGCCTGCTGGCCGAGCGCGATGTAGCCGAGGCCGACCTGCTGCAGGATCTTCAGGCGGTCGTGGATCTTGTTGACGGCAGAGAAGTAGGGGACCGCCTCGTCCACCGTCATCTCAAGCACTTCGGCGATGGATTTGTCGCGGAACTTGATCTCGAGCGTCTCGCGGTTGTAGCGCTTGCCCTTGCATGTGTCGCAGGTGACGAACACGTCAGGCAGGAAGTGCATCTCGATCTTGAGCACGCCGTCGCCCTGGCAGGCCTCGCAGCGGCCGCCCTTGACGTTGAAGGAGAACCGGCCGGCCTTGTAGCCGCGGGCGCGGCTTTCGGGGAGTTCGGCGAACCAGTCGCGGATCGGGGCGAACAGGTCGGTGTAGGTGGCTGGATTTGAACGCGGCGTGCGGCCGATCGGCGACTGGTCGATGTCGATGATCTTGTCGAGATGTTCCAGCCCGTCGATGCGGGTGTGCAGCGCCGGAACCTCGCCGGAGCCCATCAGCCGCCGGCTGGCGGCCTTGTAGAAGGTGTCGACCACCAGGGTGGACTTCCCCCCGCCCGATACGCCGGTGACGCAGGTGAACACGCCGAGGGGGAAGGTGGCGGTGACGTCCTTGAGGTTGTTGCCGCGCGCGCCGATGACCTTGACGACGCGGTCCTTCTGGATCGGGCGGCGCATGGGCGGCACGGGGATGGATTTGCGGCCGGAGAGGTAGGCGCCGGTGAGCGACTCAGGGTGAGCGGAGACCTCCTCGGCGGTGCCGTGCGCGATGACCCGCCCGCCATTGATGCCGGCGGCGGGGCCCATGTCGATCAGGTAGTCGGCGGCGCGGATGGCATCCTCGTCGTGCTCGACGACCAGCACGGTGTTGCCGAGCGCCTTGAGGCGGCGCAGCGTGCCGAGCAGCCGCTCGTTGTCGCGCTGGTGCAGGCCGATGGAGGGCTCGTCGAGCACGTAGAGCACGCCGGTGAGGCCGGAGCCGATCTGCGAGGCAAGGCGAATACGCTGGCTCTCGCCGCCGGAAAGGGTCGCCGAACCGCGCGCGAGGGTGAGGTAGTCGAGCCCCACGTCGTTGAGGAACTGCAGCCGGTCCTCGATCTCGCGCAGGATGCGCCGCGCAATCTCCGCCCGCTGCGGCGTGAGGGTCGGCAGAACCTGGCCGAACCAGTCGCGCGCCGCGCGGATCGACAGTTCCGAGGCCTCGGCGATATGGCAGCCGGCGACCTTGACGGCCAGCGCCTCCGGCTTGAGGCGGGCGCCGGCGCAAACCGCGCAGGGCTTCTCGGCCTGGTAGCGCGACATCTCCTCGCGCACCCAGGCGCTGTCGGTCTCCTGCCAGCGCCGCTGGAGGTTGTGCAGCACGCCCTCGAAGGGCTTCTTCACCGCGTATTGGCGGACGCCGTCCTTGTAGGTGAACTCGACCGGCTCATCGCCCGTGCCGCGCAGGATGGCCTCGCGGATCGGCTCGGGCAGGTCCTGCCAGGGGGTGCGGGTGCTGGCCTTGAAGTGCTTGGCGAGGCTTTGCAGCGTCTGGTCGTAATAGGGCGACTGGCTGCCGGACCACGGCGCGACGACGCCCTCGGCCAGCGACTTGCGCTCATCGGGCACCACGAGGGCGGGGTCGAAGAAGGTCTCCACGCCGAGCCCGTCGCAGGCCGGGCAGGCGCCATGCGGCGAATTGAAGCTGAACAGCCGCGGCTCGATCTCCTCGATGGTGAAGCCGCTGACCGGGCAGGCGAAGCGGGAGGAGAACACCGTCCGCTCCTGGTTGTCCGCGTTCTCGGCGTAGACAACGCCGTCGGACAGGGCGAGCGCGGTTTCGAAGCTGTCGGCCAGGCGGCCGGCGATGCCGTCGCGCACGACGATGCGGTCCACCACCGCCTCGATCTCGTGTTTGATCTTGCGGTTCAGCGCCGGCACCTCGCCGATCTCGTAGAGGGTGCCGTCGACCTTCACCCGGGTGAAGCCGCGGCGCTGCAGCTCGGCGAGTTCCTTGCGGTATTCGCCCTTGCGGTCGCGCACCACCGGGGCCAGCAGCAGCAGGCGGGTGTTCTCCGGCATGGCCATGACGCGGTCGACCATCTGGGAGACGGTCTGCGCCTCGATCGGCAGGCCGGTGGCCGGCGAGTAGGGCACGCCGACGCGGGCCCAGAGCAGGCGCATGTAGTCGTGGATCTCGGTGACCGTGCCGACGGTGGAGCGCGGGTTGCGGCTGGTGGTCTTCTGCTCGATCGAGATGGCGGGCGAGAGGCCCTCGATGCTGTCGACATCGGGCTTGCCCATCAGTTCCAGGAACTGGCGGGCATAGGCGGAGAGCGATTCGACGTAGCGGCGCTGGCCCTCGGCATAGATGGTGTCGAAGGCAAGCGACGACTTTCCGGAGCCGGACAGGCCGGTGATGACGGTGAGGCTGTCGCGCGGGATGTCGACGTCGATGTTCTTGAGGTTGTGCTCGCGCGCCCCGCGCACGCGAATGGCGGGCGCGCCGGCGGCAACGGGCGAATGTCCCGCCTCGCGCGGGGGGGTGGTGGCATCCATCTTGGTGGTCCCGCGAAAAGAGGGCTTGCAGCGGTGCGTGCGTTCTCTAAGTGTTCTCGGTTATATGGCGTCTCGGGGCCGCTTGGGAAGCCCGAGGTGGTCCCCTGGCGAGGGGGGCGTTATGATGCAGGGCAGACGGGAAGGATAGGCGCACATGGCCGGCAGCGTGAACAAGGTGATCCTGGTGGGCAATTTGGGGCGGGACCCCGAATCGCGCACGCTCCAGAGCGGCAGCAAGGTGGTGAACTTCTCCATCGCCACCAGCGAGACGTGGAACGACAAGGCCTCGGGGGAGCGCAAGGAGAAGACCCAGTGGCACCGCATCGTCATCTACAATGACCGGCTCGGCGAGGTGGCGGAGCGCTACCTGAAGAAGGGCGCCAAGGTCTACATCGAAGGGGCGCTGGAGACGCGCAAGTTCACCGACCAGTCCGGCGCCGAGCGCGAGACCACCGAAGTGGTGCTGAAGGCGTTCCGCGGCGAGCTGGTGATGCTGGACGGGCGCGGCGGCGGGGAAGGCGGCGGGATGGCCGAGGGCGGCGGCGGGGGCGGCTATGCCCCGCGCGAGCGGGCCCCGGCGCGGGCGGCCAGCGGTGGCGGCGACCGCCCTGCGCAGCGCGGCCCGTCCTGGGACACGCCGAAGCGCAGCAACGACCTGGACGACGATATCCCGTTCTGACCGGCCGGGCCGCGCGCGACTATCGCTTCGCGCGCGCGTAGTATATAGATATCCGCAAGCGGCCCTGTCCTGCCCGGACGGGGCCGCCCTTGCGTCGGAACACGCATGAACGGGGGATGGATGGCCTGGTTTGACGGTTTTTGGCGCGCCGTGCGGTGCACCGGATGACATGGCGCCACGTCGTTCCGCCCCGCCAGCCCTCCACTCCATCCAGTGAAGCCGTACCGCCAGTGAGCAGCAAGTGAGCGACACCACCGACGGCCCCCCGCCCGAGGATCCCCCGCACGACGACACGGCGCCGAGCGACCGCCATCCGGTGATGCTCGAGGAGGAGATGCGCCGCTCCTACCTCGACTACGCCATGTCCGTCATCGTCAGCCGGGCGCTTCCCGATGCGCGCGACGGGCTGAAGCCGGTGCACCGGCGCATCCTGTATGCGATGCAGGAGGGCGGCTACACGCCGGACCGGCCCTATCGCAAATCGGCCAAGATGGTCGGCGAGGTGATGGGCAATTTCCATCCGCACGGCGATTCCGCGATCTACGACGCGCTGGTGCGCATGGCGCAGCCCTTCTCCATGCGCGTGCGCCTGGTCGACGGCCAGGGCAATTTCGGCTCGGTGGACGGCGACCCCCCGGCGGCGATGCGCTACACCGAGGCGCGGCTCAGCCGGGCCGCCACCTACCTGCTGACCGACATCGACCGCGACACGGTGGATTTCCAGCCGACCTACGACGAGTCGGACGAGGAGCCGCGGGTGCTGCCCGCCAGCTACCCGAACCTGCTGATCAACGGCGCCGGCGGCATCGCCGTCGGCATGGCCACCAACATCCCCACCCACAATCCCGGCGAGATCATCGACGCCACGCTGGCGATGATCGACAACCCCGAGATCACGCTGGACGAGGTGATGAAGATCGTCCCGGGCCCGGATTTCCCCACCGGCGGGCTCATCCTCGGCCGCTCCGGCATCCGCAGCGCCTTCGACACCGGGCGCGGCAGCATCATCATCCGCGCCCGCACCGAGTTCGAGGACCTGCGCGGCGGCCGGCAGGCGATCATCGTCACCGAAATCCCCTACCAGGTGAACAAGTCCACCCTGCTGGAGAAGATCGCCGAACTCGTCCGCGCCAAGCAGATCGAGGGCATCGGCGACATGCGCGACGAGAGCGACCGCTCCGGCATGCGCATCGTCATCGAGCTGCGCAAGGACGCGACGCCCGAGGTGGTGCTGAACCACCTGTTCCGCTTCACCCAGCTGCAAACCAGCTTCGGCGTCAACATGCTGGCGCTCGATGGCGGCAAGCCCCGCCTGATGGGGCTGCGCGACGCGATGGGCTGCTTCATCCGCTTCCGCGAGGAAGTGATCCTCCGCCGCGCCCGCTACGAGCTGTCCAAGGCGCGCGAGCGGGCCCACCTGCTGGTCGGCCTGGCGATCGCGGTGGCGAACATCGACGAGGTGATCGCCCTGATCCGCGCCAGCGCCGATGCCGCCACCGCCCGCGAGGCGCTGATGGCCCGCGCCTGGCCGGCCGAAGCCGTGCTGCCCCTCCTCGCGCTGATCGAGGACGAGCGCAACGTGGTCGAAATCTCCGACTCCGGCGCGCGCACCGTCCACCTCACCGAGGAACAGGCCCGCGGCATCCTCGAGCTGCGCCTCCAGCGCCTCACCGGGCTCGAGCGCGACAAGATCACCGAGGAAATGGGCGAGGTCGCAGCCCGCATCTCCCAGCTGCTCGAAATCATCGCCAGCCGCCCACGGCGGATGGACGTCATGAAGGCGGAGCTGGTCGCCGTGCGCGCCGAAATCGCCTCGCCGCGCATGTCCTCCCTGACCGACGCGGACTCCGACCAGGACGACGAAAGCCTGATCGAGCCCGGCCAGATGGTCGTCACCATCACCCGCGACGGCTACATCAAGCGCACGCCGCTGGAGACCTTCCGCCAGCAGAACCGCGGCGGCCGCGGCCGCTCGGCGGCCGGCACGCGCGGCGACGACATCGTCACGCGCAGCTTCAACGGCCACACCCACCAGTGGGTGCTGTTCTTCAGCAGCGGCGGCAAGGCCTATCGCGAGAAGGTCTGGAAGCTGCCCGAAGGCGGCGCGACCGGCAAGGGCAAGGCGCTGGTGAACCTGCTGCCCGACCTCGGCCGGGACACCATCACCACCGTGCTCCCCCTGCCGCAGGACGAGTCGCTGTGGGAGAGCCTGCACCTGGTCTTCGCCACCCGCAGCGGCAACGTCCGGCGCAACCGCCTGTCCGATTTCCGCAACGTGCGCGCCTCCGGCCTGATCGCCATGAAGCTCGACGAGGGCGACACGCTGATTGGCGTCGCCACGCTGCGCGAGGGCGACGACGTGCTGCTGTCCACCCGCCTCGGCCGCTGCATCCGCTTCCAGGCCACCGACGACCAGCTGCGGGTATTCGCCGGGCGCGATTCGTCCGGCGTGCGCGGCATCAAGCTGGCCGAGGGCAAGGCGCCGGACAGCGTCATCAGCCTGTCCGTGCTGCGCCATGTCGATGCGACGCCCGGGGAGCGCGAGGCCTATCTGCGCCAGGCCAACGCGCGCCGACGCAACGGCCACGAGGAGGACGGCGACGCTTCGGCCGCGACCGAGGCCGCTGCCAGCGCGGAGACCGAGGAATCCGGCGAGCAGGTGACGCTCAGCGCGGAGCGGATCGCAGAGCTGGAGGCGTTGGAGGAATTCCTCCTCACTGTCACCGATGCCGGGTTCGGCAAGCGCTCCTCGGCCTATGAATATCGCGTCACCGGGCGCGGTGGGCAGGGGATCACGGCGGTGACGCTGACCCCGCGCACCGGCCGGGCAGTGGCCGGCATCCTGCCGGTGCGCGCCGGCGACGGCGTGATGCTGGTGACCGACGCGGGGCAGCTGATCCGCCTGCCGGTGGACCAGGTGGGCATCAAGGGGCGCGCCGCCATGGGCGTCACGCTGTTCCGGGTTGATGCCGGCGAGCGCGTGGCCAGCGTGTTCCCGGTGGTCGAGGACGAGCCGACCGACGAGAATGGCGCCAACGACACAACCGAGTCGCCGATCGCAGGCGAGCCCGGGGCCGAGGAAGGAGACGACACCAATGGCTGAACGCATCGGCCTCTACCCTGGAACGTTCGATCCAATCCACAACGGCCATCTCGACGTGATCGCCCGCGGCGCCCGGCTGGTCGACCGGCTCGTCGTGGGCGTGGCGATCAACATCGGCAAGGGCCCGCTGTTCGAGCTGGAGGAGCGCGTGGACCTCGTCGGCAGCGAATGCGCCGCCATCGCCAAGCGCACCGGAGCCAACATCGAGGTCCAGGCGTTCACCGGGCTGCTGGTGAATTTCGCCCGCGACCTCGGCGCCAGCATCATCATCCGCGGCCTGCGCGCGGTGTCCGACTTCGACTTCGAGTTCCAGATGGCCGGCATGAACTACCGCATGCGCCCGGACATCGAGACCACGTTCCTGATGGCCAGCGAGCACCACCAGTTCATCTCCTCGCGCTTCGTCAAGGAGGTCGCCCTGCTGGGCGGCGACATCTCGTCATTCGTCACCCCGCTCACCTTCGACCGCACCATGGCGAAGGCGAAGGCGCGGGGCTGAACCAGGAGGCCCGACCATGCACCGCCGTTCCCTGCTCGCCGCCGCCGCGATGGCCGCCACGACCCCCGCGCTGGCCCAAACCCCCAAGACCGACCCCGAGAACACGCTGTTCCTCGACCTCAAGGACGGCCGCGTGGTGATCCAGTTGCTGCCCGACATCGCGCCGCTGCACGTGGCGCGGATCAAGAAGCTGGCGCGCGACGGGTTCTACGACGGGATCGTGTTCCACCGCGTGATCGAAGGCTTCATGGCCCAGACCGGCGACCCCACCGGCACCGGCCGCGGCGGCAGCAAGCTCGGCAACGTCAAGGCCGAGTTCACCCGCAACCGCCGCTTCCTGCGCGGCACCGTCGGCGCCGCCCGCTCGCAAAACCCCGACAGCGCCGACAGCCAGTTCTTCATCATGTTCGCGCCGGGGCCGTTCCTCGACGGGCAATACACCATCTGGGGCCAGGTCGTCGAAGGCATGGCGTTCGTCGACAAGATCGCCCGTGGCGAGCCGCCGCGCACGCCGGACAAGATCGTGCGGATGCGGGTGGCTGCGGACGTCAAGAGCTAAGAAAGCAGGATTCTTCTTTTTCTGAAGAAAAAGAAGCAAAAAGACTTTTGTCCATTGCAGCTCGGAGTCTCGTATTCCCTGGGCCAATGGACAAAAGTTTTTTGGTTCTTTTTTTCAAAAAAGAACATTCTTCCCTCCCTTCTTCACCACCCACTCTGGAGCCTATGATGGCCGACCTCGAGAACACCCTCTACCTGGAGCTGAAGGACGGCCGCGTCGTCATCGAGCTCCTCCCCGACCTCGCCCCCCGCCACGTCGAGCGCGTCAAGGAGCTCGCCCGCGCCGGCTTCTACGACGGCACCGTGTTCCACCGCGTCATCGAGGGCTTCATGGCCCAGGGCGGCGACCCCACCGGCACCGGCACCGGCGGCTCCGATCTCGGCAACCTCCCCGCCGAGTTCACCCGCCTGCGCGGCTTCGTCCGCGGCACCGTCGGCGCCGCCCGCACCAGCGACCCGAACAGCGCCAACAGCCAGTTCTACATCATGTTCGCCCCCGCCCCCCATCTCGACGGCCAGTACACCATCTGGGGCCAGGTCACCGAGGGCATGGAGCACATCGACGCCATCAAGCGCGGCAGCGGCGGCAGCGGGATGGTCAGCAACCCCGACAAGATCGTCTCGATGAAAGTCGCCGCCGACGCCTGAGCGCCGGCGCCGCAAAACGATGGGGCCGGGAAGAGCACTCTTCCCGGCCCCATCATTTTGTGCGGCGCGCGCGGTCAGCTGAGGAAATCGGGCTCCTCGCGCGTCAGCTTGCGGATGATCGCCTTCATGAACGTCCGCCCATACGCCTTGAACATCGGCGAATCATCGGGATACGTCGCCACGATCTGCGGCGGGATATGCTTCAGCTCCGCCCCCCCGGCCTCCGCCAGAAGCTGGATCTTGCAGGTGTCCTCCAGGTAGATCAGCCGCAGCAGCGCCTCGCCCAGCGTCGAACCGATCACCAGCGGCCCGTGGTTCATCATCATCAGCACGGTGGCCTTGCCGATCACCCCCGCCAGCCGCTCGCCTTCCGCCGGCGTCACCGCCGCGCCGTTGAACCCGTCGTCGTAGGCGATCGAGTTGTAGAACGACATGCCGGACAGATAGGTGTGCGCGATCCGCCCATCCTTGCGCGTGCAGATCGCCGTCGCATGGTGCATGTGCGTGTGCAGCGCCGCGGTCGCCTGCGGCAGGATGCGGTGGATCGGCGCATGGATGCAGAACGCCGTCAGCTCCACCGTGTGGCCGTTGGTCGAGATGATCGTGCCGTCATGCGTCGCCATCACCAGCGAGCTGACCGTCACCTCCGACCAGAAATACCCCTCGGGGTTGATCAGCATCAGGTCCGGCCGGCCCGGCACCGCGACCGAGAAGTGGTTGCACACGCCCGACTGGAAGCCGAGCCGCGAGGCCCAGCGGCAGGTGGCGGCCAGCTCGATCTTGGCCTGGCGGATCGCGTCGGTGTCGAGGGACTGGCTCTGCATCGTGTCCATGGGGGCCTTCCGGGGAGACAGGGAGAGGGATCGCCAAGGCTATGCCGCCCCGTGCCGATTGGCCAGAGCGGATGCCTATTTGCCCTTGAGCGTCAGGATATAGGCGATCGTATTCTCGATGTTGGCGTTGGACAGGTTCAGGTTCGGCATGCGCCCATGCTGGGTGGCCAGGAAGGCGCGCAGCCCGGCCGCCGTGGTCGCCGGGCGATCGGCAATGGCGAAGAAGGTCGGCACCGAGCCAACGACAGCCCGATCGGGATTCGCCTCCACCACGTGGCAGCTGGCGCACCAGGCCCGCGCGACCTCCTTGCCGGCCACGGCGTCGCCCTCCTCCAGCTTCGGGCCCTGCGCCGCGGCGGGAAAGGCCAGCAACGTTGCCATCAGCATCATCGGTAGGGTCCGCATGCGCCATCCTCCTGCATCGTCCGCCATGGCAGCATCGCGGTGCGCGCGGACGCGGGCAAGTGCGCCACGCCACACATTTGAGCCGGACGCCGGGACCGCTACTGTACCACGCCGGCGGCAGTCCGGTGGTTAACGGACGGGGGATGCCGTGCAGTACGACTACATCATCGTGGGCGGCGGATCGGCGGGCTCGGTGCTCGCCAACCGGCTTTCGGCGCGCAGTTCCAACCAGGTGCTGCTGTGCGAAGCCGGCATGGACACGCCGCACGGCAAGGTGCCGCACGAGATCCTCGATTCGTATCCCGGCACCGCGTACCTGAACTCGAAGTTCCTGTGGAACGAGCTGAAGGTCACCACCGAGGTGATCAGCCACAACAACCCCGACGCGCCAAAGCCGCGCCTGCGCAAATACGAGCAGGCCCGCGTCCTCGGCGGCGGCTCCTCGATCAACGGCCAGCTCGCCAACCGCGGCGCGCCGACCGACTACGACGAATGGGCCGCCCGCGGCGCCACCGGCTGGGAATGGCAGAACGTGTTGCCGTTCTTCAAGAAGATCGAACGCGACATGGATTTCGACGACGAGTGGCACGGCCGCGACGGCCGCATCCCCGTCCGCCGCATCTGGCCCGAATTCTGGCCCGAGCACGCCAAGGGCCTCGCCGAAGCCCTCAAGCAATCCGGCATGAAATACCTGCCCGACCAGAACGGCTTCTTCGAGGACGGCTACTTCCCCATCACCATCTCCAACGCCTACGAACGCCGCGTCTCCGCCGCCATCGGCTACCTCGACCCCGCCACCCGCGCCCGCCCGAACCTCACCATCTCCACCCTCACCCAGGTCAGCGCCCTCACCTTCGACGGCGCCACCTGCACCGGCATCGAAGCCCTGGTGGACGGCAAGAAGCAAAGCTTCCGCGGCCGTGAGATCATCCTCTCCTGCGGCGCCATCCACTCCCCTGCCCACCTCATGCGCGCCGGCATCGGCCCCGCCGGGCACCTGCGCGACATGGGGATCGAGGTGCGCCACGCCCTTCCCGGCGTCGGCCAGCGCCTCATGGACCACCCGTCCATCGCGCTCGCCGCCTTCGTGAAGCCGTTCGCCCGCGTCAACGAAACCACCCGCCGCCACATCATGCTCGGCTGGCGCTACACCTCCGGCATGGGCGGCGCCCCCGCCGGCGACATGTTCGTCACCGCCACCACCAAATCCTCCTGGCATGCCGTCGGCGAGCAGATCGCCGCCGCCATCCTGTTCGTCAACAAAACCTACTCCGAAACCGGCGAGGTGAAGCTCCAATCCACCGACTGGCGCACCGAGCCGGAAGTGTCGTTCAACCTCCTGTCCGACAAGCGCGACCTCGACCGCCTCGCCGACGGCTTCCGCCGCATGGCGGCGATCCACATGATGGACGCCATGAAGCGCGTCACCGACGACCCCTTCCCCGCCAGCTACTCCGACAAGGTCCGCCAGGTCGGCGAGATCAACCCGAAGAACAAGCTCCTCACCGACATCATGGCCAGGCTGCTCGACGGCCCCGCCCCCCTGCGCCGCTACCTGATGCAGAAGCTGGTGATGGAGGAGTTCACCCTCCCCCAGGTCCTCGCCGACGAGGACGCCATGGAAGCCTTCGTCCGCCGCGCCGCCGTCGGCGTCTGGCACGCCAGCTGCACCTGCCGCATGGGCGCCGACGACGACCCGATGGCGGTCACCGACCCGGCCGGCCGCGTGCGCGGCGTCGAGGGCCTGCGCGTGTGCGACGCCTCGGTCTTCCCCGTCGTGCCCTGCGCCAACACCAACTTCCCCACCCTGATGACCGCCGAGAAGATCGCCGACGCGATCCTCGCCGGCCACTGACGGAGAAACCCCCATGTCCCGCGACATCCTGGTCGGCATCAGCGGCGGCGGCGTGCTGCACACCGACGCCCATGTGCCCGATGTGGAAACCCAGTTCCGCATGGTCCGCGATGCCGGCGTGTTCGACTATTTCGAGCGCACGCCGCTGCCCGGCCTGCTGGACACCTACCGCAAGGCCAGCCGCGAAACCGGCATCCCGCTGCTGTCCGGCGGCTTCTTCTATGCGCTGGGCCGCGACGAGCCCCTGCTGGAATGGCACCTGCGCATCGGCGCCCAATGCGGCATGCGCGTGCAGAACGTCCAGGTCCCGTTCAAGGACGCCTCCGGCAATCGCGTGACCGACGAGCAGGTCGCGGCATTCTACCTCTGGGCCGCCGAGCTGGGCGACCGCCTGGGCGTGACGCCCTGCTTCGAGGTCCACATCAACATGTGGTCCGAACGCCTGAGCCGCGTCGCCAACGTGGCCCGCCTCGTCGAGGCCCGCGGCGTGCCCTTCAACATGACGCTCGACCACAGCCACGTGATCTTCAAGATCGACAACGAAGCCGAGCTGGATTTCGAGGGCCTGCGGGAGGACCTCGCCGACGGTCTGGTGCTCGACCCCGCCCTCCCCGGCAATGTCTGCGCCGAGTGGATCGCGCGCAACTGGGTGCGCCACGCCCATGCCCGCCCGGCGATCCCGAGCAACCCGCGCAACCTCTGGGCCGCCCATCCCGATGGCAGCCTGGGCCGCGGCGTGCAGTATCCCTTCCTCCCCCCGAAGCCCGGCGACTGGCACAGCGACTGGAACGAGGCGAAGCTGGAGCCGTGGAAGAACGTCGTGCGGCAGATGTTCGCCCACCACGCACGCGATCCGAACAGCCGCCTCCAGCAGGTGACCGTCGAGATGATCCCCGGCATCGACTACGGCTTCGGCCATCGCTACTCGATCTTCGAGCACAGCGTGGCCGTGGCGCAGTGGCTGAAGGCGGCCTGGGCGGAAGCGAAGGCAGCAGCGCCGGCCGCGACTGCTTGACCCGGCCGGTCGCGGGGCGTTCAGATACCGGGCAGGCAACACCCGGAGCACCCCCGATGAACGACCTCGCCACCAGCAACAACCCCTATCTCGCGCTTGGCGTGCGCCCGTTCATCAATTGCTGCTCGGTGCGCACCATGCACGGCGGCAGCCTGATGCTGCCCCAGGTCCGCGCGGCGATGGCCGAGGCGAGCCGGCATTTCGTCAATCTCGACGAGCTGATGGAGAAGGCCGGCGCCCGCCTCGCGGAGCTGACCGGGGCGGAGGGCGCGCTGGTCACCTGCGGCAGCGCCGCGGCCGTCGCGCTCGGAACCATGGCCTGCGTCGCCGGCAACGACCCGATCAAGATGCTCCGCCTGCCCGACACCACCGGCATGGCCAACCGCGTGGTGATGGTGAAGAATCAGCGCTTCGCCTACGACCAGGCGATCCGCATGAGCGGCACGGTGATCGTCGAGGTCGAGACGATCGAGGAACTCGATAAGGCCTTCGAACAGCCGGTGGCCATGGTCGCCGTGCTCGGCACGCACGAGCATGAAAGCAAGGTCCGCATGGAGGACCTCGTCGCCCGCGCCAGGCCCCGCGGCGTGCCGGTGATGGTGGATGCGGCCAGCGAGCACATCGTGAAGCCCTCGCCCTGGCTGGTGCGCGGCGCCGACCTCGTCATCTACAGCGGCGGCAAGTTCCTGCGCGGCCCGCAAACCTCCGGCCTGCTGCTGGGCCGCAAGGACCTCGTCGAGGCCGCCTGGCGCAACGCCTCGCCGCACCAGGCGCTCGGCCGGCCGATGAAGGTGTCCAAGGAGGACGTGATCGGCCTGGTCACCGCCGTCGAATACTGGATGGAGCAGCGCGACGTCAGCGAGGAGATGGCCCGCTGGCAAGGCCAGAACGCCGAGATCGCGCGACTGGTAGAAGCCGTGCCCGGCGTGCGCACCGAAACGGTGGCGCCGGAAGGCGTGGTGGTGGTCCCTGCCCTGCGCATCATCTGGGATCGCACGCGCATCGGCATCGACGGGCTGGGGCTGCGCCAGGGCGTGCTTGAAGGCTCGCCGCGCATCATGCTGGACGACCATTCCGCCAAGCAGGACCGCATCACCATCGACCCGTTCCAGCTCCAGCCCGGCGAGGCGGCGGAAGTCGGCCGGGCCATCGCGCGCGTGCTGGAAGGCGCCCGCATCACCGCCCCCTGCCCGCTGGCCGCGCCGGCGGTCGACCTCTCCGGCGAATGGGAAGTCCGCGTCCGCTTCCTGCACGGCGAACGCGTCCACAAGGTCACCCTCAACCAGTCCGGCAACGCGATCTCCGGCGAGCAGCACTCGCAGCTCTTCGAAGGCGCCGTCTCCGGCCAGATCGAGGCCAGCCACGTCGCGCTGAGCTTCGGCACCCGCTACGAAGGCAGCAACATCCGCTACAACTTCGCGGGCGAAGCCGGCACCAAGGCCATGTCGGGAACCGTCAACCTCGGCACCTCCACCGATCACCACCAGGGCCCGGTCAACCTCGCCCAGTTCGGCACGGCGCAGTGGAGTGCGACCAAACTCGGGTAGAAGGCCAGGGGCTCTGCCCCTGGACCCCGGTAGGGGCTTCGCCCCTGCCCCCGGCAGGGGGCCGAGCCCCCTGCACCCTCGACCCTTTGGGCACGGGCAGATTTGCCAAGAATTTTTTCTTGAATGCCCCTTGCAGCAGCCGCCATAGTCATTTATATTGACTATTGCGTTATCACCTCCAGCAAGGACCCCGCGCCGCAATGCCCCCCTCCCCCCTGGCCGAATCGGTCGCCAGCCTGCGCGTCGCGATGCTCGCGACCCCCGCGCACGCCTGCGTCCCGACGGCGATCCATGCCCTGATCCTGGCATGCCTCGCCCGCATCCTCGGCCGCCTGGAGGACATGATCCGCGCCTGGCAAGCCGGCCAACTCCCCCCGCCCACCCAGCGCCCGCGAACCGCCCGGGCAACGCCGTGCGCACGCGCGCCCCTCCGCAACACCCACCGCGCCGCATCCCGGGAACGACGCCCCATCGGGGCGGAGCAGCCGGCGGACGCACGCGATCCCGCGTCCTGCGCCCCGTCCCACCGTCGCCATGTGCCATTGCGCCCGGACCGCCCGAGGCCCGAATTCCCCCCGCGCCCTCCCGGAACCAACGCCGCCGACGCCGCCCCGCCCCTCGCCCACGCCCCCATCCGACGAAGAATCAGCCTGCGTTCGGCCTCGCCTTCGCATGCCCATTTTATTGCGTTATCATAATATTCCGGCAACTACGTCCGGGGCGGCGGCACCGCCAGCACGTCGCACGGCGCATAGCGCAGCACCTCGCCGGCTACGCTGCCGAGCAGCAGGCTCGCCAGGTTCGACCGGCTGCGCGTGCCGACCACGATCAGGTCGGCCGACAGGCTGCGGGCCGTGTCGCAGATCATGTCGGCCACGCCGCCGGTGGCGGGCCGCACGAGGCGCTGCGCCGGCGCATCCACCAGGTCGGCCAGGGACGCATCGAGGTCGGCCGCGGCGGCCGCGGCCTCCCCCGCCTCGGCCGCCTCCCGCGAACGCGTTGTCATGCCGGACCGTGCCAGCGCACCACCGCCAACCGGCGCGTACACATGCAACGCCCCCACCAGCGCCTCGCGCGTCAGGCCCAGTTCGGCGGCACACCCCAGCGCGCGGGCGGCAATGTCGGACAGGTCCATCGCGGCCAGCACGGCGCGGTAGCGCCGGGTGGCCGGCGACTGCACCATCAGCACGGGCAGCGTCGTGCTGCGGATCGTGCGTTCGGCCGTGGTGCCCAGGAACAGATCGCGCAGGATCTCGCGCCGATGCTGGCCGATCACCACAAGCTCCGCCGCATGGTGCGTGGCGGCGCGCGCGATGGCCTCGAACGGCTCGCCGAGCGCGACCTCGGGATGGCAGGCAACCCCGTCCTGGTCGCGCACGGCGCGGGACTGGTCGTCGAGCAGCTCAAGCGCGGTCGACCGGGCGGCATCCACCATCCGCGCCGGCTGGTCGTCGTCCACCACGTGCAGCAGAACGATCGCCGCCCCCTCGGCCCGGGCGAGCAGCGCCGCCCGGCGCAGGGCGCGGTGCGAGCGGGCCGACAGGTCGGTGGCGACGAGAAGCGTTCGCATGCGATGCGGTCCTGCCTATGCCCGGCCGTGCCGCGCCTCCAGGCGCGCGGTGCGGCACAGCAGGCCGGTGCGGGGATGAACGTAGAACGGCTGATGCCACAGGTCGCTGCCGCGGCGCTGGCGCAGCTGGTTGGCCAGGCGGCGGGGCTTCACGGCGACGAAGTCGTGCAGGTGGTCGCGCACATGCTGCTGCACCGCGCTGGTGGGGCGAAGATGGGCGCTGATCTCGGCATAGACCTTGTCCCACGGCCGGCCGACCTGCTTCTCGAGGTAGCGGCGCAGCGGGTTGAGGTTCTCGTTGAGCGCCTTGCCGTTCGGCGCATAGGGCCGGCGCATGCCCTGCTGCTTCGGCAGGTCATCGAGCGGCACCGCCCGGCCGCGGCGCGGATTTGGGTCAGGGATGCGCGGGCGCTCGACGATCACCCGCGCCATGTCAGCCCGCATGGCGCTAGCTCAGCAGCACTTTCACGTAGCTGCCGGGCGCATCCTCCAGCACCGGCAGCTTGCCGTCGCCGGGCTCGCGCGCCTTGACCTGGCGCTTGTCGAGCGCCGTGATCCAGCGCTGCCAGTCCGGCCACCAGGAGCCGGCGATCTCGGTGGCGCCCTGGAACCAAGTCTCGGGATCGTCCGGCAGTTCCGGGTTGATCCAGTGGCTGTACTTGCCGCCCTCCGGCGGATTCACCACGCCGGCGATATGGCCGCTGGCCGCCAGCACGAAGCGGTTCTCCCCGCCCAGCAGCTTCGTGCCCCGATACGTCGCCCGCCACGGCGCGATGTGGTCCTCGCGGGTGGAGATGAAGTAGGCCGGGACCGTGACGCGGCCGAGGTCGATCGGCGTGCCGGCAAGCGTGATGCCGCCGGGCTGCGCGAGCCGGTTCTCCTGGTACATGTTGCGGAGATAGAAGGAGTGCATGCGCGCCGGCATGCGCGTCGAGTCGGAGTTCCAGTACAGCAGGTCGAACGGGAACGGGTCGTTGCCGAGCAGGTAGTTGTTCACCACGAACGACCAGATCAGGTCGTTGGCGCGCAGCATGTTGAACGTGGTCGCCATCTCGGAGCCTTCGAGGAAGCCCCGCTTGTTCATCTTGTCCTCGAGCGCCTTGATCTGCTCCTCGTCGATGAAAACGTTCAACTCGCCGCTCTCGCGGAAATCCATCAGGGTGACGAAGAAGGTGGCGCTCTTGATCCGGTCGTCGCCATGGGCGGCCATCCAGGCGAGGCTGGAGGAGAGCAGCGTCCCGCCCAGGCAGTAGCCGATGGCATTGACCGCGCGTTCCCCGGTCGCCTGCTCGATCGCGTCGAGTGCGGCGAGCACGCCTTCCTTCATGTAGTCCTCGAAGCCCTTCTCGGCGAGCTTCTCGTCGGGGTTCACCCAGGAGACGATGAACACGGTGTGCCCCTGCGCGGTCGCCCAGCGCACGAAGCTGTTCCGGGCGCGCAGGTCCAGGATGTAGAACTTGTTGATCCACGGCGGCAGGATCAGCAGCGGGCGCTTCAGCACCTTCTCGGTGGTGGGGGTGTACTGGATCAGCTGCATCAGGTCGTTCTGGAACACCACCTTGCCCGGCGTCACGGCGATGTTCTCGCCGATCTTGAACGCCTCCATGTCGGTCATCTTGATGCGCAAATTGCCCTTGCCGCGCTCCAGGTCGCCGAGCAGGTTGCTCAGCCCCTTGATGAGGTTCTCGCCGCCGGTCTCGGCGGTCTTGCGCAGCACCTCGGGGTTGGTGAGCAGGAAGTTGCTGGGGCTCATCGCGTCGATGAACTGGCGGGAATAGAAATCGACCTTCTGCGCGGTGGCCGGCGGCAGGTCGTCGGCCTGCTTCACCACATCCTGGATGTAGCGGGCCGAGAGCAGGTAGGACTGCTTGATGAAGTCGAAGACCTCGTTGTCCTTCCAGGCGTCGTCCTTGAAGCGGCGGTCGCGCGGGTCGCCTTGGATGACCGGCGGTGCCTCGAGGCCCATCATCCGGCGCGCGGTGCTCTGCCAGAGCGACATGTAGTCCTGCCAGAAGCCCATCTGCGCCTGGACCAGCCGCTCGGGGTTGGCCATCAGGCGGGTGGTCATCTCCATGAAGGCGGCGCCGACATTCATCGGGTCGGGCTTGCCGGGGCCCTCCTCGGCCTGGCGCTTGAGCCAGTCGCCGACCAGGCGCTGGCTGCGCTCGGCGATGTCGGCCATCGAGCGGGACAGCGCGGCAGGGTCGGGAAGCTTGAACGGCACCGGTTCGGGCTTCTGCGGGTCGGCCATGGCGTCGTCCTTTCCGTGGGCGGCACTGCGCTGCTACACCGGCGGGGGCGCACGCTCGCCGTGCGAGGCGCCGATGGAGGGTGGATGCAGCCTATGCGATCCGGGTGCGCCGAGTCTGCTACAGGTATGGGATATAGTGGTCATGGCGGGCGACCCCAAGGCCGGTGCGGATCGCCGCGTGCGCCCCGGCTGCGGGCCTGCCTCGCCATGGGCGCGCTGCTGGCGCTGACGGCCTGCGGCTCCGGGCCCGGGGCAGACCCGATTGCGTGGTGGCGACAGCTGGAAGGGGGGCGCCTGGCCGAGGAACGGCCGCTGCCGCCGAATGCCGATGCGCCCTATCCCAATCTCGCCAGCGTGCCGGCGCGCCCTGGTACGACCGAAGCCGCGCAGCGGGCCCGCATCGCCGCCGGGCTCGAGGTCGACCGGCGCGATGCCGCCTATGCCGCGGCGCAGCCGATCACCCCGCCCGGCGCGCGCCGGGCCGCGCCGGCCGAACCGCCCGGGGGC
>CAMDGX010000057.1 GCA_945897825.1 Asaia bogorensis | reverse complement strand
ATTGGCCACCCGAACCCGCCCGCCCCGCATCGCCCCCAGCAGCCCAGGCACGCCCACATGGCTCCCGGTCTCCAGCTCCAGCGGATCCATCAGCCGCCCGGACACCTTCGACAGGATCACATCAACCGGCTGCAACCCTCTCAATGTCTTGAGAAAGACCCCACCGCCCCGCACCGTGAGGTCGCCCCCCTCCACCAGCGCGCACGACAGCTCCCGCGACAGATACATGTGCTCGAACCACTGCCGGCTCCGCGTCCCCGGCGTCAGCAGCGCCACCGCACCGCCGTTCGGCGACAGCCGCCGCAGCGCGTCCTGCCACACATCGAAGAACGGCCGCAGCTGCCGCACCTGCACCGGCTTCATCAGCTCCGGCACCACCCGGCTCAACAGCCGCCGGTTCTCCCGCGCATGCGCAATCCCGCTCGCCGTCCCCGTCCGGTCGGCCAGAACCGCCCACCGCCCATCCGCCCCACGCACCAGATCCGCCGCATAGAACGACAGCAACGGCGCCCCATGCCCCGGCCCCAGCCGCAAATACCCCGGATTCCCATAGACCAGCGCCGGCGGCAAAACCCCCTCGGCCAACAACCGCCGCGGCCCATGCAAATCCGCCAGCACCGCCTGCCACACCCGCGCCCGCTGCGCCAACCCCGCCTCGATCGCCGCAAACTCCGCCGCCGGCACCGGCAACGGCACCGGATCACACCGCCACGCCTGCTCCGCCACCGCCCCCGGCAACCACCCGGTGATCCCCTCCTCCCCAAACGCCAAATCCAGCCGACGCCCCCGCTCGGCCAAATCCAACCCCGACAACGCCCCCAAAACCCCACGCCAATGCCCGCGCAAGCCACCCCGGCCATCAACCATCTCGTCAGGCGGCTGAACGATCATCGGCGGGGCGCCGGCGGTTGGCATAGGAAGGAAGGCCAGGGGCGTTGCCCCTGGACCCCACCAGGGGGCCGAGCCCCCTGGACCTTCAATCTTTGTTCCGCCCTCGGCGGGAGGCGCTGGCCCGGTTTGTGTCGCGCGCTGAGACGGCCCCTCCCGCCGAAGGCGGAAAAGGCCCGGGGTTCCAAGGGCTCCGCCCTTGGCGGGTCCAGGGCAGAGCCCTGGCCTTTCTTTCCTCTCCCAACGCCCGCGACTCTGCCGATCATCCGTTCAGCATCCCAGGCGGAATGGTTGAGGTCCAGGGTGTCAGGCGAAGCGGCGCAGGTCGAGGGTCATGGGGTGGTCGAGGCTGGTTCGCGTGAGGGGCTCCGGCATCGGTCCGGGCGAGTGTCCCATCGCCAGGAACCGCGAGCGTCGCCGCGCTTCGGCTTCGTTGGCGTTCACCGGGAAGCTGTCGTAGCTGAGTCCGCCGGGGTGGGCGACGTGGTGCGTCATGCCGCCCAGGCTGCGCCCGGTCCAGCTGTCGAACACGTCGATTACCAGCGGCGCCTGGGCCTTCACAGTGGGGTGCAGGCTGTGCGGCGGGTTCCAGGCCTTGAACCGGATGCCTGCCACGTAGTCCCCGACCCGTTCGGTCCGCGACAGCGGCACGCCGACGCCGTTCACCGCCAGCGTGTAGCGTTCCTCCACCCAGTGGCTCACCCGCAGCTGCACCCGCTCGGTCGCGGAATCGACGTAGCGCACCATGCCTTCCGGCGTGCTTTCCTCGCCCAGCACATGCCACGGCTCCAGCGCGTGCCGAAGTTCGACGTTCATGTCGCGCACGGTAATCGCGCCGATCTTCGGGAAGCGGAACTCCGCGTGCGGCGTGAACCAGGCCGGGTCGAGCTTGAACCCGTAGCCGCCCAGCTCCTCCAGCGCGTCGCGCAGGTCTTCCAGGCAGGGCTGCGGCAGCAGGAACCGGTCGTGCAGCCGCGTCCCCCACCGCACCAGCCGCCGCTCGTAGGGCCGCTCCCAGAACGCCGCGGCGGCCGCGCGCATCAGCAGCATCTGGGCGGCCGACATCCGCGCATGCGGCGGCATCTCGAACGCCCGGAACTCCACCAGCCCCCGCCGGCCGGACGGCCCCGAGGGATCGTACATCTTGTCGATGCAGAACTCGGTGCGGTGCGTGTTCCCCGCCATGTCGACCAGGATGTTGCGGAAGATCCGGTCGGTCATCCAGGGCGGCGGCGGCGCATCCCGCTTCACCTGCGCGAACGCCGTCTCCAGCTCCGCCACCGCATCGTCGCGCGCCTCGTCGATGCGCGGATGCTGGCTGGTCGGCCCGATGAACAACCCGCTGAACAGGAACGAAAGGCTCGGGTGGTTGTGCCAGAACCCCAGCACCGATTTCAGCAGGTCCGGCCGCCGCAGGAACGGGCTTTCCTCCGGCGAGGCCCCGCCCATCACCACATGGTTGCCGCCGCCGGTGCCGACATGCCGGCCGTCGAGCATGAACTTCTCCGACGCCAGCCCTACCTGGCGCGCCTCCTCGTACAGCGTCTCCGTCCGCGCCACATGCTCGGCCCAGGAGGTCGAGGGATGGATGTTCACCTCGATCACCCCGGGGTCGGGCGTCACCGAGAAATGCTGCAATCCGGGATGCGACGGCGGCAGGTATCCTTCCAGGACAATCGGTTGCCCGAATTCCTTCGCCGTCGCCTCCACGGCCGCCACCAGCGCCAGCCAGTCCTCGCCGGCGGTCAGCGGCGGCAGGAACACATGGATCAACCCGCCCCGCGGCTCCACCGCCAGCGCCGTGCGCACCGGTTCGCGCTCGCCCTGGCCCACCTCCGGCAGCGCCGCCACCTGCGGCCGCCAATCCTCCACGCCCGAGCCCGCCACGCGCGGCGGCCCCGCCATCAGCACCGCCTGCGCCGGCAGCTTTCCCGCGATATCAAACGGATCGCGCTCGAACTCCGGCTCGACCGTGTCGGGGTCCACCCAGGGCAGGCTGTCCAGCGGCAGCCGCAGCCCGATCGGTGAATCACCCGGCAGCAGGAACAGAGTGTCGCTGCGGAAGAACCATTTCCCGGTCTGCCACCGCCGCGCGCCCCGCATCATCGCCCGCCGCAGCGGCAGCACCGTCCCCACCGGCGAGCCCAAGCCTTGGGCGAACAGTCGCGCCATCCGCGCACGCTCCAGCGGATCGCGCAGCTTGCTGTCCTGCGTCACCACATTGGCCGGCAGCCGATGCTCGCGCCACAGATAGTAGTGCACGTCCTCATGCGCCGGCAGCGCCATCGCGGGGTCGACCTGCAACCGCTCCGCCAGCGCCGCCGCGAACCGCGCCGCGTCCTCCGCCGTCGCCGTGCCCCGATCCCGGTCCGGATCGGCCAGCAGCTCCGGGTTCAGCCACACGGGCTCGCCGTCCGTCCGCCAGTGGGCCGACAGCGCCCAGCGCGGCAGCGGCTCGCCCGGATACTGCTTGCCCATCCCGGTATGCAGCACCGCCCCCGGCGCCCAGATCGGCGCCAACCGCCGCAGCAGCCGCGAGGCATAGGCCCGCTTGGTCGGCCCCAGCGCAGCCGTGTTCCACTCCGGCGCCTCGAAATCCGACGCCGCGACAAAGGTCGGCTCGCCCCCCATCGTCAGCCGCACCTGGCCGCGCGCCAGCGCCCGGTCCACCTCGGCACCCGCCGCCAGGATCGCCTGCCACGCCCGCTCGGAATACGGTTTGGTGGTGCGCGGCGTTTCCAGCACCCGCTTCACCGCCATCTCGAAGCCGAACTCGACCTCCGCCTTCTCCACTCCACCCGAGATCGGCGCGGCCGACTGCGGATCGGGCGTCGCCGCCAGCGGGATATGCCCCTCCCCCGCCATCAGCCCCGACGTGGCATCGAGCCCGATCCACCCGGCCCCCGGCAGGTACACCTCCGCCCACGCATGCAGGTCGGTGAAATCCGCCGCCGGCCCCTCCGGCCCCTCCAGCGGCTTCACGTCGCCCACCAGCTGGATCAGGTAGCCGGAGACGAACCGCGCCGCGAACCCCAGATGCCGCAGCAACTGCACCAGCAGCCAGGCCGAATCCCGGCACGACCCGCGCCCTTCCTCCAGCGTCCGCTGCGGCGACCAGACGCCCGGCTCCATGCGTACGATATAGGCAATCCGCGACTGCACCATGGCATTCAGCGCCACCAGCACATCCACCGTCCGCTTCGGCGCACGCGGGACCCCCGCGATCATCGCCGCCAGCAACGGCCCCGGCGCCTCCAGCCGCCGGAACGGCGCCAGCTCGTGCTCCAGCACCGGGTCATAGGCGAACGGAAACGTCTCCGCCTCGGGCTCCAGGAAGAAGTCGAACGGATTGATCGTGGCCATGTCGGCCACCAGGTCCACCGCCACCTCGAAGTGCGTCACCTTCTCCGGAAACACCACCCGGGCGAGGAAATTGCCCTGCGGGTCCTGCTGCCAGTTCAGGAAATGCGGCTTGGGGGTGACATTGAGCGAATAGGAAAGCACCGGCGTGCGCGCATGCGGCGCCGGCCGCAGCCGGATGGTTTGCGGCCCCAGCGACACCGCGCGGTCATAGCGATAGCTCGTCCGATGGGTCAGCGCGACATGCAGGGCCATGGGTCTTCCCGTCAGCGTTCAGGGGTCCGCCGCAGGCAAGATGCATGCCGTATGCGGCGGTACGCGGCAAGGGAAAGCAAGAATGTTCTTTTTTGAAAAAAAGAACCAAAAAACTTTCATCCCCTCGTTGAACGCCAACGGAAACGGAAAAAAGTCTTTTTGCTTCTTTTTCTTCAGAAAAAGAAGAATCCTTGCTTCCTAGGCGAATCGGCGCGGATCAATGGCCGCGATCGCTGCCCCACGCCCCGCCACCAGATCGGCCAGCAACCGCCCGGCCGCCGGCGACGTCAGGATCCCGTCTCCGCCCTGGCCCACGAACCAGAAGAACCCCTCGCCCTCCGCGGCTTCCCCGAATGCGAACGCTCCGTCGGGCGTGAAGGTCCGCAGCCCCGCCCAGGCCCGCTCCACCCGGCGCACCGGAATGTCCAACACCTCCTGCATCCGCGCGACGGCGACGGCCACGTCGATCTCTTCCGGCTGCACGTCATGCGCATGCGTCGGCGTCGCATCGGCGGGCGAGACCATCAGCCGCGTCCGCGCCTCAGGCTTGCAGTACCAGCTGCGCCGCGCGTCATACAGCCGCGGCCAGCGCGCCACCTCGAACGGCGCCGGGTCGATCACCACCGCCGTCCGCCGCTTCGGCACCAGCCCGAGCGGGCGGATGCCTGCCTGCGCCGCCAGTTCGTCTCCCCAGGCACCCGCCGCATTCACCAGCACCGGCGCCTCGAACACCCCGCCGGTCGTCTCGACCCGCCAGACCCCGCCGGCCCGCGAGATCCGCTGCGACCGTCGCCGGAACCCCAAGACGGCCCCGCGCACCCGAGCCATCCGCAGATATCCCTGCAGCAACCGGTCCACATCGATGTCGAAATTCCCGAACTCGATCGCCGCCGCCGCCGCATAGCCAGGCCGCACCGCCGGGATCATCGCCCGCAACTCGTCCACCGTGATCGAATGCACGTTCTGCCGCGTCGCCAGCATCGCCGCCAGGTCGTCCAGTTGGTTCTCCGGCACGGCGAACGCCACTGGCCGCTCCACCAGGACCGGTCCGTCCGCGAATCCCTCGGGCGGGTTTTTCAGGAACCCAAAGGAGTCCCGCGCCAGCGCCAGCTCGTACTCCGGCCCCGCATTGGCCACCCACAGCGCCGCCGACCGCCCGGAGGTATGATATCCCGCCGCCTCCTCCGCCTCGACCAGCCCGACGCGCCGCTCTATCGACAGGTGGAAGGCCGCCGTCGCCCCCGCGATCCCGCCGCCGATCACCAACGCATCGAATCGGGCCGAATCGGTCATGCGAATCGCTCCGGACGAGTCGCATTCACGAGTCGTGCCGAGTCGAGGGTCGAGTCACCTCCCGACTCGTCCAGCCATGTCGGCGCCCGCCCCGCCACCATGTCCGCCACCAGCCGCCCCGCCGCCGGCGAGGTCTGGATGCCGTAGCCCCCCTGCCCCACGCACCAGAAGAACCCCGGCGCATCGTGCGCGAACCCGAAGCACAGGCTGCCATCCGGCGTGAACGTCCGCAGCCCCGCCCAGGCGCGCTCCACCCGCCGCACCTCGATGTCCAGCATCTGCTGCATCCGATCGACGGCGATCGCCACGTCCAGTTCGTCCGGCTGCACGTCATGCGCATGGATCGGCGTCTCGTCCGCCGGCGAGATCATCAGCCGCGTCCGCGCCTCGGGCTTGCCATACCAGCCCTCCCGCGCCTCCATCAGTGCCGGCCACTCCGCCGGCTGCCACGGCGCCGGATCGATGATCACCCCGGTCCGCCGCTTCGGCACCAGCCCCACGGGCCGAACCCCGGCCTGCGCCGCCACCTCGTCCCCCCAGGCGCCCGCCGCATTCACCAGCACCGGCGCCCGGAACCGCGCGCCACCTGTCACCTCCACCTCCCACGCCCCACCGACGCGCGCGACGCGCATCGTCCGGCTGCGCAGCGCCACCGCGCCCCCCCGCCGCCGCAGCAACCCCAGGAACCCTTGGTGCAGCGCCGCCACGTCCAGGTCGAACGTCCCGCTCTCCACCAGCGCCGCGGACACCGCCCCCTCCCGGATCGCCGGCACCATCGCCCGCGCCGCCGCCACGGAAATCTCCCGCAGCCCAACCCCCGCGGCCATCACCTCGGCCGCCGCTCCCGCATCCCCCGCGGCCGCCAGGTAGAGCACGTCCCGCCCCAACCACAGCCGCGCCTCGGAGAATCCCTCCGGCGGTGCCTCGAAAAAACCCCGCGACGCCCCCGTCAGCGTCCGCACATCCGCCGGCCCGTAGTTCAGGATCCACAACGCCGCCGACCGCCCCGTGGTGTGATACCCCGCCGCCTCCTCCGCCTCGACCAGCACCACCCGCCGGTCTGCCGCGATGAACGCCGCCGCCGACGCCCCCGCGATCCCGCCGCCCACCACGATGCAATCCGTCAGATGCGTGTCCATCGGCGCAGGCTAGCTCCACGCGAGCACAAGCGGAAGCAAGCAAGGCTTCTTTTTGTGAACAAAAAGAAGCAAAAAAACTTCACCCTTCACGCGCGACCAACGCCCTGTTCCCCGCCCGTCCGCCACTCCGCCCCAAATGGAAAAAGTTTTTTTGCTTCTTTTTGTTCACAAAAAGAAGAATCCTTCCTGCCCCTTGCCTCCCCCCGCCCACAGCGCGACCATGTCCGTGCAAACGCGGGAGTCTCACATGGTCGATCTGGTGCTGCGCGGCGACCGCATCGTCACCCCGGAAGGCGTCCTCGCCGCCGACATCGCCATCGAGGCCGGCCGCATCGCCGCCATCGAGAAGCTCGGCACCCTGAGCGCCCCCCGAATCATCGACATGACCGGCCGCATCGTCATGCCCGGCGGCATCGACCCGCACGTCCACTGCGACTGGCCGATGCCCTCTCCCGACGGCGGCGCGCCGCAGAACACCCAGCCCGCTTCCGTCGTCTCCCGCGCGGCGGTGTTCGGCGGCACCACCACCATGATCGACTTCGTCCGCACCATCGACGGCCCCACCATCCAGGCCGCCATCCAGAAGCGCGACGCGGGCTGGGCCGGCGCCTGCCACATCGACTACGCCTTCCACCTCATGGTCGAAGGGGACATCCAGCCGCCCCACCTGGTCGAACTCGCCGACGCCATCCGCGCCGGCCACCCCACCGTGAAGATCTTCACCACCGACATCACGCCGAGCCGCAAGGGCCGCATGGTCGATTTCGGCGACATCTGGGAGGTGTTCCAGGTCATCGCCGCCCACCGCGGCCTGGCCGTCATCCATGCCGAAGACAACGACATCGTCATGCACATGTATGCGAAGCTGATCCGCGAGGGCCGCACCAGCTTCCACAACATGGCCGAGGTCCACAACGCACTGAGCGAGGACCTCTCGTTCCGCCGCATCATCCGCCTCGCCGAATCCGTCCCCGGCACCGCGCTGTATATGCTGCACACCTCGGCCGAATCCGGCGTCGCCGCCATCCGCGAGGCCCGCGCCAAGGGCATCCCGATCTACGGCGAGAGCCTCCACCAATACATGCTCTACACCACCGAGGACTACAAACGCCCCAACGGCCAGATCTACCACACCTACCCCTCGCTCAAGTCGCCGCGCGACCAGGCCGCCCTCTGGGCCGGCACGCTCGACGGCAGCATCAACTGCGTCGCCACCGACGAGCTCTGCTGCACCCTGGCGCAGAAAACCCAGGGCGTGCGCATCGACGACACCACCGGCGGCAATTCCGGCGTCGAACCCCGCGTCCCCCTGATGTACACCGAGATGGTCGGCCGCCGCGGCTACTCCCTCGAACGCTTCGTCGATCTCGTCAGCACCAACGCCGCCCGCATCCTCGGCATGTATCCCCGCAAGGGCGCCATCACCCCGGGCGCGGACGCCGACATCACCGTGCTGGACCCCACGAAGCGCCGCACCATCACGGCCGCCGACCTGCACGAAACCGACTACACCCCCTGGGAAGGCTGGGACGCCCATGCCTGGCCCTGCCTCACCATGTTGCGCGGCAAGGTGGTCATGGAGAACGGCCAGCTCACCGGCGACCTCGCGGACGGCAAATGGATCAGCCGCACGATCGACCCCAACATCATCGCGGCGCCCGTCAAGATGTAGGCAGGAGCCTTCCTTTTGTGAACAAAGTGAAGGCCTCCCCATGACCCCCGCCGACCTCCGCGCCCTTCTCCGCGACGCCCTGCGCCTGTGGGGCCTCGACGCGCGCGTCACCGTCGAGGCCGCCCACATCGCCATCGCCGCGTCCGACGGCACCTACACCGTCGCCCCCGGCCCCGCACCCACCCGCTGGTTCCTGCAAACCCCCGCCCGCGCCGCCGCCGGCCGCCCACCGCGCCCCGCCCCCTCCATCACCGCCTTGCTTACCGCGCTACGCACCGCCCTCGGCATCCCCCGCGGCGGCTCGGCCCGCATCGGCCCAGGGGCGCGATAACCCGGGGAGCGCGATAGCCCGACGCCGTGGGCAAGTACCGGAAAGAGCAACCGGTGGCAGTGACGAAACGTATCCGTTGTTCCCGAAAACGTGTCCTGCGCCGCGGGGCAGTGCATGCAAGGATGACAGTCCGAGATTGACCGCAACAATCCATGACGACGCCACACGCCAGTGACCGAACGCCATGGAGTTGTCGAATGACCATGCGTGAACGGCTTCATGCCGCACCAATATGGCTCGCCTCCATGGCCATCCCCTTGGCCATGGCGATTGCGTTTGCGCAATGGTCCTGGCGCCAAGTGGAGCGCGAAGCCGTCGAGCTCGCTTTCCACACCGTCGACCTCCTCCACGAACACCTCGTCCGCTCCCTGGAGGTCCATGACGCGGTGATCGAAGCCGTCCAGGTCCGCCTCGACGGCATGTCCTGGACCCAGATCGACGACGACCCCACCATCCCCGACCTGCTGCATCGGCTGGAGCGCGCCGTCCCGAATACCAACCGCATCGGCATCATCGACCCCTCGGGCCAGCTCCTTCACATCTCCAGCGCCCCCTTCCCCGGCCCCCGCACCAGCCACAGCGACCGCGACTACGTCGCCGCCCTTCACGCTACCGGCACAGCCGGCCCTCGCAGCGTGTCCGTGGGCGAACCGATCATCGGCCGCACCAGCAGCGAAATCGTCATTCCCTATGCCCGCCCCCGCATCGGCCCGGACGGGCAGCCTGATGGCGGCGTGATCTGGGCCACCTTCCTGCAATCCACCCTGATCTCCACGTTCCGTGCCGTGCGCGCCGACACCAACGACGCCATCGGCCTGATCCGCGACGATGGCGTCGTCCTTGCGCGCTTCCCGCCCCCGCCATCTCCCACCGGCCAGCGCCTGCCCGCCGACACCGAGGTGCTCGCCCTCGCGAGCGGCCCGCCCCGCACCGGGGCCGCCGCCACCAGCCGCGTCGTGTCGCCGATCGACGGAATCGATCGCCTCGTTGCCCTCCGCCGCCTGGACCGCGCCGGCGTGATCCTCGCCTACGGCCGCCCGATCGCCGACATCCGCGCTGCTTGGTTCGAGCGCAGCCTGCCCATGCTGCTGTTGTCCGCCCTGGCCATGCTCCTGCTGCTGGCCCTCACCTGGCGCCACCGCCTGTCCGCCGGGCGCCTCCTGCTGGCCGAGCGCCGCACCCGCGAGGAAGCCGAGCACGCCGCCGCCGCCGAACGCGCCCGCGCCGACATGGAGGCCATGCTCCGCCACCTCCAGCGCGTCCAAACCCTCGGCCATATCGCCGCCGGCCTGGTGCACGATTTCCGCAACACCATCCAGGCCGTCCAGGCCGGCGCCGCCCTGATCGACCGCGCCATCGCCCAGGGCAACACCACCCGCGCCCGCGACCTCACCACCCAGCTCCGCGAGGTCAGCGAGCGCGGCGCCCAGCTCACCAAGCGCCTGCTCGCCTTCACCACCAACCGCACCGAGCCGTCCCGCACCTGCGCGCCGGGCCCCGCCATTGCGGCCACCTGCAAGCTGCTGCGCACCGCCCTCGGCCCACGCTACCGGCTGGAGGAGAATTTCGCCCCCGACCTGCCGCCCACCATCGCCGCCGACCCCGCCGAGCTGGAAGCCGCGCTGATGAACCTGATCATCAACGCCCGCGACGCCATGCCGGCCGGTGGCTCGATCGCCATCACCACCCGCCGCGCCACCGCCCCGCCCGGGCTCGCCAGCGGCGACTATGTCGAGCTCGCCGTCGCCGACGCCGGCATCGGCATGGACACCGCCACGCTTACCCGCGCCACCGAGGCCTTCTTCACCACCAAGCAGGATGGCGGCACCGGACTCGGCCTCACCTCCATCTCCGCCTTCCTGGCCGATATCGGCGGCACGATGCACCTGGCCAGCACCCAGGGCCAGGGCACCACCGTCACCCTCTACCTCCCCGCCGCCCCCGCGCAGCCCCAGGCCGCGGAGCCGAGCCGGACCGACGCCGGCTGACCCGCGCCGGAGGCCATCGCGCGCTCTGCTCCGCTCGCTGCGCGCGGCCGCGAGGGTGCAGGAAAGCCTCGCGCGGCCTCAGTACATCGTGTCCTTCAGCCGCTGCGGCGCGATCTTGTCATAGGCCTGCCCGTCGAACTCGCCCTTGGTGATGTCCTCCAGGATCCGCCCGTTGCTCGGCAGCGCGCTGCGCTCGATCTGCGCCTCCTTGTCCCACAGCTTGGAGCGCATCAGCGCCTTGGCGCACTGGAAGAAGCAGCTCTCCACCTTCACCACCAGAACGCTCTTCGGCAGCTGGTTGTTCACCACGAACCGCGCCAGCAGCGCCGGGTCCACGCTGATGAACGCCCGCCCGATCACCCGCAGCGTCTCCCCCACGCCGGGGATCAGGAACAGCAGCGTCACCCGCGGATCGGCCACGATATTGCGCAGATTGTCGATCCGGTTGTTCCCCCGCCGGTCCGGCAGCAGCAGCGTATGCGCGTCCTGGATCTCCACGAACCCCGGCGCGTCCCCGCGCGGCGTGATCTCCACCGTATCGCCCACGCTGGCCAGCACGCAGAACGGCGAGGCGCGGATCAGCGCCTGGTAATGCGGATGCAGGTGGTCCACCTGCTTGCTCACCGCCGCCCCCATCGGCTCCCCGTACAGGGCCCGCAGGCTTGCGACGTCGCGAATGATGTGGTCGGGATTGTCCATGGTACCTGTATCCGTCGTGACGGGGTTTCTGGGTTGCGGCAAGACCACGTTCATCGGTCGGCTGCTGCCTGACCCGAGCCTGTCCGACACCGCCGTCATCGTCAACGAATTCGGCGAAATCGCGCTGGACCATCACCTCATCGCCACCGGGGACGAAACCCTCCTCCAGCTCACCACCGGCTGCCTCTGCTGCGCCATCCGCACCGACCTGGTGCAAACCCTGCTCGACCTCCAGGCCCGCCGCGACGCCGGCGAGATCAGCTTCGCCCGCATCCTGGTCGAAACCTCCGGCCTGGCCGACCCCGCCCCAATCCTCGCCGCCCTGATGTCCGACTCCGCCCTGGCCGGCCGCTTCGCCATCGCCGCCATCGCCACCCTGGTCGACAGCGAACTCGGCGAACCCACGCTCGACCGCCACCCCGAAGCCCGCCGCCAGGTCGCCATGGCCGACCGCATCCTGCTGACCAAGACCGACCGCGCCACGCCGACCCCCGCCCTGCGCGCCCGCCTCGCCGCCCTCAACCCCGCCGCCACCCCGACCACCCAAGCCGACGCGGCATGGCTCCTCGCCCCCCCCGGCCGCCTGCCCGCCGAAATCCCCCCGATCGCCCTGCACACCGCCGCCATCACCGCGGCCGGGATCCGCCGCACCGAACCCGTCCCCGCGCTGGCGCTCACCCTGCTGCTGCAAGCGCTGGCCGAGCATTGCGGGCCGCGCCTGCTCCGGCTCAAGGGCCTGGTCGACATCGCCGAATCCCCCGGCCGCCCGGCGGTCATCCACGGCGTCCAGCATGTGTTCTCGGAACCCGACTTTCTTCAGGCCTGGCCGACCGACGACCACTCCACCCGCATCGTGCTGATCGGCGAGGCCCTGCCCCCGCATTTCGCCGCCCGCCTGCTCGATGCCATCATCGACGAAGTGAACGACGAGGCCGCCAGCCTCACGCCCGGCATTCCACCGGCAGGTCCCGCAGCTCCACCCTGAACCCCATCGCCTTGCGCCACGTCGCCACCGCCCGGCAATACACCCTCGTCTCCGGCTGGGCCCGGATCGCCGCCACCCGCGCCTCCTCCGCCTCGCCCAGTTCCTGCACCACGCCGATCCCCAGCCCCGCCACCAGCAGCACCACTCCGGCCGTCAACCCGTTCCGCACGAATGCCGACATGCTCCGCCTCCTCGCTGCCCTGCCCGCCCCCCACCAGGCCCTGCCATCAGGACGCCCCCCGCCCCCGCAAGGTTCCTTCCCGATCCCGCAATCGCCCCCGGAGCACGCCATGCGCACCGCCGACCAGGTCCTGTCCGACCGCGCCATCCACACCGCCCGCGCCCTGGCCGCCGTGCCGGTGCACGACAACGGCGAGCCCCTGGTCCGCTTCGGCCCCGAACCCGGCCTCGCCTTCGGCCCGCCGCTGCCCTACCCATGGCTGCGCCAGGGCGCACTCTCCCGCCTGCGCGACGCCGCAGCCCGCCTGCGCGCCACCCACCCGGATTGCGAGCTGCAACTGCTCTATGCCTACCGCTCCCTGACCGCCCAGCGCGAAGGCTTCGCCCAATCCCGCGCCCGCGCCCAGGCCGCCCATCCCGACTGGACCGACGATGCGCTGGACGAGGAAGCCCACCTCTTCGCCGCCCTGCCCGCCGTCGCCGGCCACCCCACCGGCGGCGCGGTCGATGTCACCATCCTGCGCCGCGGCACCGCGCTCGACATGGGCACCGGCTACGGCGACTGGGCCTCGCCGCTGATCCACACCTTCGCCGACGGGCTCTCGCCGTCTCAATCCACCCACCGCGCCCTGCTGCGCGAGGTGATGGTTGCGGCCGGCTTCGCACCATTCAACGGCGAGTGGTGGCATTTCTCCTTCGGCGACCGGGAATGGGCCGCGGTGTGGGAGCCGCCCTTTGCCCCCTATACCCAGGTGGCTGAGCCGGAGTAAGCAAGAATCTTCTTTTTCTGAAGAAAAAGAAGCAAAAAGACTTTCCATCCATTTGCGCAGTGCTGAACCCATCGACCACGGCGCAAACGGATGAGAAGTTTTTTGGTTCTTTTTTTCAAAAAAGAACCGCTTGCTTACTTCGTCCGCACCTCCCGCCCCATCACCGTCTCATACACCTTGATCATCGCCCCCACATCCTCACCCTCGTGCCCGAGCCCACGCGCCGCGCGCAGCAGGTTGAGCACGTTGGGCGCCACCATGCCCGGCACCCCGGTGCGGTCGGCCAGTTGCACCGCCAGCCGCAAATCCTTGTGCGCGAGGTCGAGCGCGAAGCCCGGCGTGAAGTTGCCCGCCAGCGCCTTGCCGGACAGCGAGGTGAAGCTGCCGGAGGCGCCGGAGCTGACCGAGACCACCTCCACCAGCTTGCCCAGGTCGATCCCGGCCGCCGCCCCCATCATCAGCCCCTCGGCGGCGGCGGCCATGTTGCAGAAGGCCAGCATGTTGTTGATCAGCTTCGCCACCGATCCCATGCCCACCGGGCCGACATGGATCGCCTTCGCGGTGAAGCTGGCGAACAACGGCACCTGCGCCTCGAACGCCGCCGCCTCGCCACCGACCATGATGGCGATGGTGCCTTCCTCCGCGCGCGCCACCCCGCCGCTGACCGGCGCCTCCAGCATCACGACCCCGCGCGCGGCCAGGGCGGCGGCCATCGCCTGCGCCGTCTCGGGCGAATTGGTCGACAGGTCGATCACCACGGTTCCGGGCCGCGCCGTCTCGGCCAGCCCCCCGGCGCCGGCGATGACCTGCTCGACAATCGCCGGGATCGGCAAGGAGGTGAACACCACGTCGCAACCGGCCAGGGCCGCGATGCTGTCGACGGCCTGCGCCCCGAGCGCCGTGCAGCGCGCGACGGCCGCGGGGTCCAGGTCATGCACCACCACCTGGTGATTGGTGTTGGCGATGATGTTGCGGCACATGGGGCCGCCCATGTTGCCGATGCCGATGAAGCCGATTTTCATGCGTTGATCCTCCCGGGCGGGGAGGATGGCGCGTATGCCGGTCGGGCGCTACCGCTGCGCGCGGGTGAACGGCGGCGGGTAGCGCACCTCGCCCGAGTGGCCGGCCAGCGCGCCGGTGACAAGTTCCAGCGCCATCAGCGCGCCGGGTGCGTAGGGCGTGCGCAGATGCGCGATCAGCCCGGCATCGAAGCCGAACGGCCGGTAGTAGGCCGGGTCCCCCAGCACCAGCACGGCGTAGCTGCCGTGTTCGCGCGCCGCGACCAGCCCCATCTGCACCAGCCGCCCGCCGATGCCGACACCGCGCCAGCCCTCGGCGACCGCCAGCGGCGCCAGCGCGGCGGCGGGAACCCTTGTGCCGTCGACCGTCACCGTCATGTCGCTGAACATCACATGGGCGATCACCTCGTCGGCCATGCGCGCCACCAGCGAGGCGAAAGCGAAGCCCCCCGCGCGCAGCCCATCGACCACCGAGGCCTCGTAGTCCCCGCCGAACGCCGCGCGATGCACCGCGGCGATCGCCGCCTCCTCGCCAGCGCGCTCCGGCCCGAAGGACAGGGAACCGTCGATGCCGGCGCGGGGGCGAACCATCGGATCAGGTCCGCTGGTCAGGCTTCGGCGCAGGCGTCTTCATCATCGTGCCGGTCATCGGGATGAAGAACACGCCGACATCCTTGCGCGAATGGATCTTGCCCTCGGCGTCCTTGGTATAGACGTAGAGGAACTGCCCGCGCTTGAACGGCTGCCCGATCGGGATCAGCGCCCGCCCGCCCGGCTTCAGCTGCTTGAACAGCTCCGGCGGCGCATACTGCGCGGCGCAGGTGATGATGATGATGTCGAACCCGCCCTCCACCTCCGGCCAGCCGAAATAGCCGTCGCCCACGCGGCTGTGGACGTTCTCGTAGCCAAGCGGGTTGAAGATCTTGCCGACAGCGCGGCCCAGCGGCTCGATGATCTCGATCGAGTAGCTGTCCTTGCAGATGCGCGACAGGATGGACGACTGGTAGCCGCTGCCGGTGCCGATCTCCAGCGTCACGTCCCCGGCCTTCGGCTTGGCCACCTGGGTCATGTAGGCCTGGCCGAGATAGTCCGAAAGCGCCGAGCCATAGCCGAGGCCCCAGGGCTTGGGCTCGGCCTCGTAGGCGTTGGACGGCGTCGGCACCTTCGCGTCGTACTGGTAGTGGAAATACTCGCGCGGCACCTCGCCAAAGGCACGCATCACCTCGGGGTCGGCGCTGCCGAGGCGCTCCTTCAGGTAATTCTCGATGCGGCGCAGCGCGACGGGGCGGCGGGCCTGGATCGCGGCAAAGGCGCCGTCGGAGATCGTCACCGGCCGGCCGGATTTCTCCATCGCCTCCAGGAACGCCGCGCGGTTCCAGCCGCTGCCGGCATTGACGGCGGCCTCGCCGGGGCGGGCGGCGAGAATGAAGGGGGCCGCCAGGACGGCGCGGCGGGTCAGGGAAAGGGTCACGCGCGGGACGCTCCGGAATGCATGCGGGGAAAACTCAGCCAGGCGATGAGATACAGCAACAACGCCGCCAACAGAACCCGGTCATAGCCGAAGCCGATCGCCGACAAATTGGCCAGCGGCGTGGACACTACCGAGAACGCGCCGTTCAGCCCCCAGGCCCATGGCAGGAACCCGCCAGAGCCGACGCGGGTGAGGCCGAGCGGGAAGAACAGCCCGAGTGCGATGCTCACCGGCGCCGCCAGCAACAGCACCAGCCCCGCCCGCACCAGCCACGGCAGCCCGAGCGTCGCCAGCATCGCCTCCTGCAGGAACAGCAACACCCCAAGCGCCCATACGGTCACCAGCACGGTGCATACCAGCGCGGCGCGCGCGGCGATGGCGGCGTAGCGGCCGGTCAGCATGCTGCCCAGCCCGGAGAAGATCAGCATCCCGGTCAGCACCAGCGCGAAGCCGGAGCTGCGGTCGTTCAGCCAGAAGCTCGCCCGCTCGATCAGGAACATCTCGACGAACAGGAACCCGAGCCCGAGGCAGGAGAAATACAGCACCGCCCGCGCCGTCGAGCCCCAACCCTGCCCGGTCCGCACCCGCCGCCCGCCGAGCAGCGGCAGCACCAGCACCAGCAGCGCGATCACCACCGCCTGGCCCAGCACCGCGACATTCACCAACGGCCCGATCTCCGCCTGCGGCAGCAGCTCAAGCCGCCGGATGATGGTCCCGATCTCCGCCAGGCGCAGCACCGCGTAGAAGAACGGCCGGTCGTAGCTGATCGGCGCCAGGTCGAACGCGTCGACCGACAGGCTGCCCTGCCCGCGCAGCACCGGCAGCACCTCGGCGGCGATCGCGTCGTGCGCCCCCTCGCCGGACGTGACCGAGCCCTCGGCGAACGAGACGGCGGGCAGGTCGTTGTAGATGTCCCGCTTGGCCGCCGGGTCCATGCCGGGGAACCACGACAGGTCGAACGAGCGCACGTCCGCGAATGCGAGCGCCGCTTCGATCCGCGCCGCGTCGAACGGCCGGTTAGACAGCAGGATGCGCACGTTCCACGCGCTGCGCATCACCAGCACATGCGCCGGCACGTCGCTGATCCCGGCGGCAATCAGCCCTTCCCGCGCGGTCGCCAGCATCCGCACCGCATAGGCCGGGAACTCGCGGATCGACACCGGGATGGAGACGATGCCGCCCGGCGACAGCGCGCGCAGGTAAGTCGCCAGTGCCTCGGCCGCGAAGGCCGCGCTGTTGGCTTCCGCGGTGTCGAGGAAGTCCATCGAGATGTCGATCAGGTCGAACGGCCCGGCGGCGGCAGCGGCAATCGGGCTGTCCCCGCGCAGCCGCACCCGCGGATCGGCCGGAAAGGCCGGCACCTCGCCCAGCCCGTCGCGCAGCGCACCCAGCAGCACCGGCTCCGGCTCCACCACCTCCAGCGACCCCGCCCCCAGCACCAGCGCCTCGGCGATGCGAAATCCGCCCGACGCGCCGGCCAGCAGCACGCGGGGGCGTTCGAGCAGCGCATAGGGCAGCGCCCCGAGCGTCGCCGGCGCATACGCCGCATCCAGCGCCCCCGGTTTCGGCACGGCCGCGAGGCGGTTGCCGTCGCGATACAGCCCCAGCGACCCCGGCGGCCCAGGCAGCCCCATCATGCCGCCGTTGTTGGACAGATCGGTGTCCACCCGCTCGGTGAAGTTGTCGAGCAGCTGGTACAACCCGCGCGGCAGGCGCAGCTCCGCCACCACGCGGCTGTCCGGCACGTTCAGCGGCGCGTAGATCGCCTTATAGTCGTTGAACCGCGCCTGGCTGGCGAACACCGCCAGCGCCATCCCGCCCGCCAGCGCCGCCAGCGTCACCGGCCGCACCCAGCGCCGCCGCGTGAACAGCGCCGCCAGCGCCAGCGGCACCAGCAGCGCCGGCAGCAGCATGAACGGATGCAGCACCCACATCAGCGTCAGGCCCAGCAGCGAGCCCGCCCCGGCGCCGGTCAGGTCGTAGCCATAGACCCGGCCGATCTCGCGGTCGTTCAGGATGAAATACAGGCTGATATACACCCCGCCGCCGAAGAAGAACGGCAGCAGCACCACGTAGTAGGCCGCGATGTTCCACAGCTGCCCGGTGAAGGTCGCCGGATTCTGCAATTGCAACGGGTTGAACGGGTTCGCCGCCACGAAATGGAAGCCCACGGCGGCGGCCAGGATCAGGAACGCCGGCAGCCAGTCCAGCAGCAGCCGCCCGCGCGCGGCGAACCAGTCGCGCGACAGCGCCATCACCACGCCCGAGATCGCGAACCCGGCCAGCACGATGGAAATGACCCAGTAGCCGTATTCCGACCACTTCGCGACGGCGAAATACCGCGTCAGCGCGATCTGCAACCCCACCAACGAGGACGAAACAAGAAACAGCGGCATCAGCGCCGCCACCGTCAACCGCGATGTCATCGGATTACGGCCAGACCCTGCGGCGCAGGAAATCGCGCAGCCGTGCCTCGAACCCGGCCGCGTCGTCCACGAACAGCGCATGGCCGACGGATCTATCGAGGACCATCACCTCGGCGCTCGGATGTTTCGCACGCACATTTTCCGCCTGCCCCGCAAATCTCGGTCGCACCATGTACAGCACCGGCCGCGTGGTGGAATAGAGCGCCTCCTTCCACCAGGTGCGCGGCACCGGATAGGCGAGCAGCTCGGCGGCGACCTTCTCCGGCGTGCGCAGCGCGGCCCTGGTCAGCCGGTCGAGCCATTGCTGCGGCTGCGGGGTCGCGAACATGCCGCGCACGAAATTGCGCATCATCGTCTCGCGCGGCAGCTTCGGCCCCGGCTTCATCGGCCGCGCGGCCGGCACCGGCGGCGGGTCCTCGCCCACGGAATTGTCCACCAGCACCAGCCCCGCCACCTGCGCCTCGCCGTGCAGCCGCAGCCACGCCAGCGTGTCCAGCACGCCCAGCGACCAGCCGACCACCACCACCTTGTGCGGCCCCAGCCGCGCCACCAGCTCCGCGATGTCCCGCCCCCGGCGCACATGGTCGTGCCCGGAAGGCGCGATGTCGCTCTGCCCCTGGCTGCGCGGATCGAGCGCCACCACGCGGAACTGCCGCGACAGCGCGGCGACCTGCCGCTCGAAGATCCAGGCCGGCATCGTCCAGCCCGGCACGAACACCACCGTTCGCGGCCCCTGCCCCGCCTCGATATAGTGCAGCCGCACGCCGTCGCTCGTGGTGAAATGCCGCGACTGCCCGGCGGCCCCGGCCGGGGTGGACCAGCACAGCAGCAGGACAAGCCATGGCAACCAACGCGTCATGCCAGGAGGTGACCGGCCGCACCAAGCCGTGTCAACCAAAGGAAACGCTGCCGTGACGGAGGAGGACCCGCCCCCCTCCCGCGCCCGGGCGCTGGCCGCCCTGCTGCTGCTGGCGGTGCTGGTGGTCGGCGGATGGCTGCTGGCGCGCCAGCTGGCCAGCGTGGCCGACACCGAGGACTGTCTGATGGCCGGGCGCCGCAACTGCGCGCCGATCAAGCCGTAGCGCTCAGTCCCGCCGCAACGGCAGGTCGCGCATCCGCCACGCCACCGCGAGCGCCACCACCAGCAGCAGCGTGCAGGCCGCGAAACCCCACTGGAACCCCTCGATCGCCGCTTCCCGCGCCGCCACCCTCGTCGCTTCGTCCAGGCCCGACAGGCTGCCGGTGCGCCCGCGCAACGCCCCAAGGTCGATCGCCGCCGACACGCCGCGCTCCGCCAACCCGTCGGCGAAGCGGCTGGCCAGCAACGCGCCGGCCAGCGTGCTGCCGAACGCCCCGCCCATCTGGCGCAGCAGCAGCAGCGCCCCGGTCGCCGCCCCCAAATCGCGCCGACCGGCCGCGTTCTGCACCGTGACCATGCTGGTCGGCATGCAGCAGCCCAGCCCCAGCCCGATCAGGAACACATCCGCCACGATCGCCCAGCGCGGCAGCATCCCGGCCGTCAGCGCCAGCGCGGCCATGCCCAGGATGGCCAGCGTCATCCCGCCCATGATGATCCGCCGCGTCCGCCCCCAGCGCCGTGCCAGGTTGCCGGCGAGGAACGCCCCGATCGCCGAGGACACCAGGAACGGTACCAGCATCGTCCCCGATGTCGCCGCATCCACCCCATGCACCAGCTGGAAATACAGCGGCAACAGGAACGTCCCGCCCAGCGTGCCAGACATCGCCAGCGCGGAAATGGCGATGCCGGCACTCACCACCGGGTTGGCGAACAGCGCCGGCGGCAGCAGCGCATGCGGCGTGCGCCCCTGGTGCCACACCAGCAGCGCCAGCGCCGCGATCGCCGCCACGCCGCAGCCAAGCACCACCGGCGAGGCCCAGGGATAGGCATGCCCACCCCAGGTCATCACCAGCAGCGTCGGCGTGATGCACAGGCTGAGCAGCAGCGCCCCCGGCACGTCGATCCCAGCCGCCCCGCGTGGCCGGGGCCGCAACTCGCCCAGCGCCCGGCGCGCCAGCACCAGCGCCACCAGCCCGAGCGGGATGTTGATCCAGAAAATCCAGTGCCACGAAAGATGGTTGGTCACCCAGCCGCCCAGCACCGGCCCGGCGATGCTGGCCGAGGCCCAGGTGCTGGCCATGTAGCCCTGGTAGCGGCCGCGTTCGCGCGGCGAGACGACATCGGCGATCACCGCCTGCGCCATCGCCATCAGCCCGCCCCCGGCCAGCCCCTGGAGCGCCCGCGCGGCGATCAGCTGCCCCATGGTCTGCGCCAGCGCGCAGCACAGCGAGGCGACCATGAACAGCACGATCACCGGGATCATCACCGCGCGCCGACCATGTATGTCGGACAGCCGCCCATAGATCGGCGTGGAGCAGGTGGCCGTCAGCAGATAGGCGGAAACGATCCAGGCCAGGCTGTCGAACCCCTTGAGGTCGGCGGCGATCGCCGGCACGGCCGGGATCACCAAAGTCTGGTCCACCGCCGCAAGCAGCAGGCAGGTGAGCACCCCGGGCAGCACGCGCAGCACCTGGCGATGGGTGTAGGGGGGCGGGGCGTCCGCGGTGGCTGCTTCAGGGGGCACGCTGGCGTTCATCGCCCAGCCATACCGCGCTTCGACGGCAGCTTCAGGGGTGAAGCGCACCTTTTTGTGAAGATTCCCACGATTGGATCGGGGTATTGATGATGTCCTGACCGCCCACTGCCTAGCCTGCCCTCTCGTTAAGCAGTTTCGCACCACGCGAGCACCCCTTGGCCCTGGCGCCCCCCCATCCTCCCCCGGCGGATCAACCCGCCCGTCGCCCGACTGCCGCGGACCTCGCGGCGGCGCTGGAGCAGGGCGCCCTGCGCACCGACTTCCAGCCACAGGTCGCGCTCGCCACCGGTGCGCTGATCGGCATCGAGGCGCTGGCGCGCTGGACCGACCCGAAGCTGGGCGAAGTGCCGCCGGACCGCTTCATCCCGCTCGCCGAGCGCAGCGGGTTGATCGGCGCACTGACGCTGCACGTGCTGCGCGAATCCCTCGCCGCGGTCATCCGCCTGCGCCGCCTGCATCCCGGTGTGACGGTATCGGTGAACATCTCCCCGGTGCTGCTCGACGACCCGGCGCTGCCGGACCAGGTCGCGTCCCTCCTGGCCGACGCCAAGCTCGCACCCTCGGCCCTGGTGGTCGAGGTAACGGAGGGGCTGCCGTTCACCAACCCCTCACGCGCCGGCGATGTGCTGGCAGCCCTGCGGGCGCAGGGGATCGGCTGCGCGATGGACGATTTCGGCACCGGCTACGCCACGCTGCCGGCGCTGCTGCGGATGCCCTTCACCGAGTTGAAGATCGACCGCAGCTTCGTCGCCCGCGCCGCGGACCTGCCGGAGGCCGGCCGGTTGGTGCGCGCGACGATCCGCCTCAGCCAGGCGCTGGGGCTGCGCGTGGTGGCCGAGGGAATCGAGACGGAGGCCGTGGAACACCTGCTGCGCGAGGCCGGCTGCGACGCCGGCCAAGGCTTCCGCTATGGCCGGCCGATGCCGATGGAGGCGTTGCTGGAACGCTGGTCCGGCAACGCCGCGGGAAGCTAGCTCCCCTTCGGCGCCCAGCAACCACCGCCGGCGGCGCGAACCTCGGCGCAGAATGCCTCGGCTTCGCTCTGCTGGCGGAACGGCCCGGTGCGCAGCCGCCAAACGGTGCGGCCCGACACCTCGGCCATCACCGTCACCTCGCCACGGTCGCGCAACAGCGTGCCATGGCGCTGGCGCAGGCGGCGCCATTCCGAGATCGCGCCGAGTTCCGTTTCCGCCGCCGCGAGCTGGACATAGGCTCGGCGCGCTGCCTCCGCGCCGGGCGCCGTGGCGGTCGGCGGCGCGACGGGGGCGGCGACCGGAACGGCGATCGGCGCCGGGGGAGAGGCGGCGTCCGGCGCGTCCGCATCGGGCGCGGCCGTCACCCGGGCATCCGGGGCGGAGGTGACCACCGGTGCGGCCTCGGGCTCCGGTGTCGCGGGTGTTGCGGCGACCGGCACAGCCAACGCCGCGACCGGAACCGCAGCCACCGGAACCGCAGCCACCGGCGCAGCAACGGCAGGAACAGCAGCGACTGGCGTCGCAACCGCAGCTTCGGCAGCAACCGGAACCGCAGCCACCGGCGCGGCGGCAACAGGCGCCGCAACCACGGGGCGCGCCACCACAGACGGCACGGCCGGCGCCGTCACCGGCGACGAATGAAGCACCTGCACAACCGGCGTGCTCGGGCGGGCGACCACGCTGCCCGGCACCGGCCGATACTGGGCCAGTGTCTGCGCGACCTCGTCGGGCGGCAGAACGCGGGACAGCATTCGTCGGGCCTCGTCCGTCTCGCCGGTGCCGGCCAGGGCGATGCCCAGGTTCTCCAGCACGCTCGGCGGCGCATCGGCCGCGGCGGCCAACGGCGCCAGCACCTGTACCGCGCCGTGCATGTCCCGCGCCAGAACCAGCGACATGCCGAGATTGACGCTCGCCCCCGTCATGCGCGGATCGGCGACCAGGGCGGCACGATACGCGGCCTGCGCCTGGTCGTGGCGGCCCTGGAGGTCGCGGGCGATGCCCATGTTGTTCAGCGCGATCGCATTGCCTGGCTCGCGCGCCAGCACGTCGGCAAACACCGCCTCGGCGGCGGCGGGGTTGGTGCGAACCAGCATGCGGCCAAGCGCGATGCGCGGCGGGATCGCCGAGGGAGAGCGCGCGATCGCCGCCATGTAGGCCTGCTGCGCCTCGTCGCCGCGGCCCATCGCCGCCAGGGCATCGGCCCGCACGGACAGCGCCTCGATGTCGGCCGGGCGACGCGCCAGCGTCTCGTCGGCCGCCCGCAGCGCCGCCTCGGGCGCGCCGGCGTTCATGAAGATCCCGGCCAGGCGCAGCGACGGATCAGGCTCGGTGCGCCCCAACTGCGGCAGCGACCCGCAGGCCGAAACGGCCAGCAGCGCCGCCAGCGCCATGCCCTTGGCCACGCCCGGGGCCAGGCCCTGGGCTATTCGCCGGGCTCGTCGGCGAAGCCTTCCGGGGGCCTCGCCGGCACGGCCGGAATTTGGTTGAATCATCGAAAGGGTGCGGATTTTGCGCGTCATTTGGTCAACCACCTCGTGCCCCACCTATGGCAGGCGTACGGAGTCGTAACCTAGCGACAAGAGCGGGGCCGGTCCGATCCGTCCCCGATTATCACCCGCAATGACTAATGAAACCCTTCCACCGTATGTCAGGCGGCAGCGGGCGGCGCCAGCCACCACTTCGCCAGGTGCGGCGACAGTTCATGGTCGGACAGCCCGGCATAGTCCTTGGTCATGGAGCCAACCACCTTGGCCGCCGCCTGCGCGCCCAGCGCGTCGCGCAGGTGGTGCAGCGTGCGCCCGGGCGCGACCAGCACCAGCTGGTCGAAATCATGGCGCAGGGCGTGCGCCGTCAGGTGTTGGGCGACCGATGCGGCAAACCCCTGCTCGCCCAGCACCTTCGGGTCGCGCGCCGGCTTCTCGGCGTGATGCCCGGCCTCGGCGGCTTCGAAGCGGCGGTCCACCTCGCCCGCCCCGGCATCGCGCGGCAGGTGGGCGCTGGCGGCGTCGAAGGCGATGCGCGTGGCGAACTGCCCTTCCTTGGCCGCCGGCGCCACGACGCGGGCATGCTCCCCGTCGGCCACCAGGACCCATACCACCGGCTGGCTGCGCTGCTGCGACATCTGGCTTCTCCTCGTTGTCGTTGTCCGCCCTCCTCCTACGCCACCGCGCCGGCGGGCGCGTTGATCCCGATCAAGCCGCCAGGTCTTTCAACAATGCAAACTGCTTCAATCATGTAGGACTCATCAACACTTGGCCCAAACCCCGCCCGGCGATCGTTCTGCCGTTGCCTCGCAGGGGCCCCGCTGCATACAAGGATGGGCATCAGCCACCCGGCAAAAACCGCCGGCGATTTCAGGAGCCAATCATGCATCCGCGCATCGTTTTCACCGCCATCGCCGGCGTCGCCTTCGACCTGCTGTGCCTGTTCGGCGCCGCCGCGGTCCTGCTCACCAACAACGTCTGGCTGCTCGAGGTCGGCGCCACGCGCTTCTTCTACGTGGTCGCGCTGCTCGGCTTCGGCATGGTGCCGGTGATGTATGCGCTGGAGCTCCAGTCCGCCGCCCGCCGCATCGGCGACCATCCGGAGCGCGTGCGCAGCACCCTGCCGGCCTGGGCCGGCGTCGACCGCTCGATCCGCACCGCCTGACCGTCAGGCGGCCGTGCGCGACGCCTTGAAGTCCTTGATGTCGCGGAACACCAGCCCCGGGTGCAGGTCGGCGGTGCGCCGCAGCATGAAGGCGGAGGTCGCCAGGAACACCGGGTCGCCATCCACATCGTCGGCCATCGCCGCCCGGTTCTCGCCCACGAACTTCGCCAGCGCCGCCTTGTCGCCCGAAACCCACCGCGCCAGCGAATAGGGCGTCTGCTCGAAGCCGATCTTCACGCCATACTCGCCCATCAACCGCGCCACCAGAACGTCGAGCTGCAACGTGCCGACCACGCCGACCATCGGCGGCGCCCCGTCCTGCGGGCGGAACAGCTGCACCACCCCCTCCTCCGCCAGCTCCTGCAGCGCCTGGCGCAGCTTCTTGGCCTTCATCGCGTCGTCCAGCCGCACCCGGCGCAGGATCTCCGGCGCGAAATACGGCACGCCGACGAAGTTGATCTCCTCGTCCTCGCTCAGCGTGTCGCCGATGCGCAGCGTGCCGTGGTTCGGAATACCGACCACGTCGCCGGCAAACGCCTCGTCGGCGATCTGCCGGTCGCGCGCGAAGAAGAACTGCGGCGCGTGCAGCGGGATCAGCTTGCCGGTGCGCACCTGCTTCAGCCGCATCCCGCGCACCAGCTTGCCGGAGCACACGCGCGCGAAGGCGATGCGGTCGCGGTGGTTGGGATCCATGTTCGCCTGGATCTTGAACACCAGCGCGGTCAGATGCGGCTCGGTCGCCTCCACGACGCGCGTATCGGCCGGCTGCGCGCGCGGCCGCGGCCCATACTCGGCCAGCCCGTCGAGCAGGTCCGCCACCCCGATCTCCTTGATCGCGCTGCCGAAATACACCGGCGTCAGGTGCCCGGCGGCGAATGCCTCCACATCGAACTCCGGCAGCGCCGCCTGCACCAGCTCCAGCTCCTCGCCCAGCGCGATCATGCGCGGGTCGGATTGTGGCAACTGCTCGGTCAGGTGGAATTCCCGTCGGCGCAGGTCGTAGGTGCCGACAAACGTCGCCGCCCGCCCCACCGGCCAGGTCACCGGCGCGGTATCCAGCGCCAGCGCCGAGGACACCTCGTCCAGCAGCGCGAACGGGTCCTGCGCCTCGCGGTCGAACTTGTTGATGAAGGTCAGGATCGGGATGTCGCGCAGCCGGCAGATCTCGAACAGCTTGCGCGTGCGCGCCTCGATGCCCTTGGCCGCGTCGATCACCATCACCGCGGCATCGACCGCCGTGAGCGTCCGGTAGGTGTCCTCGGAGAAATCCTCATGCCCCGGCGTGTCCAGCAGGTTGAACACGCAGTCGCGGTATTCGAAGGTCATCACCGAGGTCACCACAGAAATCCCGCGCTCCCGCTCGATCCCCATCCAGTCCGACCGCGTCCGCCGCCGCTCGCCCTTGGCGCGCACGTTCCCCGCCAGCTGGATCGCCCCGCCCGCGCGCAGCAGCCGCTCGGTCAGCGTGGTCTTGCCGGCATCGGGGTGGGAAATGATCGCGAAGGTGCGACGGCGCGAGATCTCGGCGACAGCATCGGTGCTCATGCCGCGCGGGATACACCGCAAGCCCGCCGTTGGAAAGGAATGCAGCCCAGCCCCGCGCCGCTTTGACGCGGATCAACGAACATCCGCACGCGCCCGCGCACATTAGGGGTTCCTTAACCAACGCGCCGTGCGCGCGCAGGAGCCAGCATGACCACCATCACCGGCACCTCCGGCCCCGACGCCCTGATCGGCGACCGCATATGGGATGCCGAGCAGGAGGCGTGGGTCTTCGCCAAAACCTCCGACGAGATCTTCGGCCTGGGCGGCAACGACGACCTCTACGGCGGCTTCCTGTCCGACACGCTGTGGGGCGGCGACGGCGACGACTACATGGTCGGCGAGGACGGCGACGACATCCTCCACGGCGAGGCCGACAACGACAACATGGGCGGCAACGCCGGCGACGACGTGCTCTACGGCGACGACGGCAACGACACCCTCTACGGCCAGGAGGGCTACGACATCCTCTACGGCGGGGACGGCAACGACCACATGGTCGGCGGCAACGGCGACGGTGCCGAGACGCAAGGCGACGAATTCCATGGCGGCCCCGGCGACGACTGGATGTTCGGCAATTCCGGCGCGCAGATCATGGACGGCGGCACCGGCACCGACACCGGCCACATCTTCTTCCTCGGCATCTCCGCGCCGGTCGAGTTCGTCGTCGTCACCCAAGGCGCCACCATCGTCCCGCTGGTCGGCGGCCTGCCCTATGGCAGCATCACCAACGTCGAGATCATCGCCAACCTCTGGGGCGGCAACGGCAACGACCGCCTGGGTGGCGCCTACGTCCTGCCCGCCGGCACCAACAACCTCCTGGTCGGCGGCGATGGCGATGACACCGCGATCATCGACCTCACCCTCGACGCCGGCCCGCATTACGGCGGCTTCGACGCGATCAACAACTGGTTCTCGATCGTCAATTCCGACACCAGCGGCGGCATCGCCATCTATGCCGAACACCTGCACTACACGGGCAACGCGCAGTTCGGCATCTCCGGCGGCAACGGCAACGACATCCTCGCCGGCCACGGCGACGACGACATCTTCTTCGGCGGCGACGGCGCCGACACCATCGAAGGCCGCGGCGGCGCCGACACGTTGCGCGGCGGCGAGGGCAACGACACCATCAAGGTGCCCGACACCGCCTTCGCACTCATCGATGGCGGCACCGGCGACGACACGCTGGCCCTGACCGGCGCCGGCCACACCCTGAACCTCGACTCCCCCGGCGACCCCCGCGTGCTCGGCATCGAGCGCATCGACCTCACCGGCGCCGGCGACAACGCGCTCGCCCTCACTGCCGCCTCGGTGCTGGCCATGGCCAACGGCACCGACGAACTCCTCGTCGACGGCAACGAAGGCGACAGTGTCAGCTTCGCCGATGCCGGCTGGCAGCAGGGCGCCACCGCCGACGGCCGCACCACCTACACCAACGCCGGTGCCACCGTGCGGATCGACACCGACATCGCCGCCCCACCCTGCTTCGCCGCCGGCACACGCATCCTCACCCCCCGCGGCGAGGTCCCCGTCGAGGCGTTGCGCGAAGGCGACCCGGTCGTCGTCCTGTCCTGCGCTGGCACCCGCCCCGTGCGCTGGATCGGCCATCGCCGCGTGAAGCTCGCCGGCCACCCCCGCCCGTGGGACGTCCAGCCGGTGCGCGTCCGCGCCGACGCCTTCGGCCCCGGCCACCCCCACCGCGACCTGCGCCTCAGCCCCGACCACGCCATCCATGCCGACGGGGCGCTGATCCCCATCCGCCACCTGATCAACGGCGCCACGGTCGCCCAGGAACACCAGGCCGAGATCACCTACCACCACGTCGAGCTGGCCGGCCCCGACGGCGCCGCGACGCACGACATCCTCTTCGCCGACGGCCTGGAGACGGAATCCTACCTCGACACCGGCAACCGCGCCGCCTTCGCCAATGGCGGCCCCGTCGCCACGATCCACCCCAGCTTCGGCCGCGACCCGTGGGATTCCGGCTGCGCGCCCCTGCTGCTCGAAGGCCCCGAGGTCGAAGCCCTGCGCGTCCACCTCCAGGCCCAGGCCACCACCCTCGGCTTCGCCCTCAGCCGCGACCCCGCCCTGCACCTGGTCGCCGACGGCGCGATCGTGGAAGCGGCCCGCGACGGCACCACCTACCGCTTCAACCTGCCGACCGGCGCCCGGGACATCCGCCTCGTGTCCCGCACCACCGTCCCCGCCGAAACCCGCCCCGACAGCCGCGACACCCGCCGCCTCGGCGTCGCCATCACCCGCCTCGTGCTCGACGGCGCCGCCCTGGCCCTGGACGACCCCCGCCTGGCCGCTGGCTGGCACGCGCCGGAAACCGACCTGCGCTGGACCTCGGGCAACGCCGCCCTGGCGATCGCCGGCAGCCGCACGCTGGAAGTCACCCTCGCCTCGCTCGAAGCCTACTGGGTCCGCACCGCCGCCATCGCGCACCGCAGAATCGCGGCCTAAAGCCCCTCCAGCCCGGCCAGCAGGCGCTCCAGGTCGCGCAAATTGGCCGTGCCGGTCTTGTCCAGCAGCGCGCGCACATGGCTGCGCACCGTGGTCTCCGACACCCCGCGCGCGGCAGCGACGGCAGCCTTCGTGGCGCCGCCCGCCAGCGCCCGCGCGATCTCCGCCTCGGCGCGGGTCAGGGCGAACAGGTCGCGCAACACCTCGGCGCGCGGCAGCGCCGCACCGGGTCCGAGCGCCCGCAGCAGAACCAACGCCCGCCCCGCCGTCCGTCCCACGCCCCCCCGTCCCGCCAGCCGCGCCGGCAGCGGGCACACCAGCGCGGCCAGCCGGGCCT
>CAMDGX010000056.1 GCA_945897825.1 Asaia bogorensis | reverse complement strand
GATGTCGGCGAAGGCGCGCTGGAGGAGGGTGGGGTCGGCGTCGGCCAGGGTCCAGTCCTGCGGGCGGTTCAGCCGGGGGGCGAGCCAGCGGAACAGGCTGCCGGTGCCGGCGCCGAGATCGATCAGGCGGGGGCGCGGGGGGAGCACGGCGGCCAGCGCGCGAGCGAAGGCATGGCTGCGGGCGGCGGCGTCATGGGGCTCGCGGAGGGAGAGCCAGTCGCCGTCGAAGGATTCTGGCATCAGGTCCTCGGGAAGGAAGGAAGGATTCTTCTTTTTCTGAAGAAAAAGAAGCAAAAAGACTTTATCCATTCACTCCCTGGCAGAGGCTGGGGCAAATGGATGAAAGTTTTTTGGTTCTTTTTTTCAAAAAAGAACATGCTTCCTTACTTGCTGAACTTCTGAAGCGCCTCAGCGAACGCGCGGCCCTGGCTCGGCCAGTCGGGCAGTTTCTGGCCGGCCTCCCAGGCTTCCTGGGCCATGTCGGCACGCAGTTCGGTGTCGAAGATTGCGCGGCGGAGGGATTTGGAGAAGGTGACGAGGTCGCCGACGTCGCAGACCACGCCGGCTTCGGTGGGGACGAGGGCGCCGGCGGCGCCGCCCTTGGTGATGGCGACGGGGATGCCGCGCTTGAGGGCTTCGGCGATGGCCATGCCGTAGCCTTCGTATTCGGTGGCGAGCGCGAAGAGGTCGGCCTGGTGCCAGAGGGCTTCGAGGGACTCGCCGGTGGCGATGCCGGCGAAGGTGACGCGCTGGGCGATGGCGAGGTCTTCGGCGAGGTTGCGCAGGCTGGCGGCGTGGACGGGATCGGGCGCGCCGCCGGCGATGGTGAGGTGCCAGTCGAGGTCGAAGAGTTTGGCGAGGGCGCGCAGGAGGAGTTCGTGGCCCTTGCGGGGGATGAGGGTACCGATGGAGAGGATCCGGCAGGTGGAGGTGCCGGAGCCGGGGGCGCGGGGGGCGGGGTCGGTGCCGGGGACGATGGTGGCGAGGCGCTCGGGTGGGACGGCGAAGTCTTTCGCCAGGGTCTCGGCGGTGGTGTCGCTGGTGACGAGGCAGGCGGTCAGGGCCGGGAACAGGCGCTTTTCGATGGCGGCGAGGGCGGCGGCGTCCGGCGCGCTGGTGCCGGCTTCCAGGCTGGTGGGGTGGTGGATGAGGCCGATGCAGGCGCGGTCGATCAGGCCGTCGAAGGCGGGGAGTGCGAGGCCGTCGATGATCGGCAGGGCGTCGGGCGGCAGGGAGGCCCAGGCGGCGCGGGCGGATTGCCTGGCGGCGTCGTCGGGGAGGGGATGGCGGCCCTGGAGTTCGTGGATGTCGACGGTGTGGCCGGCTGCGCGCAGCTCGGCGATGACGCGGCGGTCGTAGCCGTAGCCGCCGGAAATGGCGCTGAGCGGGGCGGGGACGAGGACGGCGATGCGCATGGTCGGGTTCAGTAGAGCGGGGCTTCGTAGGCGGCCCAGGCGCCGGGGGCCTCACGCAGCAGGACCTTGAGGCCGGCGGTGGCGCGGCCGCCTTCGCCGAGGGTGCCGTTCTTCAGCGCGGCGGCGAGCAGGGTCCAGATGTGGTGGGCCATGTATTCGGTGGTGGTGTTCTCGCCCGTGAACTGGGGCAGGGTGTCGAGGTTGTGGTAATCGACGGTGTCCAGGATGCGGCGCAGCTCGGTCTTGGCGAGGCCGATGTCGATGAGCAGGTTGTGCGGGTCGAGGCGGGGGGCGCGGAACTCGGCCTCGACGGCGTAGGTGGCGCCGTGCATGCGCTGGGCGGGGCCGAATTCCTCGCCCTGGAAGCTGTGGGCGATCATGATGTGGTCGCAGACGGTGAGGCTGTACATGCGCTTCAGGTTCCGTAGGTGACGACGTGGCACAAACCGCCGGCGAGCAGGCGGGGCATGGCTTCGGGCAGGGTTTCGAACCGGGTCGGTGGTTCCAGCAGGGCGTCGTAGGAGGGATCGGCGAGGAGGTCCAGGGCGAGGGCGAGGCGCTGGGCGTGGGTGCGGCGGCCGCGCATGGCGTTGGCGACGCTGCCGACCTGGGTGGAGAGCAGGCGCAGGCGGCGGGCGTGGAAGGCTTCGCCGAGGGGGAGGGCGGGGGCTTTGTCGCCGAACCAGCTGGCTTCGACGATGCGGGCCTCGAAGGCAGCGCAGGACAGCGCGGTGCGCAGGCCGGCTTCGGTGGCCGACGCGTGGACGATCAGTTCCTGGTCGGTGGGGGCGTCGGCGGGGAGGGCGAAGCGGCAGCCGAATTGCGCGGCCAAGTTGGCTCGGGTGGGGTCGATGTCGACTAGGGTGACGGTGGTGGCGGGGATGCGGGCGAGGAGGGAGGCGGTGAGCAGGCCGACGATGCCGGCGCCGACGACCATGATGCGCTCGCCGGGCAGGGGGGCTGCGTCCCAGGCGATGTTCAGCGCGGTTTCCATGTTGGCGGCGAGCGTGGCGCGCGGTGTTGGGAGCGTGTCCGGCAGCGGGATGCACATGGCGGTGGGGGCGTTGAAGATGTCCTGGTGGGGGTGCAGGACGAAGTGGCGGCGGCCTTGCTCGTCCTGGGCGACGGCGCTGTAGCCGTATTTCACCGGGAAGGGGAACGCACCTCCCATCAGCGGGGCGCCCATGGTGGCGTATTGGCTGGGGGGGACGCGGCCGGCGAAGACGAGGGATTCGGTGCCGCGGGAGATGCCGGTGGCGAGCGTGGTCAGGCGAGTCTGGTCGGGCGCTGGGGCGGGAAGGGGTTCGGTGCGGAGTTCGCCGACGCCTGGGGCGACGGTCCAGAAGGCGCGGGCGGTCATGGGCGGACCAGGGGGATATCGAAGAGGAGGTCGTCGCCCAGGCGGTGGACGTTCCAGGTCAGGCGCAGGCCGTCCTCCGGCTTGGCGACGCCGGGCAGGGTGAAGGCGGGGATGCCGGCGCCGAGCAGGAGGGGGGCGACGGTGACGTGCAGGCGGTCGAGCGCGCCGGCGGCGAGGAAGCGGGAGACGGTGATGCCGCCGCCTTCCACGAAGATGCGGCGCAGGCCGCGGGCGGCGAGGGCGGCGACGACGGCGGGGATGGCGAGGCCGCCGCTGCTGGTGCGGGGCAGGCGGAGCACCTCGGCGGTGCCCAGGCGGTCGCTGCCGGCCAGGTCGTCGGCGACCAGGAGCAGGGTGGGCGGGCCGCCCTGGAACATGCGGTAGGAGTCGGCGAGACGGCGGTCGGTGTCGATGACCACGCGCACCGGGGAGGGGCCGGGGCAGAGGCGGGTGGTGAGCAGGGGGTCGTCGGCCTTCACCGTGCCGGCGCCGACGACGATGGCGTCGCAGATCGCGCGCAGGCGGTGGGTGTGCAGGATGTCCTCAGGGCCGCTGATCCAGAAGGACATGCCGGATTCGGTGGCGATGCGGCCATCGAGCGTCTGGGCGATGCGGCCGAGCACGAAGCAGCCGTCGGGGTGCGCGGCGGGTGCCAGGAAGGCGGCGTAGAGCGGGGGATGGCCGGCAGCACCCGGATCGCGCGCCAGCACGCGCTGCCAGGTGGCGTCGTCGATCGCAGCTGGGGGGGCGGAGGGCATTGCGGCGCGGCATTACCACGCGGGCGGAGTCCGCGCCACCGCGGCCCGGCGGGTGGGGGCCGTCACGCGCTGGCGGCGATGGCGACCGGCAGGGCGGTGTGGCGGCCGACCAGGGCGCCCTGGGCGCCGTAGCGCGGGGCCTGGGCGCTGGCGCGGGGGACGGCCTGGGCGATCACGTCCATGACGCGGGTTTGCACCGCGAGCGCGCGTTCGAGCAGGCGGCGGTTCTCGTCGGCGAGGGCGCCGAGGCGCTGGGCGGTGGCCTGGAGCATCGTGCGGGTGGCGGCATCGGGCGGGCCGGCGGCGGACAGGCGGGCATGGGCGCCGGCGAAGGCATCGGCGGCCTGGCGCTTGGCGGGCAGCAGCGGGGCGGCGGCGCGGATGTCGAGTTTCGCGAGGGCGGCATTCTCGGCTTCGAGGATGTCGGCGAGGGCTTCGGCGGCGTGGAGGAGCGGGGCGGTCATGGGGTTTCCTTCGCGGCCTGGCTGCGCGCCTGATCGGCGGCTTCCTGGGCCTGCAGCATCTGGTGGAACACCGGCACGGCAAGGCCAAGGCCGCCGCCGCGCGCCATGTGGCGGCCGAGTTCCTGGGAGAGCATCGGGCGCCAGGCATCCTCGGCCGCGCCGCCGCCGAACAGGCCCTTGGAGGACTGCACGGTCTCGAGCATCGGGGCCACGAGCTGGCCGAGCACCAGGGCCTCGAAGTCCTGGGCGGTTTTCCAGGCGCGGGCGGCGGCGGGATTGGCGAGCTCGGCCGCGGTGGGGGGCGAGGCGATGACGGAGGGGGGCGTCGTGCGGATCGTGGACATCAGCGCACCACCAGCTCGGCCTGGAGCGCGCCGGCTGCCTTGATCGATTGCAGGATGGTGATCATGTCGCGCGGGCCGACGCCCAGCGCGTTGAGGCTGGTGACGAGGTCGCGCAGGGTGACGTTGGAGCTGAGGATGCCGAGGCGCCGCTCGCCCTGGTCGTCGACCTGGACCTGGGTGCGCGGGGTGACGACGGTCTGGCCGCCGGACAGCGCGCCGGGCTGGGAGACGTCGGCGGTTTCGGTGACGCGGATGGTGAGGTTGCCCTGGGCGATGGCGACGGTGCTGATGCGGACATTGGCGCCCATGACGATGGTGCCGCTGGCCTCGTCGATGACGACGATGGCGGCGTTGTCGGGCTCCACGCGCAGGACCTCGATGCGGGCCAGCGCGTCGATGACGTCGCGGCCCTGGAGATTCAGGGCCACGGTGCGCGGGTCGGTGGCGGTCGCGGTGCCGGGGCCGATGGCGCGGTTGATGGCTTCGGCCATGCGGCGCGCGGTGGTGAGGTCGGGGTTGCGCAGGCCGAGGCGGGGGGCGTTGCGCGAGGCGAGCTGGAAGGCGACCTCGCGCTCGATGGTGCCGCCGTTGGGCACGCGCCCGGCGGTGGGCACGCCGCGGGTGACGGAAGCCGCCGCCCCGCCGGCGGCGATGGCGCCGGTCGCGAGCGCGCCCTGGGCGACGGCATAGACCTCGCCGTCGGCCGCGAGCAGGGGGGTGACCAGGAGGGTGCCGCCGGTGAGGTTGGTGGCGTCGCCGAGGGCGGAGACGGCGATGTCGATGCGGCTGCCGGTGCGGCCGAAGGGCGGCAGCTCGGCGGTGACCATGACGGCCGCGACGTTCTTGGTCTTGAGCTTGGCCTCCTGGTCGCGGGTGTTCACGCCGAGGCGCTCGAGCATGCCGATGAGGGACTGGCGGGTGAACACGGAGGAGTCGAGCTTGTCGCCGGTGCCGTTGAGGCCGACGACGAGGCCGTAGCCGACGAGCTGGTTGCCGCGGATGCCTTCGAGGTCGGCGATGTCCTTGATGCGGACCTGGCCGTGGGCGGGCAGGGCAGCAAGGCACAGCAGGAGGAGCTGGAGGAGAAGGCGGGGCACAGCGGGAGATCCTCGGGGAGGGAACGGTTCAGCAAGGTTTGGGGCGCAAGGTCCAATGGCTGCGACGCAAGCGGCGTGCCAGCGGCAAGACACGGAAACTGCTTGGATGGCCGGACTGGCGGGTCGGCAGGACCTGCCGGGCGGCAGGGAGTGCCGGGGCCGGTTGGTCGGATACCTCAGGAGACGGCGGACATGGGCGACAGGATGAGCAGTGGCGGGGGCAGGTGGTGATCCGCCCGGTGGGGCCGGCCGCGGCGGTGGGTGGCGGGTCGCGGCAGGTGCGCGAGGCCGGTGGCTTCCGGCTTCCGAAGGCCGAGGGAGCCGGGGCCGCGGCGATATCGGCGTCGGCCGAGGTAGGGCTCGAGGGCATGCTGGCGCTTCAGGAGCTGCCCAGCGAGGAGGTGGCCGACCGGGAGGCGCGGCGGCGCGGCCATGACCTGCTGGAGGCGCTGGCGGCGATGCAGCGTGGCCTGCTGGGGCTGGAGGAGGCCGATCCGCAGCGCCTGGCGCGGCTGGCCGAGGCGGTGCCGGATGCCAGCGATCCCGGGTTGCGCGCGGCGGTTGCGGCGATCGCGCTGCGGGCGCGCATCGAGGTGGCCCGCGCCGAGATGGAAAGGGGAGATGGCGCATGGCCGGCGTGATATAGAGAAAAGCACTGAAATGTCATGATAACCGGGCTACATCCCCTTGGCGTCGTAGCATTGCCTCGGTATAAGCCGGCGCGTCTGGAAGGCCCGGGGGGGCCGTGGATGGCTTCCTTCGGCTTGGGGGCCGTCGTGTCCGCCCTTGCCGGCCGCAATGCCGCAGGAATGCCAGCCGATGATGGTCACTCTGCCCCCCGATTACGTGCCGTCCGACTCCGAGGAGTTCATGAATGCGCTTCAGGTGGAATACTTCCGCCAGAAGCTCTTACGGTGGCGTGCTGACCTTCTGCGTGAAGCAGACGGGACCTTGGCCAGCCTGTCCGAGGGCGGGATCACCGAAGCTGACATCACCGACCGCGCCAGTGTGGAGACCGACCGGGCGCTGGAGCTTCGCACCCGGGACCGGGCGCGCAAGCTGATCAACAAGATCGACCAGGCGCTGCTGCGCATCGAGACTGGTAGCTACGGCTTCTGCGAGGAGACTGGCGAGCCGATCGGGCTGCGCCGGCTTGCCGCACGGCCGATCGCCACGCTGTCGATCGAGGCGCAGGAACGGCACGAGCGCATGGAACGGGTTCACCGCGACGATTGACGGCGCGGCGAGAATGGGCGGCCGCGCCTGATGCGGGCGCGACCGTTGCGCGCGCGTCGCGCTTTGCGCGCTTTCCCCTTCCGGTGGCGCCGGAATCTGCTCTAGAACCGATGCAACGGCACCGCACAGGCGGGTTGCCATCGGGAGAAGCGCCATGATCCGTCGTCGCCACCTTTTGCAGGCCACTGCCGGCATGCTCGCGGCCCCCGCCATCGTCGAGACGGTGGGCGCGCAGTCCGCGTTCGACTGGAAGCAGTTCAAGGGCTCGCGCATCGAGGTGAATTTCGGCAAGTCGCCGCGGCCGGACGTGCTGCAGGCGCGGCAGAAGGAATTCGAGGAGCTGACCGGCATCCGCGTCGGCTTCGAGCAGATCCCCGAGCAGCAGCAACGGCCCAAGATCGCGCTGGAGCTGGCCTCCGGGCGGCCGAGCTTCGACGTGGTGAACGTGTCGATGCACGTGCAGAAGAAGCTGGTGGAGAAGGGCAAGTGGCTGGAGGACCTGCGGCCGCTGGTGGCCGACGCCAAGCTGACGGCGCCGGACTTTGACATCGCCGACTTCTCGAAGCCGGGGATGGAGGCGAATTCGGCGGCCGACGGGACGCTGATGGCGATGCCGATCAACCAGGACCTGTTCATCCTGTTCTACAACAAGGCGCTGTTCGCGGAGAAGGGCATCGCCGTGCCCAAGACGCAGGACGAGCTGATGGCCGCGGCGCAGAAGCTGACCGACCGGACGAAGGGCATTGCGGGCTTCGTCGGGCGCGGGCTGAAGAATGCCAACCTGCCGCTCTACACCACCTTCCTGCTCGGCCATGACCAGGAGACGATCTCGGCGGACGGGCGCACGCTGCTGATGGACACGCCGGCGGCGGTGGCGGCGGCGGAATACTACGCCAAGCTGCTGCGCGAGACCGGGCCTCAGGGCGTGGTGGGGTTCAACTGGAGCGAGTGCCAGACGACCTTCGCCCAGGGCCGCGCGGCGATGTGGCTCGACGGCGTCGGCTTCTCGGCGCCGCTGATGGACAAGACCAAGTCGCGCGTGTCGGAGACGGTGGGCTTCACCGTGATCCCGCGCGGGCCCAAGGCGCAGCATTCGGCGACGTTCATCGAAGGCGTGGGCATCGCGCGCGGGTCGCGCAACAAGGGGCCGGCATGGCTGTATGTGCAGTGGGCGACGAGCAAGGCGATGTGCCTGGAGTTCCTGCGCAGCGGGTCGGGCACGCCGCCGCGGGCGAGCGCCTACGCCAATGCGGACGTGGCGAAGAACAGCGTGTTCCCGCAGGAGTGGTTCGACACGGTCGGCGCCTCGCTGAAGATCGCGCGCTCCGGCCTGCCGGTGATCGTGGGCGTGACCGAATTCCGCGACGTGTTCGGTGTGGCGCTGACCAACATGATCGGCGGGGCCGATGCGAAGACGGAACTGACCAAGGCCACCGAGACCTTCAAGCCGGTGCTGGCGAAGGAGCTGGCCACCTGATCGGCCAAACCGCGATGTGAACCGTGGCCCGGGGACCAACCCCGGCCACATTCTCCAGGGAGGAGAGAGCCATGATCCGCCGCCGCAGCCTGCTGGGCGCGTCTGCCGCGCTGCCGCTGTTCTCGATCGTCGAGACCGCCAATGCGCAGAGCAAGTTCGACTGGAAGATGGCCAAGGGGGCAAAGATCGAGGTCAACTTCCAGAAGGGGCCGAACGCGGACGTTCTGGAGCGCAACCATCGCAAGTTCGAGGAGCTGACCGGCATCCGCGTCGGCAGCGAGCAGGTTCCGGAGCAGCAGCAGCGGCCCAAGGTGGCGCTGGAGCTTTCCACCGGGCGGCCGACCTTCGATGTGGTCAGCGTGGCGCTGCATGTGCAGAAGCGCATGGTGGAGCGCGGGCGGTGGATGGAGGATCTGCGCGGCTGGATCAGTAATCCGAACGTGACCGCGCCGGAGTGGGATTTTGCTGATTTCGCCAAGCCCGGTCTGCGCTGGGGCACCGCGGCGGACGGCACCATGCACACGCTGGCGACGAACCACGATGTGTGGCTGATGTTCTGGAACCAGGCGCTGTTCGCGGAGAAGGGGTTGGCCTTCCCCAAGACCATGGACGAGATGCTGGAAACGGCGCGCAAGCTGACCGACAAGTCCAAGGGCATCTACGGCATGGTCGGGCGCGGGCTGAAGAACGCCAACCTGCCGCTGTACACGTCGTTCCTGATGGGCATGGACCAGGATACCGTGACGCCCGACGGGAAGAACCTGTTGATGACCACCGATGCCGCGGTGTGGGCGGGCGACCTCTATCGCAAGCTGCTGACCGAGACGGCGCCGCCCGGCACGGTCGGGTTCAACTGGATGGAGAGCCAGACCAGCTTCAGCCAGGGCAAGGTGGCGATGTGGATCGACGGCATCGGGTTCTCGGCGCCGCTGATCGACCCGACCAAGAGCCGGGTGAGCAAGGATGTGCGCTTCTCGCCTGTGCCGGCGGGGCCGAAGGCGCAGCATTCGGCGACGTTCTGTTCGGGGCTGTCGATCCCCGCGGCGTCGCGCAACAAGCAGGCGGCGTGGCTTTACATCCAGTGGGCGTCGGGCAAGGAGATGTGCAAGGAGCAGGTGCGGCTGGGCGCGGGCACGCCGCCGCGGGCGAGCGTGTGGCAGGACCTGGAGATCCAGGGCAAGAGCCCGTTCCCGAAGGAATGGTTCGAGACGTCGCTGGCCTGCCAGAACATGGGCCGGCCCGGCCTGCCGGAGATCGTGAGCGTGACGGAGTTCCGCGACGTGTATGGCATCGCGCTGACCAATACGCTGGGCGGGGCGGATGTGAAGAGCGAGCTGGTCAAGGCGACCGAGGCGTTCAAGCCGATCCTGGACAAGGAAAACGCCGCCTGAGGCTTTGCGCCGGGCGACGCAGGGGGCGGTCCGCAGGGGCCGCCCCTTTTGCGTTTCAGGGGGCCGCGACCGGGCGGACCCAATCGGGCGGGAGGATGCCGCGCTGGCGGTTCTCCAGCACCACCTCGTAGTGCATCTCGCGCCGGCCCCGCGTCGTGGTGGGGATCAGCTTGGTGACGCGGCCGCGGATCCAGTCGCTGCCGTAGCGCGCCTCCACCTGCTGGCCGACCTGGTAGGCGGCTTGCGGCGTGACGGGCGGGGCTGGGGTGGCGCGCGGCGGCGGCGGGGCAGGGCGGGCGGCGGCGCTGACGGGGCAGAGCAGTTCCCATTGCTGGGCGATGCCGAGGCCGCCGCTGGCGTTGTCGCGGCCGACCACGCGGCCGGCGGCGTCGCGGAAGCGGGCGCGGCCGGCGCCGATGTCCCCGCGCGGCCAGACGCCGTCGCGCCGGTAGGTGTTGCCGTCGATGGCGGTGATGCGCCCGGCGGGGCAGTCGGCGGTGGCGCGGAAGGTCTGTTTCGCCTCGGGGGTGGACATCTGCTCGCGCAGGCAGGTGTTGTCGCCCGGCTGCCAGTTGTCGCACCAGGCGCGTGCGCCGGCCTCGGTGATGCGGGCGGTGGCCTGGGCGTTGGCGGTGCCGATGCCGGACTTGGACATCACGCTCGGCGAGAGGCACTTGCTGCACAGGGCCAGCCATTCCTCCGCCATGGCGGGGCCGGACAGGCCGGCGAGGAGCAGCAGCGCGGGAGCCAGGGTGCGAAGCATCGGCGCCTCCGGTGCGGGGGGCACCAGGATGGCGTTGCCCGCCGCGCGCGGCAACCTTGGCGGTTGGCGCGCGCGGCGGGCCGGCGGGTCAGAACGGCAGCACGATGTCCAGCACCTGCTGGCCCCAGCGCGGCGTCTGCAGGTCGGTGAGCTGGCCGCGGCCGCCATAGGCGATGCGGGCCTCGGCCATGCGGTCGTGGCGGACCGTGTTGTCGCTGGCGATGTCCTGCGGGCGGATCACGCCGCTGACCGCCAGTTCGCGCAGCTCGGAGTTCACCCGCACCTCCTGGCGCGCGGCGATGACGAGGTTGCCGTTCGGCAGCACCTGGGTGATGACGCCGGCGAGCTTGAGGGTGACGGTTTCGTCGCGCTTCATCTCGCCGGTGCCGGTGTTGCCGTTGCCGCTGGACAGGCCGACCAGGTTGTTCATGTCCGCCCCGGTGAGCAGGCGCGGGATGGCCGTCTTTTCCAGGCCGAGCAGGTTCGGCAGGCCGAGGCTCTCGTTGCTCTTGCGGTTGGCGCTGGTGTTGTTCTTGAGGCTGGCGGCATCGGCGATGTTGACCAGCACGGTGAGGATGTCGCCGACCTGGGCGGCGCGCTGGTCCTTGAAGAAGGCGCGGCTGCCGGTGCGCCACAGGGAATTGGCCTGGGGGGCGGCGGTCTGGGCCATCGGCATGGGCATCGACAGGGGGCGCCAGCCGGGCTCCTGCGTGGGGTCGCCGGGCTGGGTCATGCCGGGGGGGCGGCCGACCTCGGACAGGCGCTGGAGATTGCCGCAGCCGGCCAGCAGGACCGGGGCGAGCAGGGCGAGGAACAGGTGCCGGGCAGTGTGCCGCGGGGTCATCGGCCGGGAGGTCATCGGAACGTCACCTGGGAGAGGGTCTGGCCGCGCGGCGGGCCGGACTGGAGGATGGGGCTGCTGCCCGGGGCGATGCGCACGCGGTCGGGGCCGACGACCTCGGCTTCCAGCACGGCGCGCGAGGCGGGGTTGAGCACCTGGATGCGGTCGCCGACCGCGCCGCTTTCCAGCGCCTGGCCATGGGCGGCGAGCGTGAGCCCGCCGGTGGACAGCTGCATGGTGATGCGCGCGCCCTTGGTGACGGCGAGCGGGCGGGAGAGGTCGGCCAGCGCCAGCGCCTGGCCGGGAATGCCGGGGCGGCGCAGGGCCAGGCCCACGACCTGTTCCGGCATCCGCGCCACCTCGCCGCGTAGCGTGGTGGCGCGCACGCGCTGGGTCTGCAGGTCGCCGGCGCGGACCACGGTGCCGGGCGGCATCCGGCGGACCGGGACCTGGACCTCGGCCATCTCGTGCAGCGTGCCGGCCAAGCGCTGGCGCTGGGTGAGCATGCCGTCGCCCGCGATCGAGACGGTGGCGACGAAGCGGCCGGTGGCGGCGTCGTAGTCCATCGCCTCGACCTCGGTGCGGACCTGCGCCTCGGCGGGAACCAGCGGGGCGGCGTAGCCGGGCAGGTCGAGCTCGCCATCCTCCGGGGCGCCGACGCCGGCCAGCGCATCGCGCAGGGCGGAGAGAACGTCCTCGCGCGGCAGCAGGCGGCCGGGGCGCTCGAGCACGGCGCGCTCGCTGCCCACCGGGCGCCAGTCGATGCCGAACTGCCGCGCGATGGCGGCCAGTTGCGCCGCTTCCACCACGATGCGCCCGCCGGGAGCCGGCCCTGGGCCGAGCACGGTGGTGGCGCCGGTGCCGAGATCGTCCCACAGGTCGGACAGGCGCACGACCGGGGAGGCCAGTGTGGTGATCGGCCGCAGCGTGGCGGCGATCGCCGGGCCGGAGGCGAGGGTGGCGGCCAGGGTGAGGCAGATGAGGGAACGCATGGGATGCCTCAGCGCAGGTTGGTGAGGGTGGAGAGCATCTGGTCGGAGGTGGTGATCACCTTGCTGTTCATCTCGTAGGCGCGCTGGGCGGTGATGAGGTTGGTGATCTCGCTGACGACGTTGACGTTCGAGGTCTCGACGAAGCCCTGGAGCACGGAGCCGAAGCCCGGGGAGGCCGGGGTGCCGGTGACGGCCGCACCGCTGGCGGTGGTGGCGAGGAACAGGTTGTCACCCTGGGCGTCGAGGCCGGTGGCGTTGGGGAATACGGCGAGCTGGATCTGGCCGACCAGGGCCGGAGCCTGCTGGCCGTCCAGCGTCACCTGCACCTGGCCGGAGGCGTTGATGGCGACGTCCGTCGCGTTGGCGGGAACCGCGATGCCTGGCTGCACCACGTAGCCGTCGGCGGTGACCACCTGGCCCTCGGCCGAGAGCGCGAAGGTGCCGTCGCGGGTGTAGGCCGTCTCGCCGCTTGGCAGCGTCACCTGGAAGAAGCCGTTGCCGCGGATGGCCATATCGAAGGTGTTCGAGGTCTGCTTCAGGTTGCCCTGCTCGTTGATGCGGTAGATCGCGGCAGTCTTGACGCCGAGGCCGACCTGCGCGCCGGCCGGGACGATGGAGCCGGCGTCGGAGGAGTTGGAGCCGACGCGGCGCAGGTTTTGGTAGATCAGGTCCTGGAACTCGGCGCGGCGGCGCTTGAAGCCGGTTGTGGTCATGTTGGCGATGTTGTTGGAGATCACCTCCACGTTCGTCGCCTGGGCCTGCATGCCGGTGCCGGCGATGTCGAGCGAGCGCATGGGATCAGCTCCGCTTCTGGGTCAGCTTGTCGATGGCGTTCTGCTGGCGGTTGGCGTCGGCCTGCACCACCTTGCTGGTGAACTCGAACTCGCGCAGCTCGCGCATCATGCGGGTGAGCTCAACGACCGGGGCGATGTTGCTCTGCTCGATGGCGCCCTGGATGATCTTGGGCTCCGCGATCGGTACCGGCTCGCCCTCGGCATCGAACAGGCGGCCTCCCTCGGGCTTCATGCGGTAGGGGTCGGCCGGGCGGACCACGCCGATGCGGCCGATGCGGCCGTTCTCGCTGGCGATGGTGCCGTCGGCGCTGATGGTGACGTGGGTGTCGGTGGTGGCCAGGCGGATCTTCTGGCGGTTGGCGTCGAGCAGGGCGTGGCCGTCGCTGTTGACGATGTTGCCCTCTGGCGAAAGCTCGAAATGGCCGGCGCGGGTCATGCGGGGGCCGCGCGGCGTTTCGACCATGAAGTAGCCGTCGCTGCCCAGCGCGATGTCGAGCGGGTTGGAGGTGTGGGTGAGCGGGCCGCTCTGCTGGTCGCGATAGCTGGCGCGGTCCTGGGTGAAGGTGACGATCTCGGCGCCGGGCGGAAGGTCGCGGCCGCGGTTGCGCACCAGGAAGTCGCTGAACAGCAGGCGCTCGGCGCGGTAGCCGGAGGTGTTGGCGTTGGCGATGTTGCCGGCCGTCACGTCGAGCGTACGCTGCTGGGCGGTAAGGCGCGACAGGGCGATGGTGGTGATGTTCTGCATGGCGATGGCATCCTCGGGGTGGCGCCGGCCGGGCGCTGCTGGCGGATGCCACGCAACCGGCGTGCCAGCGCGGGATTGGCGGAAATGCTGGGGTTTCTGGGCACTGGCTACCGGCACCCGGCAGGGCTTGCCCGGTCAGGGCGGGTATCGCCCGGCAAATCCCGCCGGCCTCGGCCCGCAGACGCAGGGGTGAAGCCCGGTCGCGGAGGCGCGCGGGAAAGCCTTCGTTAACCAGAGGGGCCCAATCTGCGCCCGCGGCCATGGGGGCCGCTCGCGCGACGCGGTCGCGCGCAGGAAGGGGGCGGTCATGACGGCTGCGGCAGCAGCGGCGCCCGGCGAAGATGCCGAGGCCGCACCAGGCAAGAAGGGCGGCAAGAAGAAGCTGATCGTGCTGGTGGCGCTCGTGTTGCTGCTGGTCGGGACCGGGGCAGGGCTGTGGTTCGGCGGCATCCTGCCACCGCTGCTGGGCATGGGCCCCAAGCCCGCGCAGGCCGATGGCACTGCGGATGGCGGGGCTGCCGGCGACGGCGCCGATGGCAAGGCGGGCGACGGCAAGGCCGCGACCAAGGCGGATTCGAAGCCGCAGCCCATCTTCATGGAGTTGCCCGAGATCATCGCCAACCTGAACGCCGGCCCGCGGCGCAACAGCTTCATCAAGCTGCGCCCCCGGATCGAGCTGGCGCGCGCGGAGGACGAGGCGGCGGTGCGTGCCGCCATGCCGCGGCTGCTGGACCTGTTCCAGACCTATCTGCGGGAGATGCGCCCCGAGGAACTGCGCGGCAGCGCGGGAACCTATCGCCTGCGCGAGGAACTGCTGGCGCGCGCCAACATCGCGGTCGCTCCGGCACGGATCGTGGACGTGCTGTTTCCCGAAATGATCGTGCAATGAGCGGCACCCAGTCCGAGGAGGAACTCGCCGCCGCCTGGGGTGCCGAGACCGAGGCCGCCGATGGCGACGCGGCCGGCGAGGGCGGGGATGGCGCCACGCCGCAGCGTGTTCTGAACCAGGCGGAGATCGACAGCCTGCTGGGCTTCGACGCGGGCCCCGCGGACGGCGAGAACCGCACCGGCATGCAGCGGATCATCAGCTCGGGCCTCGTTTCGTACGAGCGCCTGCCGATGCTGGAGATCGTGTTCGACCGGCTGGTGCGCATCATGTCCACGTCGCTGCGCAACTTCACCAGCGACAACGTCGAGGTCGGCATCGACAACATCCTGTCGCTGCGCTTCGGCGACTACCTGAACTCCATCCCGCTGCCGGCGATGCTGGCGGTGTTCAAGGCCGAGGAGTGGGACAACTACGGCCTGATGGTGGTCGACAGCGCCATGATCTACTCGATCGTGGACGTGCTGCTGGGCGGGCGGCGCGGCACGGCGGCGATGCGCATCGAGGGTCGGCCCTACACTACGATCGAGCGCACGCTGGTGGAGCGGCTGATCCAGGTGGTGCTCGGCGACCTGTCGCTGAGCTTCGACCCGCTGTGCCCGGTGACGTTCCGCTTCGAACGGCTGGAGGTGAACCCGCGCTTCGCGACGATCTCCCGGCTGTCCAACGCGGCGGTCCTGGCGCGGCTGCGCGTCGACATGGAGGACCGCGGCGGGCGCGTCGAGCTCCTGCTTCCCTACGCCACGCTGGAGCCGGTGCGCGAGCTGCTGCTGCAGCAGTTCATGGGCGAGAAGTTCGGCCGTGACTCGATCTGGGAAACCCATCTCGCCGAGGAGCTGTGGAACACCGACATCGATCTCGACGTGGTGCTCGACGAGCAGGTGATGCGCCTGTCCGACGTGATGGACCTCAAGCCCGGCAGCCGGATCGTGCTGAACACATCGGTCGGCGGCACGGTGCAGCTTCGGTGCGGCACCGTCACACTGTTCGAGGGGCAGGTGGGCCGGCGCAAGAGCCGGCTTGCGGTGCGCATCGAGCGCGAAGTGCTGCGCCAGCCGATCGGCGAACGATGATGGCGCTTCGTGGTCGCGACAACGATTCGTTCACCCCAGCACGCCCAGAATGGGCGCGGGATGGCAGGCATGGAATGGCTTCTGGAAATCGCCCTGGTCGGGCTTCTGATCGCAACGATGTTCCACGCGGTGCGCCTGGAGCGGGCGCTGGGCGTGCTGAAGCGCGACCGGGCGGCGCTGGAGGAACTCGTGGCGGGGTTCAACGCCTCCACCCGGGCCGCGGAGAATGGGATCGAGCGCTTGAAGGATGCGGCGGACGGCGCCGGGCGGCAGATCGCCCGGCAGGTGGAGATCGCGACGCGGCTGAAGGACGACCTGGTGTTCCTGGGCGAGCGTGGCGAGGGGCTGGCCGACCGGCTGGATCACCTGGTGCGCGCTGGCCGCAGCCTGGACCTTCCTCCGCCGCGCCCGGTGGCGGTGGAGCCACCCGCTACCGCCATGACCCCCGAACCGGCGCCGGAAGTGTCACCGCGTCTGCGCAGTCAGGCCGAGCGCGACCTGATGCGTGCGCTGCGCCTCGCACGATGAAGCGAGCGCCCTGACATGGCCAGGATGCCCCGCATGTCTTCGCTGCTGCGTGTTCCCGCGGTGTCGCGCCTCGGCTTCGTGCCGCGGTTGCTGCCGATGGTGATCGTCACGTCGCTGGCCCTGGTCGGCCTGAAGTCGGTGGGCCTTGTGCAGCAGGCCCTGGCCAGTGGTGGCGCCGCGGCCTCCGCGCCCGCTGCCGCATCGACCCCGAAGCGGGCCCCGCCCGGCGCCGCCACCGCGCCCGCACCCACGCCGGTGGCGCAACCGGAGGTGATCGCGCCACCGGCGCCGGTCGCACCGTCCGAACCGCCGGTAAGTGCCGCGGAACGCTCCATCCTGCTCGATCTGCGCAAGCGCCGGGCGGAACTGGAAGGGCGCGAGGCTGCCTTGGCGGCGCGCGAGGGCATGCTGGCCGCAACCGAGAAACGGATGGCTGATCGCGCCACCGAGCTTGCCGACCTGCAACGCCGGCTCGAGGCGCTGGAGACCGCGCGGCGCGACCGCGACGAGGAAAGTTGGCGCGGCCTGGTCAAGCTCTACGAGACCATGAAGCCACGCGAGGCAGCGGCCATCTTCAACGATCTCGACCGCCCGGTGCTGCTCGCCGTGCTGGACCGGATGAAGGAAGCAAAGGCGGCGCCCGTGCTGGCCGCGATGCAGCCGGAGCGCGCGCGGCAGATCACCGCCGAACTCGCCCAGCGACGAACCCAGGCGAACCGCCCCGCGGACCCCGTGCCCCCCCGCCCACCAGGCGGTTGAGCGATCCACCGCCCGTCGGGCGGTGGAGCTACCCCTCCGCCCATCGGGCGGTGGAGCTACCCCTCCGCCCGTCGGGCGGTGGAGCTACCCACGACCTGGCGCCAGGAGGGCGCCGCAACCCAGCCACCGCCCTGCCTCCCCGGCACAGCGCGCCAACAGGAGCACATGATGTCGATCGACAAGTCGATGAATGTACTGATCGTCGATGACTACAAGACCATGCTGCGGATCATCCGCAATCTGCTGAAGCAGATCGATTTCAACAATGTCGAGGAAGCGACGGATGGCGCCGAGGCGCTGGCGAAGATGCGCACCAGCAATTTCGGCCTGGTGATCAGCGACTGGAACATGGCGCCGATGACCGGCCTGCAACTGCTGCAGGAGGTGCGCGCCGACACGCGGCTGAAGGCCACGCCGTTCATCATGATCACCGCCGAGAGCAAGGTGGAGAACGTGGTGGCCGCCAAGCAGGCGGGCGTGTCGAACTACATCGTCAAGCCCTTCAACGCCGAGACGTTGCGGGAAAAAATCGAAAAGGTGCTTGGTCATGCCTGACACCCCGATGCCTGTGCTGAACGGCCCGGAGGCGCTGTCACAGCGCCTGGCCGAGATCGGCGCGCGCTGGCCGGCGGCGCGGCCGGAGATGGTCGCCGATGTCGTGCAATCCGTGCTGGCCAGCATGCGCGGCGACCTCACGAGCGTGGAGTCGTCGCTGCTGAACGAGGTGGCGGAGCTGGGGCGGACCATCGCCAATGCGCGCGCCGAAATCGCCGCGCTGCAGGTGGACGACATCACGGCCAGCCACATCCCCTCGGCCACCGATGAGCTGGATGCCATTGTCGCGCACACCGCCGCGGCGACGGATTCCATCCTCGAGGTGTGCGAGACGCTGGACGGGGTGGCCGGCACGCTGGAAAGCGATGCCGCCGGCGTGCTGCAGGAGGCGACGACGAAAATCTACGAAGCCTGCAGCTTTCAGGACATCACCGGCCAACGCATCACCAAGGTGGTGGCAACCCTGAAGGCGATCGACAGCAAGGTGGGGCATATAATCGCCACCTTCGATCGTCGCGAGGGCCATTCGGTGCCACGCCCGGCGCCACCCGAGGAGTCGCTGCTGAACGGGCCGCAACTGCCCGCCAGCGCGATGGACCAAAGCGATATCGACAAGCTCCTGGCGAGTTTCGACTGATGTCGAACCTCCGCCATGGCGCGCCCTGGGTGCTTGCGTTGGTGCTGGGGGCGTCGGTCCCAGCCGGGGCGCAGTCATCCGATGTGGCGGTTCGTTCGGGCGACCACGCCGGCTTCGGCCGTGTCGTGATCGACCTCGCGCCGGGGATGCGCCCTGGCGTGGCGACCGAAGGGCAGCGGCTGACCGTTCGGCTGGAATCCCAGTCCGGTACGGTGACGCTGGGCGCAGCCCCTCGTGCGCCGCGCAACGTGGTGGCGGTGGTGGTGCGCGGGGCGGAACTGGAACTGGTGCTCGCCCCGGGGGCCAAGCCGCGCAGCTATCGGCTGGGCGGGCGCCTGGTGGTCGATATCGCCGATCCCGTTGGTGCAACCCCCGCCAAGCCTGCGTCGGCGACACCGCCTGTGCCGGCTGCACCGGCAGCGGCCGGGACAGACACTCGCCCAACCGCGCCCCGGGCCGCTCCGCCGGCGCCACCGGCGGCCCTGGCCCCCGCTCCAGCAGACGCGGGACCTCGGCCCGATACCCGGCGCCCGGCTCCGGCGGCACCGCCAGCTGACATACTTCGCGTCGGATCGCCCGACTCCCGCTATCGCACCCGCGAGGATGTACCAGCGCCGGGAGTTCCCGCGATACCTCCGGTGGCGGCGGAGGCCGTGCGCGCACCGCCGCTGGGCTTGGCTGCATCGTTCTCCCCTGGCGAAGGCACGGGACCGGAGCGCCCTGCGCTGCCAGCCGTCACGCTGCCCTTTGCCGCGACCACGGGAGCGGCCGCATTGCGCCGTGGCGACTCGGCGCTGGTGGTGTTCGACGAGCGCCGGCCGGTGGATCTTTCGCCGCTGCGGGATGATCCAATCTTCGGCGATGCCTCGATCGCCCTGTTGCCGTCGGCCACCGTGCTGCGCGTGCCGCTGGGACCGGGCCACCGGCTACGCCTCAGTCGGGCCGCGGCCGGCTGGACCGTGACCGTCATGCCCGCCGAGCAGGGTCCGGCGATCCGCCCGATCCGCGCCGAGGTACTGGACGGTCGGTTGCAACTGCCGGCCGACGCGCCGGGCCAGGTGGTTGCCGTGCCGGATCCGCTGTCGGGTGCCACGATGCTGGTCGGCACGCAGCGGGCGGACGGGCAGGGGGTTCCGGTGGACCGCCGCAGCCCCGAGTTCGCCCTGTTGCCGACATGGCAGGGCGTGGCCGTGCTGCCGCTCACCGATGCGTTGGCGCTGCGCCCGCATCCCGAGGGGTTCCGCCTGGCCGCCGAGGCCGACCGGGCCCTGACCGTGTCCGCGCCGGAAAGCCAGGCGCAGGCGATGTCGGCCGCAGCGACCGCAAGCCGTCGCTTCGATCTTCCGGCCCTTCCGTTGGATGCGCTGCATCGCCGGCTGCAGTCCGCCCGGCTCGCCGCCGCGACCTCGCCGCCCCAGGGTCGCGCCGCCCGCCGTCGCGACGTGGCCGAGGCGATGCTGGCGCTGGCCATGGGCCCCGAGATGCAGGCCGTTACCATCGCCACGGTCGCGGAGGATGCTCGTGCGGCCGAGGATCCCGACATCGCGGCCCTCGCCGCCATTGCCGCGCTTCTGTCCGGACGCACCGCACAGGCCGAAGCGATCGACGATCCGCGCCTGACCGGCACCGATGAGATCGCGTTCTGGCGCGCCGTCCGTGCCGCCCAGCTTGAGCCGGGCGCGCCACGTGCCGCGGCCATCTTCGGCTCGGCGATGCCGCTGTTGTTGTCCTACCCGGCGCCGTTGCGCGACCGGCTGCTGCCCCTGGCGCTGGAGACGATGGCGCGCGGCGGCGAGGCGAAGGCGGCGCAGGCTGTGCTGGAACGCCTGCCGGAACAGGCGCCGCTCGATCTCGCCCGGGCCATCGTGGCTGAGAAGGCCGGCGACCAGGCGGCGGCGCTGCAGCTTTACGACCGGATCACCGCAGGGTCCGACCGGCGCGCCCGCGCGTTGGCGGCGCGCGAGGCAGTCGAGTTGCGCCTGCGCACCGGTGCGCTGACGCCGGCCCAGGCGGCGGACGCGTTGGAGCGCCTTGTCTTTGCCTGGCGGGGCGATGGAATCGAGACCGCGCTGCGGTTCCGCGTCGCGGAGTTGCGTGCCGCCGCCGGCTCGTGGCGCACCGCACTCGCTCTGCTGCGCGAGTTGCGGCAGACCTTCCCCGAGCAGGACACGGCTGCCGCCCGCACGTTGACCGACGTGTTCGCCCGCAGCCTGGCGCCCGGCGCACAGGATGCGATCGGGCCGCTCGACCTCGTCGCCCTGGCCGAGGAGAACGCCGACCTGCTTCCCGCCGGTGCCGCCGGACATGCGCTCGCCGACCGCCTGGCAGACCGGCTGATCGCGCTCGACCTGCCGTCGCGCGCCATGCCCGTGCTGGAGAAGCTGGTGGACCAGGCGCCGCCGGGCGTGGCGCGCGCCACCCTGGCCGGCAAGCTTGCGGGCCTGCACCTCGACCAGGGAGCGCCACAGGCAGCCCTGGCGGTGCTATCGGGCAGCGTGGTGGAAGGCCCGCTGCCACCGGAGGTGCTGGAAGGGCGTACGCTGGCATTCGCCCGCGCCGCCGCCGCCACCGGCGACCTGCGCACCGGGGTTGCCGCCCTGGCCGAACTGGGCACGCCGGCGGCGCTGTCATTGCGCGCACAGCTGTTGGAGGAAGCCAGGGACTGGCCCGCCGCGACGGCCGCGCTGGGCGCGCTCATCCGCGCCAACCTGCCCCCCGGCGGCATGCTGGACCGCGAGCAGTCGCGCCTTGTGCTGCGCATGGCCGCGGCGGCCGCCCAGGCGGGCGACGAACGCACACTCGCCAGCCTGCGCGCGAACCTGGCGCCGCGACTCGGCGAGGAGCCATTGCGCGACCTCGCCAACCTGCTGTCCGCAGCACCTGTTCAGGGTGTGGCGGACCTGCCGCGCGCCGCACAGGAGGCGCGACTTGCCCGATCGGCGCCCGCGTCCCTTCGCGCGCTGGCCAGCGCGCCGCCCCCCTGACCCCACCGCGCGACGGGCATGCAATCGCGGGGCGCCAGGGGGTCGATTTCCGCTTGCATACCCCCCCCGATTTCCTCATGTTCCGCGGCCTTGGCCCCAGGGGGCGCGTGCATCCGGCACGCAGCCCAACAGGCCGTCTACTGGTTGACAGGGGTTTGCGAATGAACGCACTCATGCCACTGGGGATGGTCTCGGATGTCCCGAGCGAGAACCAGACTGTTGTGACGTCCGCTTCGGGCCACGACGATGATCGGAAAGACTACTTCGTCGAGCGCGACGGCATGAAGTTCGCCGGAACGCATTTGCTGATCGACGTGTGGGGCGCCTCGCGCCTCGACGACCCGAAGCACATCGACGACAAGCTGCGCGAAGCCGCCATCGCCACGGGCGCCACGATCCTGCACAGCCACTTCCACCACTTCTCGCCCAACGGCGGCGTGTCGGGCGTGGTGGTGCTGGCCGAAAGCCACATCTCGATCCACACGTGGCCGGAGCGGGATTTCGCAGCACTCGACATCTTCGTCTGCGGCGACTGCGATCCGCATCGCGCCATCCCGGTGATCCAGGAGGCGTTCTCGCCCACCCGCATCGACCTCGACGAGCAGCGGCGCGGCCGCGTCGCCTGATCGCCGCACACTGACCCCTAAGGAGCGGCCCGGGTTCCGACCCGGGCCGTTCTGCTGATTGGAGGGCCGATCATGGCAACCGATTCCTGGGTGAACGAAACCCTCTACGCCGAGTGGGGCCAGCGCTTCCTGGTCAAGCGGGAGCTGGCGCGCGTGCAAAGTGCCTTCCAGGACATCATGGTTTTCGAAAGCCACCTGCACGGCCGCGTCATGCTGCTGGACGGCGTGGTGCAGATCACCGAGGCGGACGAGTTCGTCTACCAGGAGATGCTGACCCACGTGCCGCTGCTCGCCCACGGCAGCGCAAGCCGCGTGCTGATCATCGGCGCGGGCGATGGCGGCGTTCTGCGCCGGGTATTGCAACACCGTAACGTCATCCACGCGGTGATGGTGGAGATCGATGGCGAGGTGATCCGTCTGGCCAAGGAGCATATGCCCAACATCGCCGGCGATGCCTGGAACGATCCCCGCGCCCAGGTGATCGTGGGCGACGGCATCGACTACGTGCGCACCGCGCCGGACGGCAGCTTCGATGCGATCATTGTCGACAGCACCGACCCGATCGGCGTGGGCGAGGTGTTGTTCACCGACGAATTCTACATGAACGCTGCCCGCGTGCTGTCCGAAGGCGGGCTGATCGTGAACCAGTGCGGCGTGCCGTTCATGCAGGCCGACGAGCTGCGCGACACCAGCATGCGCCGGCGCAAGTTCTTCGGTCATGTCGGCGCCTACGTGGCGGCCGTGCCGACCTATGTCGGCGGCTTCATGACGCTGGGCTTCGCGGCGAAGCAGGCCGGGCTCGACGCCGTGTCGGTCGCGACGATCCGCCAGCGTGCCGAGGCAGCCGGCGTGCTCGGCACCGGCCGCTACTGGACGCCGGAGGTGCATCACGCCGCCTTCCAGCTGCCGCCCTACATCTCGGTGCACCTGCCGAAGTAGCGCGCCTTCACCCCGACGCGAAGCTCTGCACCAGGCTGCCGGACACCAGCCGCCAGCCATCGACCAGCACGAAGAAGATCAGCTTGAACGGCAGGGACACCACGTTCGGCGGCAGCATCATCATGCCCAGGCTCATCAGCACGCTGGCCACCACCATCTCGATCACCAGGAATGGCAGGTAGAGCAGGAAGCCCATCTCGAACGCCCGGCGCAACTCGCCGACCATGAAGGCCGGCACCAGCGCGCGCCAAGGCGCCTGCTCCGGTGCGGGCGGATCGGGCAGCTTGGCGAGGTCGATGAACAGGCGCAGGTCTTCCGGCCGCACATTCGCCGCCATGAAGCCGCGGAACGGCTCCGCCGCCAGGCGCAGCCCTTCCAGCTCGCTGACCCGCCCCTCGCTCATCGGCACGAGCCCCTGGACCCAGGCCTGGTCGAACACCGGCTGCATCACGAAGTAGGTCAGGAACAGCGCCAGCCCGATCAGCACCGAGTTGGGCGGCGTGCCCTGCGTGCCCAATGCGCTGCGCAGCAACGACAGCACGATCACGATGCGTGCGAAGGCGGTGACCATCACCAGCAGGCTCGGCGCCAGCGACAGCACGGTGATCAGCGCGGTCAGCTGCACCAGCCGTGCCGTGGCCCCCGCGCCACCGGCGGCGCCGAGGTCGATCGCCACCGACTGCGCCAGCGCCGGAACCGCCAGCGCAGCGCCGCATGCGGCAAGGGCGAGAACACGCATCATGGCGCGGACCCCGTGGCGGGAGGCGTCTCGATCCAGCCCACCACCACGTCCTGCCCGCCGCCGGTCAGCACCAGCACGTGGCGCCCGTCGCAGCGCACGAGGGTCAGGCGTCGGCGCGGGTCGATGGCAACCGCCTCCACCAGCGCCAGCCGGCCGCCGCCGCGCGGCGCCAGCCCGCCCCAGCGCGCGGCGCGTTGCGCCAGCAGCACCAGCCCCAGCACCAGCGCCAGGGCGGCGATCGCCATGATGAGCGTCTCGAATGTCATTGCCAGGGCCTTTTGCCTTGGGGAACCGGAACGGGGCGGAGGGTCAGGGCGGCGCTGCGGGCTCCTCGCCCTGGCCGGCCAGCGCTGCATGCAGCGCATCGACCTCGGACAGAAGCTCGGCCAGGCGCGGGCGCAACATGCGGCCCTCCTCGGGCGGCAGGTCGAGGCAGCGGGCACAGAGCCGGCCGACCATCTGGTCCATGCCGTCGAGGTTAACGCGCCGGCCGGCCGCCACCATGCCGCGCGCCACGCGCAACATGGCCGCCACGGCATCGGCTCCCTGCTCGGCCGCCGGCTGGCGGGAGGGGGCGGCCAGGGGAAAGGCAGGGGAACCAGGGAGGGTCATCGCGCATACGATGCCCTGAAGGGCCTTCGAAAGAGTTAATCCGGCCGCCGCGCGGCGTTTACCCTTCGTCAGCACTCATCGCGCAGAGTGCGTCCATGGACAAATCCCGTATTGCCCTGTTCGACCTCGCCGACCAGCGCCTGGCCCATATCGGCCGGCGGCAGGAATTGTTGGCAAAGAACATCGCCAATGCCGACACGCCCGGATGGGGCTCGCGCGACCTCAAGCCCTTCGCGGAACTCCTCGCCCGCGGTGGCGGGTCCGTCGCGCCGTGGCGCACCGCACCCAACCATCTCGCCCCCACGCGCGGCACCGGTCCCCAGGGCCACGTCCAGGCCGGCGAGCGCGCGCCGGACGGCAACTCGGTGGCGGTCGATGTCGAACTCGCCAAGGTCGCCGACACCGAATCCGCCCACTCGCTCGTGACCGGGCTGTACCAGAAGTATCTCGCCATGTTCCGCACCGCCGCGGGCCGCTGACGCAAAGGATCGTTGCCATGGACCTGCAGAAGGCACTGACCATCTCGGCGCGCGGCATGACGGTGCAAACGTCGCGCCTGCGCGTCATCGCCGAGAACCTCGCCAACCAGGACACGACGGGCACTTCGCCGCAAACCCAGCCGTACCGGCGCAAGACCATCACCTTCGCCAACGCCATGGACCGCTCGGCCGGCACCGAGACGGTGCGGGTGAAGAAGATCGGCCGCGACATGGGCGACCTGCCGCTGCGCTACGACCCCAGCCATCCCGCCGCGGACGAACGCGGCTACCTGCGCGTGCCGAACGTGAACAGCTTCGTCGAGGTGATGGACATGAAGGAGGCCGAGCGCAGCTACAGCGCCAACCTCAATGTGCTCCAGGTCTCGCGCAGCATGCTGACGCGCGCCATCGAGATGCTGAAGTAGCGCCATGGCACTCCCCGCCATCTCCGCCCTCCAGGCCTACCGCGCGGTCGACGCCGGTGCCCTGGAGAACGCCCCCGCCCAGGCCGCCGGCGGCGGTTTTTCCGCCGCCATGTCGCGCGCCCTCGAATCCGTGGTGGACACCGCCCGCAAGGCCGAGGGCGGCGCGATGCAGGCCATCTCGGGCCAGGGCGACATCACCGCCGTCGTTACCGCCGTCGCCAAGGCCGAGCTCGCGCTGCAAACCACGGTGGCGGTACGCGACCGGGTGGTGCAGGCCTACCAGGACATCATGCGCATGCCGATCTAGGCCCAAAGGGCCAGGCTGCGCTCCGGCAGAAAGGCGGGGCGATGCAGGAAACCGATGTCGCCGCGCTGCTGCGCGAAGGCATGATCGTCACGCTCAAGATTGGCGGGCCACCGTTGCTGGTCGCCCTTGCGGTCGGGCTGGTGATGTCCCTCGTCCAGGCTGTCACCCAGATCAACGAGCAGACGCTTGCCTTCCTCCCCAAGGTAGTCGGCATGGCCGTGACGCTCGCGGTGCTGGGCTCGTTCATGATGGCGACGCTCGCCGCCTATACCCACACGCTGCTCGACCGCATGGTGGCCGTGGGCGGGCAATGACGCCCGAAGACAGCGCACTCCTGGCGTCGCTTCCCGGCTGGGCCCACGCCTTCGTCCTGGTGCTCGCCCGCGTATCCGCGGCCATGATGCTGCTGCCGCCGTTCGGAGAGGCGGAGGTTCCGGCCCCCGTGCGCGCGGCGCTCGCCGTGGCGTTGACGCTGGTGATGCTGCCGATCGTCGCACCGCTGCTGCCGCCCGTGCCCGGAGCCGGTCTGGACCTGCTGCTGGCAATCGCCGGGGAGGTGATCGTCGGGCTGTGGCTCGGCTGGCTGGCGCGCCTGCTGGTGCTGGCGTTGCCGATGGCGGCCCAGCTGGTCGCAGGCGTCATCGGCCTGTCGAACGTGCTCCAGCCCGACGCGCAGTTGGGCCCGCAGACATCCGCCCTCGCCAGGCTGTTCGCGCTCGCCGCGCCGGTCGCGATCATGGCCGCCGGGCTGCACGCCCTGCCGCTGGCGGCGCTGGAGGGCAGCTACCATATCCTGCCGCCCGGGCTGCGACTGCCGCCGGACGACGCGGCGCAGGCCGTGGTGGCCGCGGTCGGCGGCAGCTTTTCCCTTGCGCTCCGCCTGGCCGCCCCGTTCGTGCTGGCCGCGATCGTCTGGAACCTGGCGCTCGGCCTGCTCAGCCGCCTCGTGCCGCAGCTGCAGATCTACTTCGCCGCCATGCCCGGCCAGATCGCCGGCGGACTGCTGCTGCTGGGCCTTCTCGCCTCCGCCGTGATGACCGCCTGGCTCACCGAGCTGCGCACCGGCTTCGCCGCGTTGCCGGGGCTCTAGCCATGGCAGGGATGTAGCGATGGCCGAGGAATCCGGCCCCGGCGACAAGACGGAAGCCCCATCCCAACGCCGGCTCGATCGCGCGCGCGAGGACGGCGATGTCCCGCTCTCGCCCGAACTGCCGGCGCTGGCTGTCATGGCCGCCGCCGCGGTAATGCTGGCCATGGCCGCGCCCGGCCTCGGGACCCTGCTGGTCCGCCGGCTTGGCACCATGGTGGAACAAGCCCACCAACTCGACCCCGTTGCCGCGTTGAAGGCCGCCGTCACCCTGGCTGCAGCCATGGCGGCGCCCTTCCTCGTCGCCACCATCGCCGCCTCCGCCCTGGCCACGCTGCTGCAAACCGAGTTCCTGCTGAACGGCAAGGCACTGAAGCCCGACTTCGGGCGCCTCAGCCCGGTGAAGGGGCTCGGCCGCGTCTTTGGCGTCACAGCCCTCGGCAATGCCGCCAAATCCGTCGTCAAGGTCGTCGTGGTCGGCCTGGCGGGCTGGTTCGTCATGGCCAGCGCCTTGCCCGCGCTCGAACACGCCGCCGACTGGACGGCGGCCGCTCTCGCCGCGCACGCCACCAGCCTCGTGCTGCGCGTGATGATCGCGATGCTGATCGTGCAGGCGCTGATCTCGGTCGCCGACATCCTGATCACCCGCTTCCGCTACACCCGCCGCCTGCGCATGAGCCGCGAGGACCTGCGCCAGGAGGCCAAGGAAATGGACGGCGACCCGCACGTGAAGGCACGCATGCGCAGCATCCGGCTGCAGCGCGCCCGCCGGCGCATGATGGCCGAAGTGCCGAAGGCAACCGTGGTGATCACCAACCCGACGCACTATGCTGTCGCCCTTGCCTATGCGCGCGACAGCGATGCCGCGCCTCGAATCGTCGCAAAAGGGGTCGACTCGATGGCAGCACGAATCCGCGAGATCGCGGCCGAAAACGGCGTGCCGATCGTCGCCAACCCGCCGCTGGCGCGCGCGCTCTACCCGCATGAGCTGGAACGCGCGATCCCGGCCGAGTTCTTCCAGCCGGTGGCCGAGATCATCGCCTATGTCTGGCGCCTGCGGAGCCGTCCGGAGTGAGGCGCCTGGTCGGCGGCCTCGGTGGCCTGCGCGGCGCGCGGCGCGGCACGGTGCTTGGCGCACTGGTCGCGCTGGCCGACCCCGCCGCCCGCCAGCTCTTCGCCGGCGACGCCCGCGCCCGGGCCGTGGTCGATACCGAGGGCCGGATCCTGCGCGCCAACCCCGCCCTGGCCCTTCTTCTCGGCCCCGGCTGCGCGGGCCGGACCACGTTGGCCGAATTGCTCACCGCCCAATGCGTCATGGCCGTGCAGGCGGCGATCGTCCGCGGCGTCGAACCCGCCGCGCCGCTCCCCGCCAAGGCCCGGCACGACGACGGCACCACCATCGACCTGCGCCTCCTCCTCGCGCCGGTGCGCGAGGCGGATGGCCAGGCAAGCGGCGCCGTCCTGACGCTTGACGATGCCCGCCCCTCCGCCGAGGCGCTCGCCTCCGAGGTCCAGGCGCGCAAGCTCCAGGCCATCGGCGCCCTGGCCGGCGGCGTGGCGCATGATTTCAACAACCTTCTCCAGGCGATCGCCGGCGCCGCCGAAACCCTGGCCGACCGCCCCGGCCTGCCCGACCCCGCCCGCGAGGAGGTCGCCGTAATCCAGCAGGGCAGCCGGCGCGGGGCAGGGCTGGTGCGCCAGCTGCTCGCCTTCTCCCGCCAGCAAACCCTCCAGCCGCGCATCGTCGCCGTGAACCGCGCCATCGCCGACCTCGCCCCCCTGCTGCGCCGCAGCCTCGGAGAGCGCGTGCGCCTGGAACTGGCGCTGGAGGAGCCCGGCCGGTCGGTGCGGGTCGACCCAGGCCAGCTCGACCAGGTGCTGGTCAACCTCGCCGTCAATGCCCGCGACGCGATGCCGGCCGGCGGCACGCTGACCCTGCGCGCCCGGCGCCTGGCCCTGCTCGCCCCGCGCCAAGGCAGCACGGAGACGATCCCGCCCGGCCGCTACGTCGCCATCGAGGTGCAGGATACCGGCACCGGCATCCCGCCCGAGGTGCTGCCGCGCATCTTCGAGCCCTTCTACACCTCCCGCCCCGGCACCGGCACCGGGCTCGGCCTGTCCACGGTGGTGGGCATCGTCCGCCAGTCGGGCGGCTTCCTGGAGGTGGAGACGGCGGCGGGGCAGGGGACCACGTTCCGAATCCTGCTGCCCCGCAGCCAGGAGGACGCCCCGCCGCCGCCCGAGCCGGCCCCCCCGCCGGCCGTCGTCGCCACCGCGACCCCCGGCACCATCCTGCTGGTCGAGGATGAAGACCCCGTCCGCCGCCTCGCCGAACGCGCGCTGCTGCGCCGCGGCTGGGCGGTGCTCGCCGCCGACAGCGCCGAAGCTGCCCTCGACCTGCTGCCGCCCGATGCCCCGCTCGCCTGCCTGGTCACCGACATGGTGATGCCGGGCATGGACGGGGCGGCGCTGGTGGAGGAACTGCGCCGGCGACTTGGGCGGCCGGACCTGCCCGCCATCATCGTCTCCGGCTATGCCGACCTGCCGCGCCACGGCGCCCTCGGGGCGGCGGCCACCGCCTTCCTGCCGAAGCCCTACGCGCTGCGGGAACTCACCGACCGCGTGGCGACCCTGGTCTCAGGCGAACCGGCCGTCGCGCAGGTCTAGCGGCCCTGGCCGCCGCGCCCACCGTCCATGTCGGACGGGGATTGCACCAGACCAGCGTTCGCACTATGTTCTCCAAACCTCGCGCTTGGAACAGACGATGACCAAATTCTTAACGGTCTGTCGGGACCGCAACAATTTGCCACGGATGCGATGCCACGGCGTTCAACCGACTCCGACAGGTGCCGCTACGATGGACTCGGTTGCAACTCGTAAACCAATATTCCTCGCGCCCACGCCTCCCTGCCAATGGCGCCCCCGCACGCGCCGCATCTCTGGAGCCCACTGATGGACAAGAACAAGGCCCTCGACGCCGCGATGGTGCAGATCGAGCGCGCCTTCGGCAAAGGCTCGATCATGCGCATGGGCGCGCGCACCCAGGACGAGCAGATCGCCGTCATCCCCTCCGGCTCGCTCGGGCTGGATCTCGCGCTTGGCATCGGCGGCCTGCCCAAGGGCCGCATCGTCGAGATCTACGGGCCGGAAAGCTCCGGCAAAACCACGCTCGCCCTGCACGCCATCGCCGAAGCGCAGAAGCGCGGCGGCACCTGCGCGTTCATCGATGCCGAGCACGCGCTCGACCCGATCTACGCCCGCAAGCTAGGCGTCGATGTCGACAACCTCTTGATCAGCCAGCCCGATGCCGGCGAACAGGCACTCGAGATCACCGACACGCTGGTCCGCTCCGGCGCCATCGACGTGCTGGTGATCGACAGCGTCGCCGCCCTCGTCCCGCGCGCCGAGCTCGAAGGCGAGATGGGCGACAGCCACATGGGCCTTCACGCCCGCCTCATGAGCCAGGCCCTGCGCAAGATCACCGGCAGCGTCAGCCGCAGCAACACCATGCTGATCGTCCTCAACCAGATCC
>CAMDGX010000055.1 GCA_945897825.1 Asaia bogorensis | reverse complement strand
GCCGTCGGTGAATGACTGCTCGCGAACCGCGTCGCCCCCAAACCCCCTCAGGGGTGGCTGGAATGCGTCGGAATCAGTGGCTGGCTTCCGTCGGAATCACCGGCTGGAATGGATCGGAATCACCGGCTGGTTTGCGTCGGAATACGCAGCCAGCCTCGCTTCGCCTACCTCGCCCCGGCAGAGGTCTATACGCTACCCTCCACCATCTCGGTGGCCAGCTCCTCCAGCCTCGTCGTCGCCGCCCAGCCTAGCTTTGCCCGGGCCTTTCCGGCATCGCCCAGCAAAACCTCGACCTCCGCCGGGCGCATGAACACAGCACTGGTGCGCACATGCGCCTGCCAGTCCAGCCCAGCATAGCCGAACGCAATGGCGCAGAAATCGCGGATCGAGACGGTGCGCCCGGTAACGATCACATAGTCGTCCGGAACGTCCTGTTGCAGCATCGCCCACATTGCCTGAACATAGTCGCGCGCATGGCCCCAGTCGCGGGTGGCGTCCAGGTTGCCCAGCGTCAACTCGCTGGCCAGCCCCAGCTTGATCCGCGCCACCCCGTCGGTGATCTTGCGGGTGACGAAATCGATGCCGCGCAGCGGGCTTTCGTGGTTGAACAGGACGCCCGAGCTGGCATGCATCCCAAAGCTCTCGCGGTAGTTCACCGTCATCCAATGGGCATACAGCTTGGCTGCGGCGTAGGGCTGCGCGGGTAGAATGGCGTCCGCTCGGACTGGCGCGCCTCCTGGATCTTGCCGAACATCTCCGACGACGACGCCTGGTAGAACCGCCCGCGCGGCGCCACGATCCGCATCGCCTCCAGCACATTGACCGCCCCCATCCCGGTGACGTTGTCGGTCAGGATCGGCTGCTGCCAGGACGCGTGCACACAGCTCTGCGCGGCGAGGTTGTAGACCTCGTCGGGCTGCACTTTCTCGACGATGCGGATGATCGAGGACAAATCCATCAGGTCGCCGTCATGCAGCGTAACCCGGTCCAGCACCCCGATCCAACGCAGCCGCTCGCCAATGGCATCCGCCGAGGCCGACCGGCGCAACAGCCCATGCACGGTGTAGCCCTTGTCCAGCAGCAACTGCGACAGATAGACCCCATCCTGGCCAGTAATGCCGGTAATCAGCACGTTGGCCATGGCGATGACGTGCTCCTCCTGCTGGCTCGTCGTCTAAACCGCCAGCCGCACGCTGTCCACCGAATTCCAATGGGCAGCCCGCGCCTCGCCACGACCATCGCGGGCCAAAACGCGAAGCTCAAGACGTTCATCAAAGATCAGGCAACCGAAGCGATTCATCGATAAAGCAAAATTTCTTTCAGGCCGTTTCGCAAGGGGTTCTTGCGGGTGGTCAGTGAATCGGAGAATACTTTGATACGGACCCACTCAGATAGGGATGCGGAAGCCGGCGAGCAGGTCAGTCCAGCCTGCGGCAGATCGGCCACGCTTCGACAGGTCCCGCAGTTGTGATGCAGTCGGAAACCCGCAATAAGGTCGCGCTTCCGCCAGCCACTCCGTGCCGCTACCCTGCCGCAGCGTTGCCAGGACGTCGTGTAGCAATCCCACCGCTTGCTGATGCAACAGGCGCGCCGCGGTCAGCGCGGTGGTGCGAGGATCGGGCAGGTCCAGGGTTGCCTGCGCCAGGATGGGTCCTGCATCGATCCGCGGCACAAGGCGGTGCACCGTCACGCCAAACACAGGGGTGACATCCAGCAGCGCATGAAGCGTCGGCACCGGGCCGCGGTGGTGGGGAAGCAGGGCGGCGTGCACATTCACTCCGCCCTTGGCGGCAGCGGCAATGCTGGCGGCGTTCAGGATCTGATCGAAATGGAAGCTCACGATGAGTTCAGCACCGGAGCGTTCCATCGCCGCCTGCCAGTCGGGTCCGTTCACGTCGCGCACGATGACACAGGCGATTCCGCGCCGGCGGCAGGCTTCGCCGAGCGGCATCTGGGCCGTGCCGACCGGCCAGCGCAGCAGACGCCAAAGACTGCCACAGATGCGGGGGACGACGAAATTAGCAGCGAGATATGGGATGAAACGTGGACCCGAACTCCACATATATCTGACGGTTTGGCGCAGGAAGCCGCCTCGCCGGCCGCCGAACGGGTCGGACAGCCCGACCAGCACGATCTCGTCCTCACACTCGGCGACGAATTGGCGCACGGCGCACGCGGCAGCTGCGGCCTCCAAGGTTAGCAAGGCGATTCGCATTCGCTTTCCGCTGTCCTTTCCTGGCCTGTGGCAATCGATGACTAGCTTACGTCACGTTTAGATGATAGCCGCAGGTGATGCATGTTCTGAGGTCCGCAGTCGGTCAGAATGGGGCGGCCCGTCGCATCGCAATCACCGGCGCATCCAGTGGCCTGGGATCAGGGCTGGCGCGCGACTACGCGGCGCCGGGGGTTTCATTGGTCCTGTTCGCCCGCCGCATCGGTCGGCTGGAGCAGGTGGCGGTGGAATGCCGGTCACGCGGCGCCACCGTCGAGATCGTTGCGCTCGATGTCGGCGAGCCCGAACCGCTCGGCACCCTGCTGCGGACGATGGATGACGCCGTCCCGTTCGATCTCATTATCGCCAACGCCGGGATCGCCGCACCTCCGGGTGAAGCCGGCGCGGCAGCGCAGATCCGCACCAACCTGCTCGGCGCCATCCACACCATCGAGCCGCTGGTTCCACGCATGCTGGCGCGCGGCCGCGGTCAGATCGCGGTGGTGGCATCAGTTGCGGCACTGCGGGGATTGCCAGACAGCCCCGCCTACTGCGCCAGCAAGGCGGGGCTGCGCCTCTATGGCGAGGCATTGCGCGCGGGCCTTGGGTCGGCCGGCATTGACGTCTCCGTGATCACGCCTGGCTTCTTTGCCAGCCCGATGTCTGAGCGGTTCGCTGGGCGCAAGCTGCTGATGACCAGCAGCTTGCGGGCCGTACGGCTCGTGCGTCGAGGGCTCGACCGGCGTCGCGGCCGCATTGGCTTTCCATGGCCGCTGATCGCACTCCTGCGCCTGCTCGACCTACTTCCGGCAAGGCTTGGCGACACGCTAATCAGAATGCTCCGTTTTAATATTGAACCTGGATAAATATGCGCTGGCGTGTTCCCGCCGCGCACAGCGACTCAAAGATTGCAGTTACGCTCGACAAGCCGCGTTCCAGCATTATCGGATACTTTGCAGAAAGCTGCTGATTTCCCCGAAATACTCGACCGATGTTACCGGGCGATATACGGCAATTCGGCGTCGTAGTGCGTCTATCGCATCCTTGTCGTTAGCGAAGCGGCTGATCTCGCGCAGCCAACCGGCCTCGTCGGTCGGGTCAAGATAAACCACGAGCGCCCCACCCACCTCTCGGTGCGCCGGCAGGTCGGATGCCAGCACTGGCGTGCCAACCGTCAGCGCCTCCACGATCGGCAGGCCGAAGCCTTCCGCCAGCGACGGCATCAGCACCGCCCGAGCATTTGCGACGACCTGGCGCAACTCCGGGCTCGACAGGCTCGAGGCAACGATCACGTGATCCTGCAGGATACCGCGTGCCTGCAACTGGGCCAGGATCGGTCGCCCGCCCCGCGCTGGCGAGCCGGCGACCACCAGCCGTGGCGCCTGCGCGCCGTGACGGCGCAATAACTCGGACCAAACGTTCAACAGCATGAGAAGGTTCTTACGCGGCTCGATCGCGCCCACCACAACGAAATACTCATTCTCTGCCAGCACCGGATCCGGCCCGGCCAATGCGAGGAAGCTAGGGGCCACCGGCAGATGCAGCGATGTCGTCATCGGCAAGGGCCGGCCAGAGAGCCGCAACACTCGCAGCACGGAGTCGCCAGCGGCCCGCGTGGTGAAAATCAGCCCCGTGGCGTGGCACGCGGCGAGCCTCATCATCCGCCGGTGCATCATCGAGGCGAGCGGTGTTGCCAGATCAGGATGCTCGATCGGAATGGCGTCGTGCAGCATGAATACCGCGCGCACGTCCGCTCGATGCCGCAGCCAACTGGCCATCCAGGGCGCCGCCCAGCCGAGCTGGCCGACATTCAGGTAAATAGCGTCCTTGGCAGCGGCGCGGATGACAGGTGTACCTGCGGCGAAGCCGGTCGCGAGGAGGAGTTGGGCGAAGCGAGGCGCCGCCCATGGCGTTCGGCCGAACGGACGGCGATCGGACGGTCTGCAGATCGCCCCGCCCAGTCGGCGCACTACATCGGCGAACGCACCGTCCGGCCCGCCGGCACGCTCCCGCCACAGTGCCTCAAGCTCGTCCAGCCCCCGAAGCACGCGCCGGCGGTCGTACAGCCGCAGCCCCCACGGGGTGGGCAACAGGCCGACACAGTCGCCCGGCCAGGCAGTGAACAGGAAACGCGCATACGCAAGATCGACCCGGTCGATGCCGCGCGGCCCGGTCGCGGATGCGCCGAGGAACAGCCGCAACAGGTCGAAGACGATTGGGAGTGCCATCCCGCAATCAAATACCGCGGATCAGTGCCGGCTGGCTACGGCTTGCCGGCCACGTCCGGGTGCGGTGCATCCTGCGAGGACGCTTCGAGGACGGCCAGCCGGCGTCCCTCATGCAAAATCATCACCAGAAATGAAAGGAATACCACAACGAAGAGAACGCCGCAAAAGATGTCGATCGGCGAAAAGGAGCCATAGGCGGTTTGCTGAACGACCGGACCAACCAGCAACAACGCCAGGTTATAGGCGAGTAGCGCCAGCCGGATTTCGGTCGGTCCGACGCCCCAGTAGCTGATCTGGAAGGTGTTCGTGGCCAGCGCTCGGATGAAGGTGTACAGCGCGGCCATCCAATAGCTCATCAGCGCCAGACAGGCCATGTCGAAGCGCATGTAGAGCGACATGCCGAGGCCGAGAAAGATAAACACCTGGGACACGACGTCTGTGGTGTGGTCGATGAAGAAGCCATATCGGGGGCGTTCTATCTTCCGGTATCGCGCCAAGGTTCCGTCCAGCGAGTCACCAAACCAGTTGGCGACCAGGCCAAGGCTGGCCAGCCACAGGAAACCCGGAGAGAGCGAGGTCATCGCATAAGAAAGGCCGCATAGTAGCGCCCCAGCCACACCGAAAAGAGTCAGGCGGTCCGGTGTGACGATGCCCGGAATACGGGCCGATAACCAGATCAAAATTCGGCGTTCGTGTGAAGCGAGAAAGGAGCGATGGACACGCGCCAGGATCGTTTGCTGCTGCATTTGTTGTCTCTCGTAGGTGTTATTATCCGCCCTGAAAATCTTGTGGGTTGGTCAGGCGGGTCTTTCCGGACGGACACTCAAGAAATGGTTGCGTGCATTCCATGGCGTCGCCACCAAGTATCTTGACCATTATCTCGGCTAGCGCCGCATCGTTGAAGCGCTCGAGACCGATGTCAGATGACAGAATTGGCTGTGTTCCGACCTCGGCGCCAGGCAATTGCTCCAGGCGACGCAATCGGTTATCCACGTGGAGACCATGCATTTTGTGCCCCCCTTTCCGCCGCGTCCGCCGAAGGCCTTGCCGCCGCTACGGTTGCTGAGTCTGGCGCGGAAGAATCTCGTTGCTATCTGGCCAATCGACACCTTCAGCCTTGAGTTTTTTGGCCACACGCTGTTTAGGCGATCGATTTTCGTCTGCAACAGCCCCGATACCGTGAAGCAGGTCTTCATCGATGATGCAACTAACTTCCACAGCAAGTCATCGCAGCAGCGCCACGCGCTAAAGCCGCTGATAGGCGACGGGCTGTTCATCAGCGACGGCGACGTGTGGCGCGAACGCCGCCGCCACATCGCCCCGCTTACTCATATCTCGCGCCTGCCAGAGCTGACGCCGGTGATGACCGCGGTCGCCGCCGAGCAGGCGAGGCTCTGGGAGGTCAAGGCCGGCAGCGAGATTGACGTTCTGGCGGAGATGGCAGCGATGACGGCTAACATCATCTGCCGCGCCATTTTCGGCAGCACGCTGGGCGCCCAGGCAGTTCACGATGTGGTCGACGGCTTCAGCGAGTTCCAGGCTCATGTTGGCCAGATGGACCTGATCTCGCTGATCGGCCTGCCGGATTTCATCCCGCGGCTGCACGGCGCGCGGGTGCGGCGCAGCGCCAAACGCATCCAGACGGTAATCGACGGATTGTTGGCACGCATCCTGGCCGAACAGGCGGATGAGGAGGCCTCGCTGGTGCGCAGCATGGCGGCCGAAGATGGCGGTGGCCTCGATCCGGCGGCGATCCGCAACGAGGCGGCGGTACTGTTCATGGCCGGACACGAGACCACGGCCAACACGCTGGCTTGGGCGTGGTACCTGCTGTCGCAGGACGCCGAGACCCAGGACAGGCTTCACGAAGAGGTCGATGTTCTTGGTGGTCAGCCGGCTGGCTACAACGATCTGCCCCGGCTGCGGTTTACCCGGGCGGTTATCGAGGAGACGCTGCGGCTGTTTCCGCCGGTGCCGATCCAGGCGCGGGTGGCCGCACAGGCGCGCCAGATCGCCGGGCGAGACGTGCCGGCGGGGGCCGTGGTCATGCTGGTGCCCTGGCTGCTGCACCGTCACCGGACCTATTGGGCCGAGCCCGACAGCTTTGTGCCCGACCGCTTCATGCCCGGTGCCCCGGGTATGCCGAGCCGCTATGCCTATGTCCCATTCAGCATCGGGCCACGTATCTGCACCGGCGCAGCGTTCGGCCTGACCGAGGCGGTGCTGTGCCTGGCGACGCTGGCACAACAGTTCCGTCTACGGCTGCGGGACGGCTGGGAGGTGATGCCCACCTGCCGCCTCAGTCTGCGCCCGGGCGATCGCCTGCCGATGCGGCTGGAACGGCGGCGAGCCGGATGAGCGACCTTGGTATTCGGCGTGTGCGGGTGCTGGCCAGCGAGGCTAAGGAGCTTGGGCTGCACTACGCCATGCGGGCGCTGCCGACGGAAATCTGCTCGGATATCGGCGCGCGCCTCGGGTCGTCGATCGGCCGGCGCGGCCATCCGGTGGCCGCAGCGCGCAGTCTCGCGGTGCTGGCGCGGCTGCGTCCCGACCTCGCCGATGCCGCCGCACTGGAAACCGCGATGACGCGGCTGTGGCAGAATGTCGGGCGCACCTATGCCGAGTTCTCTGTCCTGCGACGGATCGTACGGGAAGGTCGGGTGACGCAGTCCGACCCCGCCGTGCTGCGCGAGATCGCCGCGGATACGCGCCCGCTGATCCTGTGTTTCCTGCATCTGGGCAACTGGGAGGTGCTGGGTGAGCAGATGGCGCGGCTCTGGCCGGGCCGCATAACCGCCGTGGTCATGCGGCCTGCTAACCGCGCGCACGCCTTCATCGCCCGCCGCCGCCGTAGGCATTTGCCGGCGGAGCTCATCGAAATGAATCGCCATGTTTGGCGCGAGGCCGCCGAGCGGCTGCGGCGACCGGGCGGCGTATTGTGGCTCGCCGCCGACGAAGCGTATGCGGGCCGTGTGTTCGCGCCGTTCCTCAGCCGCGTGCCGACAGCCGACGGCAATCTCGGCAAAATGGTGCGGCTGGCCAGCACGACCGGCGCCCGCATCCTGCCGATCTATGCCGAGCGGCAGCCGGGCGTGCGCTTCGTGGTGCATGCGCTGCCGGAAATCCATGTCACCGCGGACCGCCGCGATGCCGCAGCGTTGCTGGAGGCGGTTGTGCGGCTCGACGCACAGCTGGATCCGATCGTGCGGCGCCTGGCCGAGCAGTGGTATATGGCGATCGAATTCGGCACCGACTTCAGCGCGTAGCGGCGCCCAGGACGCCGCTGTAGAGGTCACTAAGTCGCCTCGTATAGCGCTCCATCGAGAAGAACTCGGCCCGAGCCAAGCCTTTCTGGGCCAGCTCAGCGCACAAATTGTCATCGGCGTCGAGTGCGCGAATCGCCTGCGCCATGGCGGTGACGTCGTAGGGATCGACGCATAAAGCTGCCCCGCCGGCCACCTCGGGCAACGAGGTGACGTTGGATGTCATCACCGGCGTGCCGAGCATCATCGCCTCCAGCACCGGCAGGCCGAAACCCTCGTAGATCGAGGGGAACAGCAGCGCCCGCGCGCCGCGGATAAGCGAAACCAGCTGTTCCAGCGGTAGATAGGAGATGCGGCGCACCTGTTTGTAGGGCGCGATCGTGCTGCGGCTCAGCCGGTAGCTGGCGAAGCGGGCATCCCTAATGCGTTCGAGCTCGGCCTCGTTCTGCCAGCCCGCGCCGCCGGCGATTACCAGCGGGCGGGTCGAGCCGGAGGTGGCGTAGGCATCAATCAGCCGCAGCACGTTTTTTTTCGGTTCGAGGGCGCCGAGGAACAAGAAATAGCCGCCAGGGTCAAGTTCAAACAGGTTGGCAACATCGCGCGCGGCTTCGTCGGCAGGTTGGGCCAACAGCTTCGCAGGCAGCGAGGATGCCTGCCAGGTGTTGGTGATGCGCGATTCTGGCACGCCAAAGAATTGCATGATATCGCGCCGTGAATACTCGGATACTGTAACGATATGGTCGGCGCTGCGGGTCAGTTCCGACAGCAGCTTGAAGATGTAGCGCTTGTTGTCGAGCGTGAGGTACGGCAGGCGCAGCGGCACCAGGTCGTGGATAGTCACGATGTTAGGGCAACCCTTGACCAGCAGCGGCAGCGGCTGTGTGGCATGGAACAGGGCGGGCGGCGCCGCGAGGCTTACCCGCGCGCGTCTGCTATAGACCCGGTAATGAGCCTGCGCGGCCACGAACAGATGGCGGCCGATCCAGGTGCGGTCGAAGGCGACGGCGGCTGATTGGGGTTCCAGCACCGTACCAGTGCGCGTCAGCAGGTCCGGGCGCAGGCCGAACGGCGCGCGGAATATGCCCTGCAGGATCGCTGGCATGTTCCTGACCAGCGGCGACGATTTGCGCGGCACGTCAAACAACCGCACTTCCGACAGCACAGGGTTCCGCGGATCGAACTTCACGGTGCCGCTGACCAGCGCATCGGCGCCGTAACCGGCGGCACGGGCGGCGACCGCGAGCGAGCGCGCATAAGTGGCAATCCCCGTCCCCATGCGCGAAGCGAGGTCGTGCTTGTCGAACAGGATTGACTGGGCCAATCCGGCTAGGCTCTGGTGCCGTCGTGCGGGAAATACAGCATCCAGTCCTCGCCGACCTGGGTCGAAAGAATCGTCTCCGGATCGACAGGTTCAGCGGTGCCGTTGAACCCGATGACGAAGACCTGCCCATACAGCGCCAGAAGCCCTTCGAGGAACCCACGCGCATCGGCGTAGCGGGCGGCATTGAATTCCAGCACCAGATCTGGTCGATGTCGCCGAATTAATTCCTGCATTCCAGCAATTATTTCGATCTCCGCACCTTCCGCATCGATCTTCACGAGATCCACGCATGCGAAATCAGCGGTGAGCACGTCGAGCGTGGTGACCGCTACCGCCACGGTCTCGCCGCCGCATTGGCTGTCATCGTCAACTAGCAACGCGTTCTTCGGCTCGCTGGACGGCACGAACAGACGACTTTCTGACTGGCCCGGCGGACCGAGTGCAGCCTCCACCACGCTGGTATGGCCGGCGATGCCATTTAGCAGCACCGTCTCGCGCAACAGTCTCACGGCGCGCGGGTTGGGCTCCACGGCGAGCACCCGGCCGCTGCCGGTCACCGCTTCCCCAAACAATAGCGTATAATAACCGTAATTTGCGCCGACATCGACCGCTACCATGCCAGGCTTCAGCAGGCGCGCGAAGAACTGGCTCACCCAGATCTCCCAGAACCCGTCCATTGCCGCATGGCAGGCGAAGCCGCGATCGCTGGTATGCAAAAATATCTTGTGCCGGCCCAGCACGCGCGCCAACATAATACCGTTGCCAAGGTAGAGGGTTTGCACTCTTTTGCGAATTTCTTGTTCCGCCGTGGTACGATCGGCAGTTGCGAGGTCTGCTGACGACAGGGCGGCAGGGTAGACATGCGGCAGATTTTCACCTCTTATCATGTCATGATCCATGTTGCCGGAGCAGCCAAGATTGATCTCGCATGCGACCAGTGTCAATTGCGCCGTTATAAGCAGCAATGGCCCGGCAAATACCGCACCTCGTCCTGACTCGCGTTGGCTGCGTCGTCAAGCTATCCCCCATTGCGAGTCGCGCGCGCGGAAGAGAGGCTTTGGCTATCTCTCGATGGCCGATCACCGCTCGGCATCTGAATTGAAGAAACATGGCTTTTAAATATCAGTTTCTTGCTCTCGGCCTGTGTATTTTTGCCGTCGGTGCCTGTTCCTATCTGCCGCGCTCGGGGCCGTTCCGGTCCGATCTTGTCGCTGACACGGATGGGCCGGTGAGGCCATTTTTGACGGTCGAAATCGCACCAACTGTTGTCGATACGCTGGCGCAAATCAAGTCGCCATCCTTCGTCGGCGCCTTTGGCGACTACCGGCCACCGCGCCAGCAACGCATCGGCGTTGGCGATTCAGTGCAGATCACCTTGTGGGAGGCGGGGCCCGGCGGCCTGTTCTCGGCCCCTGTCGTGGATCGAATGAGCCCGGGCTCGCGTTCGGCCACCATCCCCGACCAGGTGGTCGCGCGTGATCTTTCCATTACAGTGCCGTTTGCTGGACGCGTCCCGGTTGCCGGCCGCACGCCGCCGGAGGTTGAGGCGGTGATCGTCGGCCGTCTGGCCGGCAAGGCAATCGACCCGCAGGTGCTGGTCACCGTCACCCGCAATGTCAGCAACACCGTGACCGTGATGGGTGCGGTGCAATCCGCCCGCCGTGTGCCGCTCAGCGTCGGTGGCGACAGGCTGTTGGATGTGCTCGCCGAAGCTGGCGGCGCGCGCGGTGCAGCCTACGACATCGCGGTAGTGTTGGCGCGCGAGAACCGTGTAGTGCGCGTGCCGTTGCAGGCGGTGCTGGATGAGCCGTCCGAAAATGTCTTCATGCAGGCCGCTGATGTGGTGACCTTGGTGCTGGACCCGCAGACCTTCACCGCGTCGGGCGCTACCGGGCGCAATGCCGTGGTGCCGTTCGAGACGCCGACCCTGTCGCTGGATGAGGCCCTTGGCAAGGTCGGCGGCGTGCTGGACGATCGCGGCGACCCCGACGGCGTATTCGTCATCCGCTTCGAGCCCGAGACGGTAACGCGCGCACTATCCGATCTGCGCTTGGCCAGCGTGCCAATGGGCCCGACGCCGGTGGTGTACCACCTGAAGCTGCGTGATCCCAATGCTCTGTTCCTGGCCCGCCGCTTCGCCATGCGCAACAAAGACATCCTTTATGTATCCAATGCGCCGCTATCCGACGTCCAGAAGGTACTCACCCTGATCAACCTCCTGGTCGCCCCAGCGGTCACCGGGGCGACCATCAAGAGCGGTGTAAGATAGCGCGCGCGATGCCAGACACGATCCGACGTCCTGTCCGTCGCTGCCGGGGTGAGCGATGGAATTGCTGCTGACCGGCCCCCCCGGGCCACTGCTGGGGTTTGCCGAAAAATTGATCATCGCGGTCGCAGCAACCGCTGGCCACCCTGCTCCGACGCTTCGCCATCATGACCCGGTTGTGGAGGATGTGGCCGTAGCCGATGCAGACTGCAACGGCGATCTGTGTGCCGTGGTCGTGATCGGCGATCCCGTATCCTGTCTGGTCGCGCTGGTTGGTTCCGGCCACACGCCGCAGGAGGCGGCACGGGCGCTGAGCGCCGCCGCCGCACCGCTCGCCGCGTGGGCAGACTGGAAGACGATCCGGCTGCGGCCCGATATGATTATCGGCGAAGCCACGACTGCGATCCTGGGCTGCATGGGAATCGCCGCCGGCACGGCGCCTGCTGCCCCTATCAACGGATGGGACACCGCTTCATCTCTTGCGGACGTCGCGGCGTCTCTTGTCGCCCCTGCGCCCGACGTGTCCGGCCGCGCGGCTGAGATCCAGACGCTGGCCCAAGAAGTGGTCGGACCACTGTTCGCCGCCGCCACAACCGGGATACGACAGGCGGTGACCTGGTCGCGCGCCTGCCTGTTCTGGGGCGACCACCCGGGCGAAAAACTGCCGCGCATTGTCGACCTCACCGGCCCCGCGCGCGTGCTGGCCTACGGGCCGTATTACCATCTGCCGCCGGGCGGTTGGACGGTGAGGGTAACGCTGGCCTTCTCGCCGGCGGCGGTCGGCACCCCTTTCGCGGTCGAGCTACACAGCGACGTATTACTAGGACAGGGTCGCTTTAAGCTTAGTGCAGCCGGCGTGTTCGCTGCCTCGTTCCCGGTGGAAGTGCGCTCCGCCCATGTGCCGAACGAAATCCGCGTAATCACCGAGATCGGCGCGATCGACGGCGAAATTGGCGTCGATCACATCTTGCTGATCCCGCGCGCGTAGCGATGTTGCAAGCCAGCGCGGGTCAGAGCGTCGCGTAGACCCGCGTAGCCAGCTTCACGTCAGTGAACACGCGGCCACGTCCATCCTTCAGCACCAGCGCCTGGCTGCAATACTCCTCGACGACGTCGAGCCCATGTACGGCCAGAATCATACCGCAATGCTTGCGGTTCTCGAAGATCTCGCGATGGCACTTCTCCTGGAAACGCCGATCGCCGACCAGCAGCACTTCGTCGATCAGCAGGCATTCAAAGTCAATCGCCAGCGACAGGGCGAAGGCCAGGCGCATGCGCATACCATCAGAATAGAATCGCACGGGAACCTGCAGGTCGCGGCCGAGCTCGGTGAAGTCGGCAACGTAATCGTAGGTTTGACGGAACGGCACGTTGTAGATGCGCGCGATGAAGCGGATATTGTCGTAACCGGTCATTGCCCCTTCGAACCCGCCGCCCAGGGCCAACGGCCACGACATGAACAGGCCACGGTGAATCCGCCCGCTGGTCGGACGTTGCAGCCCGGCGAGCACCTTGATCAACGTCGACTTGCCGGCACCGTTGCGGCCCAGCACCGCCATGCGCTCGCCGGGGTCGACGCGGAAGCTGATGCCGTTCAACACGCGGCGGACGCCGGCTTCGGTAACGAATTCCTTGACCAGGTTCTCGGCAATAATGGCGCGCTCGGGATCCTTGCCTGCCGGCCTCGCCGCAGCGCTGTCGGAATGGTGCGGCAAAGCGAGAGTGGCGCTCACTGGAACTGGGTGCGTATGGTCGGCCCCGTCGGCGCCACCGGGCGGAACAGCCGGTAGACGAGCAGCCCGACGCCGAACACGATGAGAACGGAAAACACCCGGTAAGGGTAGGCGGCCTGGTCGGCGGCGCGCGGCTGTACCACGCGTTCGAGATAGACCCGCTGACGCAGCACATCGAGCCGAGCGGTCTCCAGCGCGGTCAGCGAGGCGATGAAGTTGCGCACCGCGAAGTCGCGCAGCAGCACGAGGCGTTCGTACTCGGCGATCTTGGGCGCGAACGATGCATCGGTGCCGGCGAGGGTGCCGCGCTCGTGGTTGATCTGCGCCCGCAAGGCTGCCACGCGCGAGCGCAGCGGCGGGATTTGCGGGCTGTTGGCCGATGCGTGCTGCAACAGACTGAGCTGGATGTCAGCCTCGACGACCTGCAGCGACAGCACGGTAATGGTGCTGAGCACGCTCTGCGCCAGCAGGGTGGGGTCGACCACTGATTCGCGCGCGCGGAACTCAGTCAATACTTGCTGCGCCTCGGAGGCCAGCCCGCGCGCCCGTTCAAGCTCGCCGGTGGCCACCCGGACCGCGTCCTGGCGGGCACGCGCCTGCAACTGGTTCAGTAGACCTTCGCCCGCCTCGATCAGGCTGGCGGCGAGGCGGCGTGCATCGCCGGGGTCGAAGGCTTGCACCCGCAGCGTGCTGACGCCGGTGGTGGTCTCATGCGTGACGGTGACGAGGTCCAGATAATATCGATACAAGTGCTCGTTGGTATTGCCGGTAAGCGGACCGGGAAAGCGCCAGAGCGGATCTGGCCCGCTGCGGGCGACCGCCGCGCGCAGGCCCCCATGGTCGAGCATCGCCTGCATGCCGTCGCGCGACAGCATGAAGTCGCGCACCGCATAGGCATCCTCATCGCCGCTTTGCAGCGTCTGCTCGGGCGAGACCGGCATGAATGCCGCGGCACCGATCGAGGCCGGCTTGCGCACGATGAACTTCGCCTCGGCGACATAGCGGTCCGAGGCGACCAGACCAAAATAAACCCCGGCCAGGATGGTCGGCAGAATCACAAGGAGGAATAGACAGGCCAACCTGCGCCAGTTGCGCGGACACGCAGCTTCGTGCTCCCGCTGCATTGCGGCAGGAATGGATTGCGAACCGCTCGTTAGCTGAACGAGGTCCGCCCAGTTGTCGGGACCGTTAGGGGGTGCCATGGCGAGGATCGCGCGCTTCTTTGTTGTACGTTGGAGGGTATGATAGCAGAGTTTTGTAAAACCAGTGAAGGCTGTCGCCATGCTCTTGGCGCGGCGATCGGAGTGTTTGGATGCGTATTTCGTGGGTTTTCGGTGGCGATGCTGCGGGCGAAACCGACCGGCTTCGGGTAGGCCCGGCGGCATGGCGGCCTGCCCACCTGGCGCCGCTGTGGCGGCTGGCGAGGGTCGCGCTGGTGCTGTCGCCCAGCCTATTCGCGGCGGTCTATTACGGAGCAGTCGCCGCCGACCAATATGTGTCCGAGGCCCGTTTCGTCATCCGCACTGCCAGCAAGCCCGGCGGGGCCATTGGCGGGCTGGGTGCGCTATTGCAGATGGTCGGCATTTCCCGCTCGCAGGACGATGCCTGGGCGGTTCACGATTTTTTAACCTCGCGCGACGCGCTGCGTGCGCTGTCGGCCAGGGTCGATCTGCGGACGATCTATGGCCGAACCGACGCCGATGTCCTCGCCCGCTTCCCGTCGTTCCTGTACGGCGAATCCGAGGAGCAGCTGTATCGCTACTTTCAGCGCATGTTGACCGTGGTGGTCAGTAACAGCACCGGGCTGACCACGCTGCGGGTCCACGCGTTCCAGGCAACCGACGCGCGTGCGGTGGCAGCCACGCTGCTCGACCTTGGCGAAGACCTGGTGAACAAGCTGAACGAACGCATCCAGGTCGACGCCGTGCGTATCGCCGCGACTGAAGTGACGCGGACAGAGGACCGGCGGATCGCCAACCAGCAGGCGATCACCGCCTTTCGGAACCGTGAGCTGCTGCTCGACCCCGTGAAGAACTCGGCGATCGTGCTGGAGGTGATCGGTAAACTGTCGGCCGAGCTGGCCAATGCCCGCGCCAACATCGCCGAAACCCGGGTGAGTTCCCCCACCAGCCCGAACCTGCCTTCGTTGCAGCGCCGGGTAGAAGCCCTGGAGCAACAGATCATCACCGAGCGCAGCCGTGTCGGCAGCGCCTCAGACGGCCTGGCGGACAAGATCGCCGAGTACGAGAAACTGAACCTGGAGCGAGAATTCTCGATCCGTGCGCTGTCCCAGGCCGTGACGTCGCTGGAACAGGCCCGCATAGAGGCGCGCCGGCAGCAACTGTTCCTCGAACGCGTGGTGGAGCCTGGCATCGCAGACTACCCGATGATGCCGCGGCGGTGGCAGATGGTGTTCACGGTGCTTGGATTTAACCTGCTGGGGGTGGCTTTATGCTGGCTCGCGCTGACCGGCATGCGGGAACATTCGGGCGTGTCGGACTGATCGCTGCCCAGGCCGAACCACCATCCTCCCCGCGTGAAGGTTCGTGCCGGCGGGTCAAGTGTGCACGTGATCGCGCGCCGCGAGGATTGCCGCGACACCAAGCACTGTAAGCGAAGCTGACCACAGCGCCAGATATAGGGGGTCGTAATGCGTCACGACGGCTTCGCCGAAATAGCCCGCACGGAACATCTCGAAGCAGTGAACGCTTGGATTCCAGAGAATGAGCCGCTGGAAATCGCTGGGCAGCCAGTCGACCATGAAGAACACGCCCGAGAGGGGTAGGGCGAGATATTGGAGGGGCTGGATAAATTTCTCAGTCGTCTCATAGACTTCCGTTGCCGCGGCTATTAACAACCCCACACCGGCATGAAACCAAGCTGTGAACAGCCATGCGGCAAGCAATATCCCCCAATTCTGTAAGGGTTCTGTCATACCGATTACCAACAAAATCAGGTAGATCACAGCAAGCGCTGCTGTTGTCGAAAGAAACTCCAGGACGAGCCGCGCCACAACGATATCGAGATGGCTGAGTGGCGCGTGGTAAAGCAGCCCGACGTTGTTCCCAATCAGCCTGACGAGCGGATTGCTCATGTGCCGCCACAAAGTCAGCGGCATGTAGCCCGTCAGCACGAAGCCGATAACCGGCATGCCGTGAATCACTGGTTGACGGAGCAAGGACCATAGGCCTACCACGCCGATGGTAAGGATCATCGGCTCCAGAACAGTCCAGACGAAGCCGAAATTGCCACGCCCGAACCGGAGCATGATGTCTCGTATGATGAGCGCTTGTATATTAACGATGTGGATACGAAGGAATGGCAACAACATACTCTATATACCCGCGACAGCGGGGGACTCACAACCGGGCATACTTGTTACCTTCACCAGATATCACATTTCCAGCAGTCCCAAAAACGATATCTGGATGCGATATTTTTGGTCATTAGACAGAATCATTTGCACAGGGATGACCCATTTCAGACAGCCGCCCTTTGTTTGGAAAGCATACCGTCCGAACGGAACCCGGGTTCAAGTGGTCCGGGGAGGGAGTGTCCCGGAAGGTTGTATATTCGAGGCGTGCCATCACAAGCCGCGAGATAGCGTCCGGCGACAATCCGCAATCCATAGCTTGGACAAAGGTGTCACGGCCGTTGCAATCAACACTGCGGCCCAGGTCAGACCAGCTCAAGCTTGATCTCGTAGGCGGTCAGCAGCGCAGGTCGATCTGCATTATTATGGACGCGCAGTTCCAGCGCACCGCCTGGCCAGTCGAGCTCCAGGCCGATGTGCACGGTATCGCCTATGGGCGGATCGATCTGCGCCGCTACCACCTCCTGCCGGCGCGAACAGACGATATCCAGTGCGAAATTAGCGTCCGATAGCGCGTTGGGCTGCGGCTTACCCTCAATAGTGATGTGGGCCGAGATGGTGTAGCGCCCAGCTTTCACATGCTTGTATGGCCCAAACACCACAATCCCGCGCTCGTTGCCGTACATTTCAATGCCATCGCCACGTTCACGCCCGCGTCGTCGGTTGATGCGGAAGCCGCGCAGCGTGAGCGGGGCGCCCAGGAGGCCCGGGCGCAGCTCGGACAGAACTGCTTCACGCAAATCGGCTGGGACCGAAACATTGCCCTGAAAGGCGCCCAAGAAATAGCGTCCCAGCACTGCATCGACTTCATAGTTGGTGATGACGTCGATTTTGCCAATGCCCAACATGGCGCGCAACTCATGCACCACCCGCTGGTAGATAAGGTCTACGCGCTGTTCATAATACATGGTAGTGGCGGCATATCGCGCATTGCCGTCCGCCACCGCGACCTTCAACTCCCCCACCTCCCGCGAGAGCGCATCCAGCCTGTCCATGATCTCCTGCTGGTTGGTGTCCGGTGTCCATTGCTGCACGGTAACATATTCCGATGTTGATCAGTAGTACTTAAGCATATGTTCAAAGCAGCGGTAAAGCAAATATTTGTCGGTCGCAACCGGTTCGGTCAAGCTGATTTTTCTTTCATACTGCGAGGAGGCGGCGCTGACGCGGTGCGCCGTCGCCCATTCGGCATAGGCACGTGCGAGGATATTCGAAACGGCGATCTCCTCGAAGCCCAAGATGATAGGCACGCGGAAATCACTTATTTCACTGGCGAAGGCTTGGTAAGAGGAGACTATGACTCGCGCGCCCGATTCATGGCCATGCGCCAGTGTGCCGCTAGTTTCCCCGCAGGAGGGGAAGCGCAGGTTCGATATAATGTCGCATGTCCGCACGAGACGCGCGAAAATCGCATCGCTCACGAAGTCGAACAACTCGACGTTGTCTTGAAGGTCCAACTTGCGGATCTCGCCCGCGACGTCCAGATCATCGGCCGGCGGTAGCTTGCCAACGAGCACCAATTCTACATGCCGGCCCTGCTCCGGAGTAAGCCGGTCCAGGAAAAGCCCGAAGGCGCGAATCAACTGAAGGATACGCTTGCTGTCGGACATCCAGCCGAAAGCACCTACGCGGAACACATCCGGTGTCTTGGACTTTATGATTTCGGAGGGTAAAATCCTAGACTCGCTATCCTCGTGGTACAGTGGATGCGAGGTCAACTGCAATACCGGTAAATGCTCCTCCGTGACTCTGGTTTCCAACAGCAGCTTAAGCATGGAGTAGCTGCTTTGACACCACACCTCGGTGCACTGCAATGCGTAGCTGGCAAAGCCGATCGTGCTGTAGTCAAACCCCGCAGGCAAATTACCGGCACGCTTATCATCAAAGAATTTCTGCGCCTTCCTGCCGTACTGAATTTCCAGCGCGTCCATGTACTGCACCTGGTCGAAGGTATAAGCGCCATCCTTCGCCAACTCTTCCGACAGCATTGAGCAGGAGGGTTCGTGCACCAGGCCAATGGAATGGCCCTGGCTGGCGCGGCCGGCCAGGGAGAGCGTGTGGTACACGAAGGCGTGGAAGGGATTGTTGGCCAGGAAGTAGCAGCGCAGTTCGTCCGCCGCGCTGATGGCCGGTATCTCCCGATAGTCGCGTACCATGATGCCGTGCACATGTGTGGGCACACGGCCACCTGGCACAAAAGGCTCAATTGTGCGCGTGTCGATAACGATCTCCACGCGGTCGGGATACGGAAAATGAGCCGCGATGGCCTTCACCACGAGCGAGCCAAAATTCGCTGTTCCCGACCGTATTGGGAGGATGGGGGTGTATAATCGGATCATTTACAGCATCAACCGCAGTAGAGACCGTCTGGATAGCGCTTCACTACGCCAGAGACGCGGGTGGCGAGGAGAAATATATTATCGCCGCGGTCCTTTAGGGGCATGCCCAACTTCTCCAGGATGGACAGCGCTTCAGGCACCGGCGGCGCGAAGCAGTCCACGGTCTGCACCAGTTCCGGCTGGAAGCCGGCCGCCAGGGCGAGCTCGGTGAGCCCATGCACATCGTATTCGAAATTGTGCTTGTACAAGGACCGGTCGCGGTTGTACTGCATGAAGAAGTGTGGTCGGTAACCGTTCAGGATGCTCCAGACAATTCGGCCCGAGGCGCTGTTGGGCGTGGATAGTAGAAGCTTGCCGCCCGGCGCGATGATGCGGTTCAACTCGCTCATCAGATACATCGGATCGACTTCCATATGCTCGATGATCTCGCCGGCTAGAACGAAGTCGAAATAACCATCTGTGAACGGTAGCGCCTCCTCCTCCAGATTTACCCGATGCATCATGAACCAGTTGTCGGCCCTCAGGTAGGAAATTGTGCGAAAGAAGGACTTGTCCTCAGTTTTTGTGTTGAAATCAGTACCATGCACCTCCTCGTACCCGGCGAAGGAGCGCAGGAGTTCCTGGAAGACGTCAGTATAACCCAGCTCCAACGCGCGCGCGCCATCCTTAGTTGAATGCGGCAGAAAACGCAACGTCTCAACAAAACGGTTGATATGAGTGCGGTAGTAATCAGGCGCGTCGGACTTCATGAAGTACGCCTCAAAGAAAGCGCGCCACGCGCCGCGCTCGAGACCGGTGGGCAATTTTAGTGTCTCTTCTAACATAGCCTGCCTCTCATTCTAGGGTGGTCGGGATGTTCTATCTGTCGATTAGAACTGTTTAGCCCACGCCAGCACGGCACACAGCTTGACGCTAACGTAACAATAACTACTCTTTATTAGTCTACGATCAGAATTTAAGTTTAACAACCATTGAAGGACGTAAAATTCCAAAGCCCTTCTATTTTTGGCCAAGTTTGACAAGCTGCCAGGATTGTTCAAAGCTGTCATCTTTATATGATGAGCTGCGAGAGGTCGGACAAAAATAGGTTCCCTCGGTGTGTTTTGTCCTAATCTATAGTGAGGCTCCGATGCCGAGTATGCCGCTGACGCCACTCTTCGAACACGCTGATTAACGCCGCGATCAGGAGGAATTGTTAACATTAAACAGCCCTCCGCCGTATCTCTCACTTCTGCCCCAACGCGCGCGCCAGAACCGCAAGCGGCACTTTCTCTGCCTTCGCCTCCCGCACCGCCGCCGCCGTCTCGCTCACCGCCCGTTCGATCTGTGCCTGCGTGTGCAGCGATGAGAGAAAAAAGCGCAGCCGCGCCGCACGCTCCGGTACCGCCGGATACAGGATCGGCTGCACATTGACACCCCGCCGGAACAGCAAATCGGCCGCGCGCGAGGCACCGATCGAGCTGCCGACGATGACCGGCACGATCGCTGAGCCGATCGCCGTGCCGGTGTTCAGGCCCACAGCCTTCGCCGCCGCCAGGAAGGCCTGGCCGTTGGCGTTCAGCCGCGCCACCCGCTCGGGCTCGGCGCGCAGGACGCCAAGCGCCGCTAAGGACGCGGCCGCCAGCGGCGGCGACAGACCCACCGAATAAACGAAGCCGGGCACCGAGCAGCGCAGATACTCGATAATTTCGTGGCTCGCTGCGATGTAGCCGCCGCAGCCGGACAGCGTCTTGCTCAGCGTGCCCATCCAGATATCCACCTCGCGCGGATCGACGCCGGCATGCTCGGCAATACCGACCCCGCTGGCGCCCAGCACGCCCAGCGAATGGGCCTCGTCCACCATCAGATACGCCCCGTGCCGCCGGACGATTTCGATCAGCCGCGGAAGGTCCAGTATGTCGCCATCCATGCTGTAATGGCCCTCGACCACCACCAACATGCGCGCCGCCCGCCCGCGCAGCCCGGCGAGCTGGCGGTCCAACGCGTCGAGGTCGTTATGCGGGAACGACAGCCGTTGCGCGCCGGACAGCAGTGCGCCCTGCACGATGCTGTTATGCGCGAGCGCATCATGCACCACGGCATCACCGGCGGCAACGAGGTGACCGATCACGGTGACATTGGTGGCGTGGCCGCTCACGAAGGCCAGGCAATCCTCCGCCGCGTAAATCTCCGCAAGCGCCACTTCCAGGGCGCGATGGACCGGCCGCTCGCCCGAAACGATGCGGCTGGCCGAAACCGATGTGCCGTAGCGGTCAATCGCCGCCTTGGCCGCCGCCACGACGGCGGGGTGCCCGTTCAGGCCGAGATAGTTGTACGAAGCGAAATTCAGCAGAGCCTGGCCAGCGATCCGGGTCTCGGCCCCGGCCAGGCCGTCATGCGAGCGGAAGAATGGGCTGTCGATGCCCAGCAGCGCGCCGGCTTCGCGGATCAGCCGCAAATCCTCACGCACGACGGCATCGCCGAGCACCAGGCGCGAGCGGGCCACGGCCGGTGGCGCGGGGGTGGCCTGGCGCTGGCCGACAAGCCGCGAAAGCATCTGCGACTTGGCCGCAGCGCCCAAGCCGAACAGCGATGCGCGCCGGCTCAATGTCCGGCCTCGAGCAATGGTTCGTTGTCGGGCGCTTCGAACTGCAGGATGCGGCTGACCACCTCGTCCGCCGGCGCGGGGGCCGCCGACATGCGCGCGATACTGGCGGACATGGCCCGCAGCGTTCCGCCACTGGACAGGGTGGAGATCGGGATCTCCATGTCCAGCCGCGCCTCCAGCGCGAGCCGTAACTCGACCGAGGTGAGCGAGTCCATGCCCAGCTCGGCGATCACCTGGTCGGGATCCACGCGCTCGGGATCGATTCTCAGGATGGCGGAGATTTCGTTCACCAGCACAAGCAGCACGGTAGAGGCCGCCTCCTCAGGCGACAGGCCCGCCAACATCAGCCGCATCGCCCCGCCGGAGATCTCCGCTCGACCATCCGACGGCGTTTCCGCCAGCAGCGGCGCGCGCAGCCCAGGCATCTGGCGGGCCAGAGCGCTCCATTGCAGGTCGGCCAGGCCGCAGACGGCGACACCGCTGGCAAGCAGCGCCGGCAGCGCCTCCAGCGCCGCGACGGCGGAAATATGCGCATTGCCGAGCAACCGCTCCAGCGCCTCGCTGACCCGTGCGGCGCGGGTCAGATAACCGGCATCCCCGATCGGCCCCCAGATCACCGCCAGGGCTGGCAGCCCTTCGGCGCGGCGGCGTTCCGCGACCGCTTCCATGGCGGCATTGGCGGCGACGTAGTTGGCCTGGCCGGGATTGCCGAGCACTGTGGTGATCGAAGAGAACAGCACAAACAATTCCAGCGGGTCGGCCCGGGTTAGCCGGTCAAGCGCCTCGGCGCCGCCAAGTTTTGGGCGCAGCACATCGGCGAATCGGCTGGCGTCGAGGTCCTTGGCCCAGGCATCGTCCAGGACCATGGCAGCATGGATCACCCCGGCGATCGGCGGCATCTCGGCGCGGATGCGGATCAAGCTTGTGCTCAGCGCCTCCGCGTCGGCTACATCGCAGGCGAAGATTCGAGCTTCCACCCCCAGCTCGCGCAACCGCCCCAGCGCCGCCTCGGCACCCGGCGTTCCCTGACCGCGCCGCCCGAGCAGGGCGATATGGCGGGCGCCGTGCCGGGCCAGGAACAGCGCCGCCTCCAGCCCGAACCCGCCAACCGCACCAGAGAGCACATAGGTGCGGTCCGCGCGCACGGTGAACGCCGTCGGTGGCGCTGCAACGATCGGCGTGCCCTGCACCGCCGTGCGGCCCACTCCGGCGTGGCGCGGCGTGAGCAATATCTTGCCGAGGTGCCCGGAGCCTTGCAACTGGCGGAACGCGTCAACCACGTCCTCGGATCCATAGACGCGATACGGCAGCGGCCGCAATCGGCCCTCGGAGAGCAGCGACGTGATCTCGGCGAACACCGCCGCGGCGAGCGCCGGTCGCTGCGCCGCCAGTTCGTCGGCATCGACCGCGAAATAGGCGATGTTGTGGCGCAGCGAGCGCAGGCCGAGCCGAGTATTACCGTACAGGTCGCGCTTGCCGACTTCGATGAAGCGGCCGAACGGGCGCAGCACGCGCAGTCCGCTCTCCATGAGTTCGCCGCTCAGCGAGTTCAGCACGACATCCACGCCCTCGCCACCGGTGGCCGCCATGACATCGTCTGCGAAGCGGGCATGGCGACTGTCGAACACGCCGGCGACGCCGAGTAGTTCCAGCAGGTCGCGCCGAAGCACCGAGCCGGCGGTGGCATAAACCACAGCGTCGCGGTGCAGCGCATATTGGATGGCGGCAAGGCCGAGACTGCCGAGTCCGCCATGGATCAGCACCCGCTCACCTGGTGCCAAGTTGGCGAGGTGTCCTAGCGCATAGACAGCGGTCATGAATGCCACCGGAATCGTCGCACCCTCGGCCATATTCATGTTGTCAGGCATCGGGATCACGGCACGCCGGAGGGTGACAACCTCGCTGGCCAGCGCCGCTGGCGCCACCGCGATTACCCGCATACCTGGCATTAGGTCATCCACGCCTGGGCCGACTGCGGTCACCACGCCGGCGCATTCCAGCCCAAGTGAGGCGCCGCTGAAGCCGCCCATCAGCGCCTCCTCCGGCAGGACGCCTTGCGCCCACATGAGGTCGCGGAAGTTGAGCCCGGCCACCTGCACAGCGATAGCGACCTCGTTCGGCCCCGGCACACGTGGCATGAAGGCTTCCCAGCGTAGCGAGCCGAGCAGCCCCGGCCGACCCACCGCGAGCCGGGTCGCGCCGGCTACGTCCTGATCGGACGGCGGCGATCCGCCGCGCAGGCGGCGGACGAAGCGGCCGGCCGGTGTCCAAACGACCTCGCGCTCGGCATCGTGTGTGGTCATCTCGGCGGCGATAAGCCGTGAAGCAGCCTCGTCTGACAGCGCGGGGTCAAGGCGCAGCAGGCAGCATTCCAACTCCGGCATTTCGTTGGCCAGCGTGCGCAGCAGGCCGAGCAAAGCGGCGCCGGTCGCCGCGCCGGCGCCGGGATCGCGTGTCACCAGCCAGATTCGCGTCTGGCCGCTGCCCCCGAGAGCCGGTAGACAGGAGGTCAGCATCGCCAGGCGTGCGGCCAAGGTCCCTACATCTGACACTGCGTCGCTCCGGAGGTCCTCCTCCGGGAACAGAATCACGACGTCGCGGCCTGCCAACTGCCCTCGGAGGGCCGACAGCGCGGACGGATCGCACAAAGCCGCAAGATCATGGATTGCTCGGTCACAGGCCATGCCAGCTAGCGCTCGTGCCACCGCGTCGCCGGCGGCGGCGAATACCGTCCAGTTGGACCGGGTGGCCGGGGTTGCCGCGACCGACTCTTGGTCTCTCCAGGCGCCGATCAGTGCCGCCTGCCAAAGCTGCCCGCCGGCCAGCACGATGCTGCGTGTGCGGCCGGAGCCGGCGGCTTCCAGGTCAGCCTGCCACGTCTCGGGTGCGCTTGGCTCCACCCCGGCGAGCGACTGCTCGGCGCCGAACACCAGATTCCAGAGTCGGCTGGGCGTGGGCTCGATCACCAGCAGGTGACCACCAGGTGCAAGTAGGGCGGCAGCCTCTGCTGGCGTTACCGCGTTAGCGCGCGGCGCGGTAAAAGGATAGAGGCCCAGCACGAGGTCGAAAACCTCGTCGTCACCGGCGCGTTCCCGGACCCTGCCGGTCACGCCAGGCCAACCACCCAAGGTCCCGGCGACGGCAGCCAGTGCGTCCTGACCGCCGGTGAGTGCCACATAACGCAGTGTCGGCACGCGCCGCGCGAGCAAGACAAGCAGCCGGTGCGTAAGACTTGGCCAACCGACGCAGATCTCGGCCACGCGCAGCGGCCGGCTAGCTGGCCAGTGGTCAAGCCAGGCGTCGACGGCCGAAAGAAGCGCGTCGATCGCGCCAGCCCCGGTAGGAGAGGCAAACAACATTTGATCGACCATTGTCACCGGGAGGACCGGAGCCGCGTCCCAGCCGCCAGTGATGATCGCACCCAACGCGCGTGCCATTACGCCGGCCAGGGCGGTGTCCGCCGCGGCGGCCGGCACGTCGAACAGCAGGCTCTGCCAGACATTCGGCCAGGCCGGCAGATCCGTTGCCGTGGCGATCCGCCAGAAGGCACCTTCCCGACAAGCCATCCCATCCTGTTCCAGCCAGCGCAGCATGTCGGCCAGCAGCCGGTTTGAGCCCGGCGCCAGCACCTGCTCGTCGGCCGGCAGCAGCGCCTCTGTGGCGGCGCGTGCGGCCAGCGCCAACATGCCATCGGCCAGCATCACACTATTTGGCACCACCTCGGCGGGCGCTATGGCATCCATCACCGGATTCAGCAGGTCTACGCCACTCCCGGCCAACTGCGTCCGGCTCGGGACTAGCGCCGTCCAAACCATCCGTTCGGCAGGGTCGGGTGTGGTGCCGAGATTGACGACGGCAAACCAGCAATCAAGCAATTCCATCACCACCGCGCCGTCAGCATCGAGCAGCGCGATGTCGGCCAGCAACGCGCGCACGCCGCGCCGACGCAGATGCAGCTTTGCCCTTACCGGCCGGGCGCCATCGGTGCGCAGTAACCGCACCCGCCCGAACCGCCAGGGCAGCATGGCGGCCCGCTCCAGCCCAAATGTCTGGGTGCTGGCAAGCCCGATCAGCCCCTGCAACGCCCCATCGACTAGCGCGGGATCGATGAGGTAGCCCTCTGCCACCCGGTCGGCGCCGCCATCGTCCAGCTCCACCACGGCCTGTGCCGAACCCGATGCCAGCACAAGGCGGACGGTGCGGAAGGCCGGGCCATACGTCAGACGCATTGCCGTGGCGGCATGGTAAATCGCTGCCGCTCCGATCTCGGTGACGTCTCCAGTCCAGGCGGGCGCGTCGAACACCGTCTGCGTGTCGGTGCCGCGCAACACCTGGCCGGTGGCGTGCGCGGTGGGCGCGTCGCCGCACAGTCGTGGCCGGCTGGCGATGGTGAATCCGTCGCCGCCGGGGCCGATCCGCACGGTCACTTGCCGTGCGGCACTTGCCTCCAGCGGCAGGGTGCGGATGATCTCGAGGTCACGCAGTTCGAGGCTGGCGGCGTCCGGATGCAGCGCACGGCCGGCGGCCAGGGCCATCTCGATCATCGCCGCTGCCGGCATCACCGCGGCGCCATCGACGACATGGTCCTGGAGCCAGGGATCGGTCGCCGTCGAGAGATGGCTGAACCAGGCTCCCGGTGCTGCTGTCTGGCGATAGCCCAGCAGCGGATGATCGTGCGGCGGCGCGATGATCTCGTGCGCGTCGGGGGTCCGCTCGTGCCAAAAGCGCTCACGCTGCCAGGGATAGAGCGGCAAACCGCGCGGTGTTGCCGGACCTTTGAAGACCGGCGCGCCGGCAAGGGTGCTGCCGGCGACATAGCAGCGCGCCGCGATCGCCGCGAACGGGTCGGTTTCGGCCTGGCTTTGCGTCAGCGTGCCGAGCACCCGGCCTGGCAGGGCGCTGCGCGTCACCGCCTCGCGCAGATAGGATTGCAGCACGGGCCGCGGCCCGATCTCGACGAACAGATGCACCCCGGACCCGATCAGTGTCTCTATCGCGTCGCTGAACCGCACGGGGTCGCGCACGTTGCGCCACCAGTAGTCAGCATCACTGGACTGTTCCGTTACCTGTTGGCCGGTGACGGTGGAGACCAGAAGCGTCGTGGGGGTCGCGGGTTCAAGTCCGGCGAGGTCGGCAAGCAAGGTGTCGCGGATCGGATCCATCAGGGTGCTGTGAAATGCGTAGTCGAGGTCCAGCGCGATATACTTCCAACCCATCGCCTCGGCATGGCTCTCCAGCTTCGCCAGTGCCGGTTCGGGGCCCGCGACGGTCACCGACCGGACGGAGTTTACGGCGGCGATGGTGAGCGCCGGCGCAATCCGTGCAATCGCATCCTGCGCGGCCTCGGCCCCGAGATCAAGCACCGCCATGCGGCCGATGCCGTGGCGCGACTGCTGGGCCACGCTGCGCGCGACGATGACCCGCGCCGCCTGCTGCAGATCCAGCGCCCCCGAGGCCCAGGCCGCCGCGACCTCGCCGACGCTGTGACCAACATAAGCGTCAGCGACGATGCCGTGCGCGCGCAGGGCGGCGACGCAGCCGAGCTGGACAGCGAACAGCATCGGCTGGGCGATGGCGGAGTTGCGTAGATCCTCAGCGGTCGCCGGCTGGCGAAAGCGTGCCCTGACCGACCATCCCAGCAGCGGCATCAGCACCGCATCAATCGTGCCAAGCATCTTGCGAAACGGCGCGCTGTGGGCAATCGCGTCGCCAGCCATGCCTGGCCATTGGCTGCCGTTGCCGGAGAACACGAAGGCCAGCCTGCCGTGCACTGCATGCCCGGATTCAGCGCGGCCGTTCGACTGGGCTCCCGGCACGTTGTCCAGCCACCCCGCAAGCGACGCCGCCATGGCGGCGGCCTGTGCGCCGGGGACGGTCAGGCGATGCGGATAATGGTCGCGCAACCGTGCTGCGCCGCGCAGCAACGGGGCCAGCGTCTCTGCCGGTCCGTTCGCCAGCATGCCCTGCCAGACTTGCGCCAGGGTTCGCAGGGCCTCCGGTGCGCGGGCCGACAACAGCAACGGCGGCAAGGCTCGGGCCAGTGACGCTGGGCGAGCACCGGCGGCTTTCCCAGGGCGTGGCTCCGGCGGCGCGGCCAGCACCACATGGGCGTTGGTGCCGCCGAAACCGAACGAGTTCAGGCCAGCCACGAACCCCGCGGCGCCGGGGATCATCGCCCGCGGCGCGGTGACCACATCTAGGTTGAGGGCGGCGAACGGGATGTGCGGGTTTGGCGTCTCGAAATGCAGCGATGCCGGGATCTCGCGCCGAGCCAGTGAAACAATAACCTTCATGAGCCCGGCCATGCCACTGGCGGCTTCCAGGTGCCCAACATTGCTTTTCACCGAGCCAATCGGCAACGCGGTCCGGCGATACTGCCCGACCGCGCGGCCGACCGCGTTGGCCTCCAGCGGATCGCCGACCGGAGTGCCGGTGCCGTGCGCCTCGAAATAGCTGACATCATCCGGCGTGATACCGGCGCGGGCATACACCTCGCGCAGCAGGCACTCCTGCGCGCGGGTGCTGGGCACTGAGAACCCGTTGGTCCGCCCGTCAGAATTGACGCCGGATGCCAGGATCACCCCGCGGATCGGATCTCCGTCGGCCAGGGCGGTGCGCAGCGGCTTCAGCAGCACTGCCCCGCCGCCCTCGGCGCGCACATAGCCGTCCGCTTTGGCATCGAACACTTGGCAGCGGCCGCGGTGCGAAAGCATCGCGGCGCGAGCGAAGCCTACGAAGGGGTGCGGCGCCAGCAGCAGATTGACGCCACCGACCAGGGCGGTCGGGATCTCCGATCGGCGCAACGATTCGCAGGCTAAATGCAGCGCCACCAGCGAGGAAGAGCAGGCGGTATCGACAGTCAGACTCGGCCCGCGCAAGTCGAAATAGTACGATAGCCGGTTGGACATCGACGAGAGAGCGGCTCCCTGCATCGAATAGTTGTCGGTTCCCGTCAAGTCGGCCGCCGAAATAGTGGAATAATCCCAAGACGACCCGCCGACGAAGACGCCCACGTTCTGCCCACCCAGGCGGGCGGCGGGAACGCCCGAATCCTCTATCGCCTCATGTGCCAGTTCCAACAGCAGTCGCTGCTGTGGATCGATATGCGCGGCCTCACGCGCAGAGATACTGAAGAACGCGGGGTCGAACTGATCCACCATATCGATGCAGCCGGCGGCCGTGGTGTAAGCCTTGCCGGGCTGTCCATCTGTCGGGTGGTAGAATAACCCTCGCGCCCAACGCTCCGGAGGCACTTCGCCCACAGCGTCGCGGCCGGCAAATAAGAGAGCGCCAAATGCGTCGAGTCCGGGCGACTGCGGCAGACGGCAGGCTGCACCGATAATTGCAATCCGCATGGGCGCTACCGGCAAAGTGAACAAGCCTCACGGTTCGCTTCAGCAATCAAGTCAACTCGCCGCACAAACACAAATACCCCGTTAATGCCGATATCGCTTCATAAGCTTATCAAAACATGAAGCGACTCCATCAGACATCCAATCCACCTCACAATCCCTTCTTACCGAAATTTAAACTGATTCGCTCTATTAAATTTATAATAATTGTATTAATATTATCTTATATGTATTTGTAAATTATTATTAAGCACTCATTTTATCATAAAAGATTTGTAGCTACTCACCCCTGCGTGGCGCAAGGCTGTCTGCATAACGCCGCACGGACGGCATTCAGCACGCGATCGCCTTTTGCCTTGGCGGTGCTTACGACGGATCGAAAGGCGGCGTAGGTTTCGGCGCCCCACTCGGAGCGGAAGCCATTCGTCACCTTGCGGAACAGCACGCTCGGCCGCAGTGCGCGTTCCGACACGTTGTTGGTCGGTGGCACGTCGCGGTCGGTGACAAACACCGTCAGGTGCTCCCGGCAGCGGCCGATGCGTCGGCGCAGGCGCTCGCCCTCGCGCCCGTGCGGCACGGCGTGCGCCATGAGCCGGTCGAGCCGTCGTTCGAGGTCGGCGTGATACTGCACCAGCGTGCTGTCGCGCAGCGTCTCACGCCTGCGTCCGATCGCCAGCGCGCGCAGCAGCCAGAGCTTGAACTGTCCGCTGAACCCCGTATCACCGCAGTCGATCGCCCATTGCGCATCGCGCAGCAGATGCGCCAGGCACATCTGCCAGCGCTCGGCATGCCCGCGCTGGCTGCCCAGCGCGTCGGACACCCAAACACCGGGGTGCACACCCGCGAACACCGCCTTCTCCCGCCCCACAGTTGATTGGGACACCTCGTAAGCGGATCATTTCCGCCAGAGAGGTGACAGATGGACAAAAGCACGAACGTTGAAACGCGGCCGGGCGACGCGGAGCGACCGCAAGAGTCTGGCGCAGCGGCGCACGGCCGCGGCGGCGGATGCCGGCTACTGTTTGGAGGAGAACGCGGCGAGCCAGACGGAGGAATGCGAGCTGTTCATCGCCACGCGCCAGGACCGCAAGCAGCGGGCCGAGTTGCGCGACGCGGCGTCGCCACGCGGGCGGATACCGAAGGGAATCTCGGCGCGTCAGCGCATGCAACGCAAGCTGAGGACAAAGCGGGGCCGGACCATCTACGCCAAGCGCGGCGCGTCGGTGGAGCCGGTCTTTGGCCAGCTGAAGGACCGCCAGGGTGTCGGGCAGTTCTCCATGCGCGGCCTCGGTGCGTGCCGGGGCGAGTGGCATCTCCCTGCCGCCTTGCATAACCTGCGGAAGTTGCACCGGGAGTCTGCCCGGCGCCGGGCAGAAGGCAGTCGGATGGACGAAAAGCAGGAGAATAGGGCCTGAAATGCCGGAGGAGGGGCCGCCTCACGCCGCCCGCGCCGCGGGTGGCGCTCGAAACCGACAGGGCGCACT
>CAMDGX010000054.1 GCA_945897825.1 Asaia bogorensis | reverse complement strand
CCCGCGGGCTCCACCGTGCTGGCCGACATGCCGCCGGCCGCGGCCAACGCGCCGGTGGTGCAGCGCATCGCCGAGGCCGGCTTCGTCATCATCGGCCGCACCAACATGACCGAGTTCGCCTTCTCCGGCCTGGGCATCAACCCGCATTACGGCACGCCGAAGGCGCCCTGGGACCGCGCGACCGGGCGCATTCCCGGCGGTTCCTCCTCCGGTGCCGGCGTGTCGATCGCCGATGGCATGGCCTATGGCGCGCTGGGCACCGACACCGGCGGGTCGTGCCGCATCCCGGCTGCGATGAGCGGGGTGGTGGGATACAAGCCCACGGCACGGCGTGTGCCGATCACCGGGGTCGTGCCGCTGTCCACCAGCCTGGACTCGATCGGCCCGCTGGCCAACACGGTTGCCTGCTGTGCGGCGATCGATGCGGTGTTCGCGGGCGAGCCCATCCCGAACCTCGCTGCGGCCCCGATTGACGGACTGCGCCTGGCCGCACCGCAGAACTTCTTCCTCGATGGCATGGACGCCGCCGTCGCCGATGCCTTCGAGGCGGCGCTGGGCAAGTTGTCGGCTGCCGGCGCGCGCATCGAGCGCATCCAGTTGCCCATCGTCGACGAGATTCCGCGCGCCAACGCCCGCGGCACCTTCGCCGCCGCCGAGGCCTGGGCCTGGCACCGCGAGCTGATCGCCGCCAAGGCCGCCGGCTATGATCCGCAGGTGCTCAAGCGCATCCTGCCGGGCCGTGACATGGCGGCCGGCGACTATGTCGCGCTGATGGCCGCGCGCGCCGACATCTGCGCCCGCGCCCACCTGGCAACCCGCGACTACGATGCCGTCGTCATGCCCACCTGCCCGCTGCTGCCGCCGGCCATCGCCGCGCTGGAGGCGGACAGCGACGCATACACGCGGGTCAACCTCATGCAGCTGCGCAACTGCGCGGTCGGCAACTTCCTCGACCGCTGCGCCATCTCGCTGCCGTGCACGCCGCGCGGAACGGCGCCGGTCGGGCTGATGCTGATGGGCGAGACGATGGGCGATGCCCAACTGTTCCGCGTCGCCGCGGCGGTGGAAGCCGCACTGGCCTGACGGCACACATACCAACGGGGGAAACGAACGCATGAGCAATCCGGAAATCGACGCGCTGCGCGCCGCCATCGCCGCGAGGCCCAAGGCGGCCGACCTCACCGAGATGCGCCGCGGCATCGATGCGCGGGGCCTGGCCAACAAGCTGGCCGACGACATCACGGTCGAGCCGGTCATCGCCGCCGGGGTGAAGGCGGAATGGACCGGCACGCCCAACGCCGATCCCAGCCGCGCCATCCTCTACGTCCACGGCGGCGGCTATGTGATCGGCTCGATCGACAGCCACCGCCACGCCGCCGCCGAGATGGGCCGGGCCGCCGCAACGAAGGTGCTGTCGCTCGACTACCGGCTGGCGCCCGAGCACCCGTTCCCCGCGCCGGTGGATGACACCGTCGCAGCCTATCGCTACCTGCTCGCGCAGGGCTTCGCGCCCAGCCACATCGCGATCGCCGGAGACAGTGCCGGCGGCGGGCTCGTGGTCGCCGCCATGCTGGCCATCCGCGATGCCGGCCTGCCGCAGCCCGCCTGCGGCTGGTGCATCTCGCCCTGGATCGACATGGAAGCGACCGCCGCCTCCGTCACCACCAAGGCGGCCGAGGACCCCTCGGTGCAGAAGGCCGGCCTGGAGTTCATGGCCAAGACCTATCTCGGCGGCGCCGATCCGAAGAACCCCCTCGCGTCACCGCTCCACGCGAACTTCACCGGACTCGCCCCGCTGCTGATCCAGGTGGGCGCGGCCGAGACCCTGCTGGACGACGCGACACGCCTGGCCGCCCTGGCCGGCGCCGCGCATGTCGCGGTCACGCTGGAAATCTGGCCGGAGATGATCCACGTCTGGCACGTGATGCACCCCGTGCTGGCCGCCGGGCGCAAAGCGATCGACAATGGCGGCGCATTCATCCGCGCGACAATGGACGGCGCGGCGCCAGTGACGCCGCGCGTGCCGTGAAGCAAGGAAGAATCTTCTTTTTGTGAACAAAAAGAAGCAAAAAAACTTCATCCATGGCGCCGCGCTGTGAGGGCGCAGTACCCGGCGGTTCCGTTGGCAACCGGATAAAAGTCTTTTTGCTTCTTTTTCTACAGAAAAAGAAGTTCTTTCTTTCTATTCAGTCGATCCGCGTCGTCTTCGCCCATTCGAAATAGCGCCGCTTGGCCAGTTGCGCCACCGGCCCGGTGTTGAGCACACGCCCTTCGTAGCTGGTGCAGGGCACGATCTTGCCGTAGTTGCCGGTGGAGAAGATCTCGTCCGCCTCCTCCAGGTCCCGCGCGGTCAGCGTCGCTTCGCGCGCCTCCACGCCGACTTCGTTCAGCAGCTGCATGGTGCGCCACCGGGTGATGCCGGCCAGGAAGGTCTTGTTGTCGGCTGGCGTCAGCGCCACGCCGTTCTTGACGATCCACAGGTTGGCGAAGGCGAATTCGGCGATGTTGTCCCACGGGTCGCGCATCACCGCCTCTTCGAAGCCGCGCGCCACCGCCTCGCGCGTGGCGCGGGAGGAGTTGGGGTAGAGGCACGATGCCTTGGCGTCGGTCGGCGCCATTTCCGGTGCCGGCCGGCGCAGCGGGGACAGGGTGGCGGAGAACCCCCCGTCGCCGGGCAGCGGCGCGTCGAAGATGTGCAGCACGAAGGCGGTCTTGGCCGTGCCGGTGGCGATGGAGCCGCCCTGCGTGAAGAACATCGGCTTGATGTAGAGCTCGGCCTCCGCGGGGAAGCGGCGAATGCCCTCGATCGCCAGGGCCTGGATCTCCTCGGGCGCCTTGTCCGGCGACAGGCCAAGCGCCACGGCCGACTTCACCACGCGCTTGCAATGCAGGTCGAGGTCGGGCGCGCAGCGCTGGAAGGCGCGGCCGCCGTCGAACACCATGGAGGCGAGCCAGAAGGAATGGTCGGCCGGGCCGGTGAGCTTGAGGTTCTCGTCCGTCCAGCTGCCGTCGAACCAGAATTGCGCCGCCATCGTCTTGTCTCCGTCAGGGGGGCGGACCAAAGGCCGAGCGAGGCGTTCCGTCAAGCCCCTGCCGGCACGCTCCACCCCGGCAGGGTTTCGGGCGCGAAAAACGGGGTGGATTCCAACTCGGGCTCCGCGAACGCGGCCAGCCGGGCCTGCAACGCGTGGCGATCCTCGACGAACACGGCCCGCACGATGGCGGTGGACAGCAGGCCCGCGGCGGCCGAGACGCCGGGTATGTCGCTGGCAATCGGCCCCATCGCGGCATAGGCCGCGTGGTTGAACATATGCACGCGCGCAAGCGCGGGGCAGGTGCCCGGCATGCGCTCCGTCAGTTCGAAGCCGGGGCCGAGGAAGGGATAGAGCCCGAGCTCCGGCCGGTCGAGGCCCGGTGGGGCAGGGTGCGCGTCCCGCCAGAGCGCGGCATGCGGGGCGAGGTCGGCGAGTTCGGGGCGGCGCGCCAGGTTCACCTCGAACCCCGTCGCGACGATGAGGAAATCCGCGTGCGCGCGCCGGCCTGGCAGGTCCAGCGCCACGCCCGTGTCGGCCGGCGCCGCGGCGGCGACAGGGGTTGCCAGATGCAGGCGAAAGCCGGGGTGCTTCAGCACGCGGTGCACGCTCTCATGCGGCGGCGGCGAGCGTTCGTCGTGCAGCCAGACCATCAGCTTCCAGCGCTCGTCGGGCGGCAGGGCGGACCAGCCCTCGAAGTAGCCGGGGTTGGTGGCACCCCGGCTCTTGTTCACCTGCGGCAGGGTCGCGCGGCGGCAATACATGTCGACGGCCGCGGCACCCTGCTCCAGGGCGACGGCGGCATTGTCGAAGGCGGCGGCGTTGGCGCCAAGCACGGCCACACGGCGGCCGGCCAGCGCGGCGAAGTCGATCGGCTCGGCGGCGTGCGCGGCCCGGTCGGGCCACAGCGCGCGGTCGATGAACGCCGGGATGTTCATGCCCCCGGCGCCGAGCCGCCCGGTCGCCAGTACCACATGCCGCGCGAACCGCACCCCGGCCGACGTCTCCGCCCGCAGCAGCCCGCCCTCCGGCCGGATCGCCTTCACCGCCACGCCATGCCGCACCGACAGCGACAGCACTTGCTGCAGCCAGCCCAGATAGGCCTGCCAGTCGGCATTGGCGATCTTGTACAGCCCCTCCCACCCCGCCTCGCCATGCCGCGAAGTGTACCAGGCGCGGAACGTCAGCGACGGGATGCCCAGCGCGATGCCGGGCAGGTGCTTCGGGCTGCGCAGCGTCGCCATGCGCGCCGTGGTGCTCCAGGGGCCCTCGTGACCAGGGGGCGCCTCGTCCAGCACCTCGATGTTGCGCACGCCCTTGAACATGAGCGCCGCGGCGGCGGCGATGCCGCACATGCCGGCGCCGACCACCAGCACGTCCAGCGCCGCGGTGCCGTCGGGGGCCGACACGGTGGCCGGCCAGGCCCGCGGCGGCAAGCCAAGATGATCGAGGTCGCGGGCAACGGCGGCGTCGTGCTCCATCCGCCTACTCGGACAGCGGGTAGAGCGAGGCCGGCGCGTGGCGGAACCGGAAGTTGCGGATCTCCAGCGCCGCCGGGCCCGGCGCGTCGACATCGATGATGTCGGCCAGCAGCGGCTTGAACGCGGCGCGGAAATGGTTCTTCGCCTTCACGCAGATCAGCTTCACCTCGTCGAGCGAGATGCCGTGCAGCGCCAGCAACCCGGGGTCATGCGGGCTGCGGCTGTAGGTGGTGACGATCAGCTTCACGTTCCGCCCGCCCGGCGTGCCGGCGAGGGAGAGCAGCGCGGTCGGGCCGAAATTGCTCATCACGCCGCGCATCATCGGCCCGGTGTTGCGATACTTGCCTTCCGTCAGCGCCAGCACCGTGCCGCCAAACGGCACCTTCGGGCCGTAGGCGTCGGTCAGCCGGCCGCCGAGCGTACCCATCAGCTCTCCGCCGACGCCCACTTGCTGCGCGCGCTCGACCAGGCCGGGATCGGTGATGTAGGCGAACACAGTCGGCACCTGCACGTCGGCATCGAGCAGGGCGCGCAGCATGCTGGGCGTGTCGCCGATGCCGCCGGAGCCCGCGTTGTCGCCGGCGTCGGTCACCGCCACCGGGAACTTCCCGGCCGCCAGCGCCTGGGCGATGCCTTCGGCCGGGGTGGGCAGGCGGATGAAGAAGCGCGAGCGGCGCGCCTTCATCTGCCCGGCCATCGCCTCGGCCACCGCCTGGGCGCGGTCGGCGCTGGTGGCGTGCCACACCATCGCCGTGGCACCCGCCGACAGCGTGTCGCCATAGGTGAAGCCGCCGAAGGTCGACACATCGAGCAGCGCCGGGTCGGCGGCCTCCAGCCCGGCGGCGAAGGCTTCCAGCTCGGCCATCGGCCCTTCGGCGGTGCGCATGTTGATGCTGGGCAGGATCGCGCCCATCGCGGCGATCGCCCCTTTCGGCCGCAGCCCCTCGGCGACGCAGCGCCGCAGCACGCCGAGCACGCGCAACGCGGTCGGCCGCTGGTCGATATGCGGGTGGGTCTTGTAACCGGCGCCGAAATCCAACAGCCGACCGATCTCCGGGTCCATGTTGCCGTGCAGGTCGAAGCTGGCCCCCAGCGGCACACCAGGGCTGATCGCCGCGCGCACCCTGCGGATCGTCTCCAGGTCGCCGCGCGGCTCGTCCTCGATCAGCATGGCGCCATGCAGCGCGAGATAGACCGCATCGTATTGCGTCGCCGCCAGCGCCGGCAGGATGCCGTCCATGATGGTCTCGTAGGTTTCGCGCGGCAGCGGACCGGCCGGGCCGGCCTGGGCCATGCGCAGGAAGTCGCCCTGCCAGTCCGGGTTGGCGGCAAGGAATTCCAGCGCACCGCCAATCTCGCTCTCGCTGCCTTCGAAGGCGGCGCGCGCCTCTTCCTCGCCGATGGCATACGTGCCGGACCGGAAGGCGGCGAGGTCGGTCGGCACCGGGGTGAAGCTGTTGCCTTCATGGCTCAGCATGGCGATGGCGAGGCGGGGCATGGCGGCTTCCCGAAGCGATGGCGTGGGACGCAGCGTGCCGGCTCGCACGATGACGATCAACCCGCCTTGTCCGCGTGCCGGCGGGCGCGCGATGATGCGGGTTCCATCTTTTGGACCAATCCGATGCGCAAGGCTGTGGCGTAATGGCGACCTGGCTCTGCGCCGGCGGCACGGTGCTGTCCCGACGGGGCGGGGGGCGAGGCAGGGCGGTGCCGGTCGAACAGCTGCAGCCGGGTGACGAATTGTGCCTGCGCGGCAGCGGCGTGGCGCGGCTGGGCTGGGTGGGGCGCCTGCGCCTGTCTACGGCAGAACTCGCCAGCCAGCCCGCGCTGTGGCCGGTGCAGATCGCGGCGGGGGCGCTGCACGACGGCGCGCCGGCGGCCATGGTCCTGCCGGACTGCCTGCTGGAGGTGCCAGGTGGCGCGCCCACGGCGGCGAAGTGGCTGGTGGACGGATTATTGCTGCGCCGCCCACCCCCGACCGCGCCGCTGGACATCTTCTCCCTGGTGGTCGACGGGCCGGGCGAACCGGACGGGCCATGCCAGGCCGACGGCCAGCCGGCGCCGCGCCCGGACGACGCGGGGCTGTTCGCGGTGCGTCGCCGTCTGGCCGACCGGGCGGGGATAGTGCCTGGCCCGCTGCGTGGCAGCCTCGATGCCCTCGACGGGCGACTCATCGACGGTTGGGTGGCCGACGAAACCGACTCCGCCCGGGCGGTGGCGATTGAAGTGATGGTCGACGGCGTCGCCTCGCCGCCTGTGGTGGCGGAGCTGTTCCGCGCCGACCTGGCCGCTGCGGGCATCGGAGATGGGCGGCACGCGTTCCACGTCACCTTCGATCCCGCGCTCGACCGGCGGCGGCATCACTTGGTCCGGGTGCGGCGGGCGCTGGACGGGGCGGACCTGCCCGGTTCGCCGGCATTGCTCGATGGCGCGGCGGGGGTCGGGACGCTGCTGCAAGGGCTCGCCGACGTCGCCGCGCTGCGCCCGGCGGCAGAGGCGGCGGTGCGCGCCCTGGCGGTGCGACTGGAGGCGGCGGCGTGCCGCGACCCCCGGCTCCCTGGCTGACTATGCCTCCATGGGGACCGGGTCGGCTGGCCAGGCGTCCGCGGCGGCCAGCAGCCGCGCCACTTCGCCCGCGGGCCGGGGAGGGCTGAACAGGTATCCCTGGATCTCGGTCGCACCGTTCAGGGCCACCGCGCGCAGTTGCGCCACCGTCTCCACGCCCTCCGCCGCGGTCGCCACGCCCAGCGTATGGCCGAGCCCAAGGATCGCGCGCACGATCGCCTCGCTTTCCGCCGTTCCCGAGGCAGCGCCGTCCAGCGCGTGGATGAAGCTCTTGTCGATCTTGATCTTGTCGAACGGAAAGCTGCGCAGGTAGCTGAGGGACGAATAGCCGGTGCCGAAATCGTCGAGCGCGATCCGCACGCCGAGTGCGCGCAGCCGGTGCAGCATGGCCAAGGTGCCGGCGCTGTCGCGCAACAGCACGCTTTCGGTGATCTCCAGCTCGAGCCTGGTGGGCGCGAGGGAGGCGGCGGCCAGGGCTGCCTCCACCTGTTCGACCAGCGTGTCGCGGGCGAATTGCAGCGGCGAAAGATTGACCGCCACGCTGACATCGGCGGGCCAGGTCGCCGCCTCGGCGCAGGCCTGCTGCAGCACCCATTCGCCGATCTGGCCGATCAGGCCCAGCTCCTCGGCCACCGGGATGAACAGGTCCGGCCGGACCATGCCGCGGCGCGGATGGTGCCAGCGCAGCAGCGCCTCGAACGCACACACGCGGCGGTCACGCACCGAGATCAGCGGCTGGTAGAAAAGTTCGAACTCGCCGCGCTCGAGCGCCTGGTGCAGGTCGAGCTCCAGCAGCCGGCGGTCCTGGGCATGGGCATCCATCTCGGGCACGAAGAAGCGCGCGACGCCGCCGCCTTCCTGGCGGGCGCGCTGCCGGGCCAGCTCGGCGTTGTGGATCAGCCGATCGGCATCCGCCTCGCCTGCCTCGGCCAGGGCGATGCCGACGGAGGCACCGACCACGACGATGCCGTCCGGCATGTCGTAGGGCTCGGTGAGCACTTCCAGCAGCCGCTCGGCCATGGCCTGGGCGCCGGACGGCTGGCTCACGTCGGACTGCACGACCATGAACGTGTTCGCCCCGGTTCGCCCAATGGCATCCGCATCGCGAACCTGGCCGCGCAGACGTTCGGCGGCGGCGCGGATCAGCGTGTCGCCGGCCTCCTGCCCAAGCGCCTGGTTGACCGTGCCCAGACGGTTCAGCGTCACCGACAACAGGGCGAAGGGGGCGCCGTGCCGTGCCTGCGCCAGCGCCCGGGCCACGGCTTCGCGCACCGCGCCGCGGTTCGGCAGGTCGGTCAACCCGTCATGCCGGGTGAGGTGGACCAGCCGCGCCTCGTTGCGGCGCAGCTGCGTGATGTCCTCGACCGTGCCCAGCCAGCCGCCATCTGGCATCCGCACCCAATGCGTGCGCACGACAGTCGTGCGGCCGAGCGTGGCGACGCCCCGGCGCTCCTGCAGCGGCGACCCGGACGGGGGAGCAAGTGCCGCGAGGTCCGTGGACGGGCCGAGCCCGGCCAACACCTGCGGCAGCGTCATGCCGACCCGGATGGCACCCTCCGGCAGGGCGAGGATGGCGGCGAAGCGGCGGTTCCACAGCGTCAGCGCTCCGTCCGGCCCGGTCGTGACGAGCCCCTGCGCCATGTTGTTCAGCGCGGCATCGAGCAACTGGCTCGTCTGCGCCTGGGCGATCCCGCGACGTTCCAGTTCCTGCACGTCCTCGGCCAGTGCCGATACCGCGCGGGCCACGTCGCCCACCGGCCCCGGGTCGTCGCGCGCCGGAATGGCGATGTTCGGCTCATGGCGGGCCACGCGGAGCACGGCCTCGGTGATGCCCCCCAACTGGCCCATGACGCGCCGGAGCAGCGCCAGGCCGAGCAGACCCAGGCTGACCGTCGCCAGCGCGACGAGCACCGCCCGACGCGCAACCTCGGCCATGCGCGCCCGCAACCCGGTGGCGAGCGCCTGGGCTTGTTCCCAGCGATCCTCGCGCCACTGGTGCATGTCCTCGACGAAGCGGGCCACGGAGACGCCGAACACCCGCAGGCTGCGCTGCAGTGCCTCCGTCCCCTCGGGCGATCCGACCGCGAGGGCCTGTTCCAGCACCGCGGCGCCAGTGAGGTCCAGCACGACCAGGTCGCGCACGGCCCGCTGGCGCATCGCATGCGCAGTGGGATCGGCGGCGGTGCCATGCAAGGCTGCCTCGTCGCGCAGCATGTCCGCCAGCCGCATGATCCCGTCGCGATGCGACGCCAGCCACAGCGCGGGATCCTGCCGTCGTTCCACGGCGGACTCGATGAGTTGCTGGTGGCGCAACACCCTGTCCTGCATCTGGGTCACGCGGGTGGTGGCGCCCAGGCTGTCCTGCACAAGGCGATCGGTGGTGGATTTCAGTTCATGTGCGACACGCAGCGCACCGCCGGCCTGAACCGCCAGGGCGACCAGAAGCAGCCCGGCCACGACGTAGAGCCGCGTGGCGATGCCTCGCCGCCGCATGGTTGCACCGTTCCAGAGCGCGGCCGCGCCGCGGGAGATCATCCCCTTGCCGGGCGGGCGGTTCATCGCCGGGGCATCCGCAGGCGATGGCGGCAGCACGCGCGTCAGCACCGTCTGCCGCAGCCGCAAGAAGGGTGGGAGGTTCGGGCAGGGGCCGGGGGAAGAACTGGCATGCGGGATCCGTTGCACTCTGGTCGGGCCGATCCGCGGAAAGCCGGAAAGGATCGGACAGGGTCCAAAGTGCGACGACGGGATTGCCGAAGGATTACCGCCGTCGTGCCGTTATCCCGGTATCCACCAATCCCGCGAGGATTTCGGCGCCTGCCACGCCGTCGGCGGTGGCGGCCAGGGCCAGGTCGAACGTCTCGGGCGACGCCCCGGCCGCATCCAGCAGCACCCGCGTTCCCCCCAGCGTCGGCCCGCCACCGGCGCGGCGCACCGTGATCATCCAGCTCCGCCCGGCCGGCAGCGGCGTGGCGAACCGCGCCGCGAAGCCGTGCCGGGCGCGGCCAGCCGGACGATCTCCAGCAACGTCGGGGCGTGGCTTGTCGGCCAAGGCCAGGGCAATGACCGTGCCGCCCGCCAGCACCTCCAGCGGCACAACCCGGTCCGGCAGCGCGCGATCGACCGCCCAGCCGGCGACGCCGAAGCGATCGGCATGGTCGACGGAGCCATCGATGTCCCGGCTGGGCACGCCGGATGCGTCGGCCAGGCGCAACAGCGTCGCGGCGGCCGCATCGATATCGGCGGGCCCGGTGTGGCCGGTGGTCCCGGGTGCCCCGAGGGGCGTCCCGGCGGCGAGGAAGCGGCCGTCCCCGTCGAGGCGGAGCAGGATCATCGGCCCGCCGCTGTGCGTGGTGCGGATGGCGCGGCCATCGGCCAGCAGGTCGGCGGCGATCCATCCGCCTGCCAGGCGAAGACGTTGTGCGGGGCCCAGCACCAGGGGGGCAGAGGGCATGCCGAACCCCAGCGCGCCGGCCGCAATCTCGACGGGGGCGTCCAGCCCGAGGCGGCGGAACAGCGCGCCCGGGAGCGCCAGCCGCCGCACCCCGGTGACCGTCATTGACGCACCGCCAGGGCCGAGCACCTGCCCGCCGGGCTGCAGGCGTTCCGCCGGAACCGATCCGAACGGGGTTGCGACCGGCGTTGCCGCGCCGATGCCCTGCCCGTCCCAGAGCGGCGTGTGGCGTGGGGCAGCAAAGGCGGGGGCAAAGGCGGGCGGGGGGTGCGGCAGGGCGATCTCCTGGGTCCGCATGCGGGCGCGCCATTCTGCCCGTGCGCCCGTCCCATGGCCAGGGCGTGGTCCAGGCACAAAAAGGGCCCGACCGCGGGGAAGTGGCGGCCGGGCCGATCCCACGAAGGGATCGAGTGGGCCGGCATCAAGGCCGGCCATCTGGGGGGCCAGGAAGCGGAACCGACGGTCCGCTTCCGAACGTCGGCCTTGTGCCACGCAATACGGATGAATGCCTTGATCTCGATCAAGGGCATGGGCACTGAATGCAGGCATGGCATGAACATGCCGCAGGGCCATCGGCCATCGCCCCGCGATCGTCGGCGAACGCCGCGCCGATGGGCGCCGCGGGATACCTTGTCTTAAGTCCGGCGGGATAGATTGACCGCGGGGCCGTGGGCACCGTAGAGGCATGGCTGTTCGTGCCGGGGCTGGCCTGGTTGCTGCGCGAGCGCCGAGTTTGGGGATCGTTGGGATGCTGGGCTGGCTCAGGACCTATCAGGAGCGACGCCGGCGCCGCGCCGTCCGGGCCGCGAAGATGGCCGCCGAGTCTGCCGAGATGGCTGCCATGCTGCAGTCAAACGCACCCAGGAAGTCGAGCCGCCGCCGGAAGAAGTGGTTCGGCATGTTCGGCAGCTCCGGGAAGGCCCCGATGCCGACGCCGATGCCGGCGATGCCGGTGGCGAGCCACCCGTTGCCGCCCGAGCCCCTGCCGGCAGCCGCCCTTGCCACGCCTGCTGTGGCCCCACTGGTCGCAACACCGCCTCCGCCCCTGTCCGCTCCTGCGCCGGCGGCCATTGCATCCTTTCCGTTGCCCGCCGCGCCGGCATTCCCGGCGCCCGCGATCCCGCAGCGCGCCGCGCCGCCGGCCGAGCGCGTGGCGCAGGAGGAACCGCAGGGACCAGAGATCTACGGGCCACCACCCCCGCCCCCTCCCATGGCACAGCCTGTATCGCCGGCAATGATCCAGGCCGAGCCCGCCCAGCCCGCCGGCGTCGGCGCCGCCGCGCCCTCGCCGGCAGCCGCCGCGCCGGCACCTCTCATGCAGATGGCCGCGCCCGCGGTTCATGTCACGACGCCATATGCCACCCCGGTGGTGGTCACCTCCCCGGCGCCGCGCGCGCGCTTCGGCTGGCTGGTCGCCTCGGTCGGCTGGACCCTCCGCCTTGCCGTGATCCTGTTGCTTGTCGCCGGCGCCCTCGCCGCGGCCGCCTGGCCGCTGTGGCGGGAGAGCGACCGCATCGACGTGGAGGTCATGCCGATCGCGGTCCCCGCCGCCTTGGCCGAGCGCGGCCTGGGCCCCGAAGTGGCGGCCACACGGCTGGTCGACGCGCTGGACGCCGTCCTGGTCAGGACCGTCCAGAACGCCCGCAACCGGCCCAGCAAGGACGATCTCGGGCAGATTCCGATGATCGCCGCCACGCCGGAGGGCCTGTCGCTGCGCCGTCTCGCCAGCATGCTGCGCGACCTGCGCGGCCTGCCGGTGCGCCGCATCGCCGGCGAGGTGACCCAGCGCCCGGATGGCCGCCTCGCCGTGCGGCTGCGCGTGCCCGGGGCCGCCAGCTTCGCCACCGCCGAGGCGGCCGAGGGCGACGATCTCGACCAGGCGCTCGCCGCCATCGCGCCCGATGTGTGGCGGCGGCTGAATCCCCTGGTGTTCGCGTGGTACGTCGCCGACAGCGGCGGCGCGGAGGAAACCGTCCGGCCCAAGCTGGTGGCGCTGGCGCAGGATTTCCGCCTGCCGGTCCAGGTCGAGACGCGGGTCACCGTGCTGTATGCGCGGTCCCTGGTGCGCAGCGGCCGTGCCGCCGAGGCGGTCGCCACCATCGAGGACCTTGAACGGCGTTCCCCGACATACCCGCTGCTGTGGAACGTCAAGGCCCAGGCGCTGGCGGATCTCGGCCGGGTGGAAGCCGCAATGGAGGCCCAGAAGCAGGCTGTGATGCATGAGGGCACCACGGTCTGGTCGCACATCAGCTCGGCGCACCTGATGATGAAGCTCGGCAAGCCGCGCGAGGCCCTGGCCGACCTGCAGTCGGCCCGACGCCTGGCACCCAACAACCTCGACGCGGTGGTCCTGGAGAGCACGGTGCTGCTGAACACTGGCCGCCCGGCCGAGGCGCTGGTGCTGATCAACCGGGTGGCCGATGCCAGGCCGACCCTGCCTGGCGTTCAGGAAGCGCGGGGGAATGCCTTGCTGGCCAATGGCCGTCCCGCCGAGGCGCTGGCGGCCTTCGACGCCGAGATTGGCGGCAACCCGACCAGCCCGACCGCGCGCCTGGCCCGGGCCAATGCCCTGCGCGCCCTGCGGCGCCCGGAGGAGGCCCTGGCCGCGATCGAGGACATCCTGCGCATCGCGCCACGCGACGGGATGGCGACGATGCTGCGTGGGTGGACCATGTTGGAGATGGGCCGCCACGACCAGGCGCTGGTGGTGTTCGAAACGCTGCTGCGCGAACGGCCGGACGACGTGCCGGCGCTGCACGGCCGTGGGGTCGCGCTCGCGATGCTCGGCCGCCGTCCGGAGGCGATCGGCTCGTTGAACCGGGCGATGGAATTGCAGCCCGGCAACCGCCGGGTCGCGGCCGAACTGGCCCGCATGCGGGGCGCCGCACCGGGCGGGCAGGGCACAGCGCCGCGGCCACCCGGAGCTCCGCCCACCGCCGCTCCGCCCCCCGCCGCTCCGCCAGCAGCCACCCCGCCGGGCGCCACCCCACCTCGCCCCTGAGCTACCGGGCGCGCCACACGCCGGGCCGGACGGCCGATGCCACCACGGCGCCATAGGCGGCAATGCCCAAGGCCACCGCCAGGAAATGGCCGTCCAGCCCCATGCCGAACGGGCCTGCCAGCAGCGCGCCTCCGCCCACCGCGATGGTGATCCGCGACAGCCCCGCCGCCGCCGGCCATGCCATTCGCGCCGCGCCGAGCGAGGCGAAGTACAGCGCCATGCCCAGCCCGAACGCGCCGAAGGCCAGGCCGACATAGCCGAGCGCGCGGGTGGCGATCGCCACCACCTCCGGGTCGGTCGTGAAGAACCGCGCGAAGGACCCGGGAAACAACCCCACGGCCGCGCCGAACGACGCACACACGACGAACGCCGCCACGCCGCCGACCCAGGCGGTGCGACGGGCCGTCGCCCAATCCCCCCCGCCGACCGCCCGGCCCACCAGCGCCGTCAGCGCCGAACCGACCCCGAAGGCCAGCGGCACCATCAGGAACTCCAGCCGCGCCGAAATGCCATAGGCCGCGACCGCCGCCGGCCCATGGGGGGCGATCTGCGCGGTGACCAGGATGGTCGTCAGGTTGGCGATGGCCGCCATCACGCAGGCCACCGCCCCCACCGCCAGGATGCGGCTGAACAATGCCCGTCGCGGCGCCACGCGCAGAGTCGGAACGAACCCCGCCCCGCCGCGCATCACGACGGCTATCATCACCAGCGCCGCCCCCCATTGCGCCGCCGCCGTCGCCATGCCCAATCCCGGCAGGCCCAGCCCGGCCGGCTCCATCAGCGCCCAGGCCAGCGGCGGCTGTGCGAGCGCGGCCATCAGCGTCACCTTCGCCGCCAGCCCATGCTTTCCCCCACCCCGCAGCACGCTGGCCAACGTGTTGGTCAGCCAGGTTGCCACCGCGCCGGCCCCGAACAGCCACATCGCATAGCCAGCCGCCGCGGCCGCCGCCTCCTTCCCGCCGATCGCGCCGAGCACGGTGTAGGGGAACACCGCCAGCAGCACCGCGAAGCCACAGGCGAACAGCAGCGCAATGATCACGGCATGCAGCACCAGCGCCGACGCATCCTCTCGCCGCCCCGCGCCGAGGCTGCGTGCGATCGCCGAAACGACGCCGCCGCCCATGGCTCCGGCCGACATCTGCTGCATCAGCAGCGCGAATGGCAGCACCAGCGCCCAGCCGGCCAGCGCCAGCGTGCCCTGCCGCGCCGCCAGGACGGTCTCGACCAGCTGGCCGACCGATTGGATGACGGCAATGGCGAAGGTCGGCCCCGCCAGTGCGGCGATGCGCCGCGCGAGCGTGCCGGTATCCGGCGGTGCTGCGATCGTGTCGGATGGCATGCGGGGGCTTCCGTTGAAACCCCGGCATGGAAGCATTCCGCCGGCCACCGCGCCACCCTCCCGGCCTGCCAGCCAGGAGGGCGGTCGTGTCGACGGTTGGGCGCTACGCCTTCTTCACGTTGTAGAACAACGGGATGCCGCCCTTGATCATGCCGCTGAGATTGCTGCGGAAGGCGCTCGCGAAATAGAAGCCGCCCATCGGGATGTAGGGCACGTCCTGGAACGCCTGTAGCTGCAGTTCCTCGCAGATGCGCTTTTGCTCAGCCGGGTCGGTCGATTCGATCCAGGCGGTGCGGTGCGCCTCCACCTTCGGCATGTCGGGCCAGCCGAACAGCGCGTTCTGCCCGGTCCCGCGCAGGAAGCCGTGCGCCGCCGGCGACATCGGCGCGAAGCCCGGCGCGTAGTTGCAGTTCACGTTCCAGCCGCCCTGGGCGAGCGGCGCCTTGGAGTTGAGGCGCTGGGCGGTGGCGCCCCAATCCAGCGTCACGTAGTCCAGGTTCATGCCCAGCTTGCGGAAAACGTCGCCAGCCACTTCGCTCATCGCGTTGATCGCCGGCAGGTCGGTGGGCACCAGCATGTTGAAGCGCTCGCCGTTGTAGCCCGCGGCGGCGAGGTTCTTCTTCACCTGGTCCAGGTTGCGCGGGCTGGTCAGCGCCTCCAGCCCCGCCTTGTTGGCCAGCGGCGAGGCCGGCGTGAAGTAGCCCACCCCGGTGAACCACATCTTGCGGTCGTCGCCGGCCACCGCGGTCATCATGTCCTCCTGGCTGAACGCACCCAGCAGCGCGCGGCGGATCGCGGCGTTGTTGAACGGCGGCAGCAGGTGGTTGAACCGCATCACGGCGTGGTAGCCCAGCGTGTCGATGACATCGACCGTGACGCCCTGGCGCCGGCGCAGCGTCGGCAGCAGGTCGGCGGTGGGCTGTTCCCACCAGTCGATCTCACCCGCCTGGAGTGCGGCGGCCGCCGTCGCCGGGTCGGGGATGGTGTGCCATTCGATGCGGTCGACATGCACCACCTTGCCGCCGGTGGTGCCCACGGCCGGCTCCTGGCGCGGCACGTAGCCGGCGAATTTCTCATACACATTGCGCGAGCCCGGCACGCGTTCCCCGATGATGTAGCGATACGGGCCGCTGCCGATCACTTCCGAGACCTGCTGCGCCGGCGAGGTGTTGGCCAGGCGTTCCGGCATGATGGCGGGCGCTAGCGGCGTCGGCTTGCCCAGCAGGTCGGCCAGCAGGCGGAACGGGCGCTTGAGGCGGAACTGCACCACCTTGTCCGACGGCGCCGAAATCTCCTCCACCTGGCCCCAGACGGAGATCGCGAACACGTCGCGCGTCGCCCAGCGCTTCAGGCTGGCGACCACGTCGCGCGCCAGCACCGGCGTGTTGTCGTGGAAGCGCAGCCCGTCGCGCAGGGTGATCTTCCAGGTCAGGCCGTTGTCTTCCACCACATGGCCCGCGGCCATCTGCGGCTTCGGCTGGCCGGCGTCATCGACGCCATACAGCGTGTCGTACACAAGGTAGCCGTGGTTGCGCGTGACCAGCGCGGGCGCGAAATGCGGGTCGACCAGGGCGAGGTCCGCCTGGGGGGCGAACTTGATCACCTTGGCCGGCTGGGCCTGCACGGACGGTGCCGCAAGGGGGGCTGCCACGGTGGCGGCCGAGGCCGCCAGGAAACCACGACGCTTCATCCAAGCCTCCTGCTCGTTGTGCCAGCGATGCTAAGACACGCGGCGGCGCAAATGCCAGCCGGATCGCTTGACGCCTGTGGCACGGCGGCGCGAGATGGTTTCGGCACATGCGCGGGAGGACGGTGATGAAGAAGGGCTACAAGGCACTGCTCGCCGAGGCGAATGCGGAGGTGACCATGGTTCCGGTCGACCAGGCCGTCGGGTTGCAGGGCGATGCCGGCGTGGTGTTCGTGGACCTGCGGGACCCGCGCGAAATCCAGCGCGAAGGGCGCATCCCCGGCAGCTTCTCCTGCCCGCGCGGGATGCTGGAATTCTGGATCGATCCCGAGAGCCCCTACGCCAAGCCGATCTTCGCCGAGGACAAGCGCTTCGTGTTCTACTGCGCCAGCGGCTGGCGCTCGGCCCTGGCAGCCAAGACGGCGCAAGACATGGGGCTGGAAAACGTCGCCCATGTCGGCGGCGGCTATACGGCTTGGCGCGAAGCCGGGGGGCCGACGGAGATGCCGGCGCCTCGGTAGGGGAGGAAGGCAAGGCTGGGCTCCGCCCAGACCCGCTGGGGCCCGAGGCCCCAGACCCTCATTCATAAGAAACACTTCCCCGCACTTCGCCGGGGAGCGGGGCAGGCTTTGCCAAGCCCCCCCCGCCTGCAAAGCCACGCGCAAGCCTCGGCAAAAAATCTTCATAACCAGAAAATAATCCTTAACGCGGTCCGATGACGCGCCCTATCATCCGCCCGTGTCCCATTCACCCGCACCCCAGGCCGCCGCCTCCGCCTGCCTGCGCATCGCCCTTCAGGGCGATGCCGCAGTTGCGCGCGCGCGTCCCGGCGCCGGGCTCGCGGCCCTGATCCTCACCCTGCTCCTGCGCCTGTTCGCCAGGACCGAAGCAGCCTGGGACATTCTCCCCCACGACACGGACGACCTCGGCCACCCCCCGCACGCCCTCATCATGTCCACGATGGGCCGCGCCCCGCATGCCGCCTGCATCGAAGCGGGCCTCGTCCCCGACTGGATTCTCCCCGGCATGCGCAACCGCGGCATGCGCCCGGCCACGGCGCCCGTACGCCTGCGCCGCCGCGCCCGCCCCGCCCGCGCCCCGCCAGCCTTCCGACCCGCATGGCGCTGAAATCACCCCTCACCCGGGGGCGTCGACTCACGCCCATTGTCTTATGGAAATGAGGGTCTGGGGCCTCGGGCCCCAGCGGGTCCTGCGGCGCGGCTTCGCGCCGCGACGCAGAGCCCGGCCCTTCATGCCTATGGGGCCGAGTGCCTGGCCTCGCTAAGCCGCCGCCACCTGCCGGGGCAGGTAGATTGCGGTGTGCTCCACGCGGGCGATCGGCGTGGTGCCGTTCGCGACCACCAGGGCGTCGAGCACCACGAACTTGTGGCCTTTGTGCGTGTGGTTGCTGATCACTTTCGCCCGCGCCACCAGGTCGTCGCCGACGCGGGCGGGGGCGAAGTTGCGCACCTTGCTGCCGACGTGGATCCAGGGGCCGAGGACGGCATTGCTGCTCAACACATAGTTGCACAGGCGCAACACGGTGCCAGGGTGCACCAGCCCCTGGTCGGCGTAGAGCGCAGCGGCTTCGCGGACGTCCGCCAGGTACTGCCGCACGAAATCGGGCGTGCAGGAGACGGTGCGCGAGGTCAGCCAGCCGCCTTGCGGCAGCGTGGTTTCGCTGGCGGGGTCGCGGTGGTCCGGCACAGGGCGGAGCGGGAAGTCGGCCAGGGCGGGCGGGGTTTCGGCGGGCGGCAGCGATGCCATCCCGGTGGCGCAGTTGTCGCCCTTGCTGGTGACGGACAGGCCGATGCCGCCCTCGATGTCGGTGGCGTCGACCTCGGCGATCTCGCCGTCATAGACCGGCTTGCCGAAGCGGCATTCCAGCGTGCCGCGCTCCAGCCAGTCGCGGCCCCATTTCGCGACGGCCTGGTGGGTCATGTAGGCATAGACGTCCACGCCCGGCACCAAGCCGCCGGTGAAGCCGAAGCGGGCGGCGGTGGCGTTGTCGTGGATCTTGTTCTCGGATTCCTTGGCGGTGTTGAACGCCTCGACGCGGTAGGGGGCGAGCATGGGCATGGCGCGTTACCTCCTGCGGACGGTGCCGGCGGTCATGCCGCCGTCGATCACGAGTTCCGAGCCGGTCATGTGCGAGGACAGGTCGGAGGCCAGGAACAGAACGCCGTTGGCGATCTCCTTGGGATCGGCGGGCTGGCCGAGCGGCACGCCGGCGGTGGCGAGGTCGTAGGGGTTCAGCGGCGCATTGAGCCCGCCGCCGGCCGCGGTCGCCGCCTTGTCCCAGATCGCCGTGAGGATGATGCCGGGATGCACGGAGTTCACCCGGATGCCGTCGCCGGCGGCGGCGCATTCCATCGCCATCGACTTGGCGAACAGCCGCACCGCGCCCTTGCTGGCCGAATAGCCCGCCAGCATCCCGGAGCCGCGCAGGCCGGCGACCGAGGAGATCATGATCAGCGAGCCGCCCTGGCCGCCCTTGCGCATCGCCGGCACGCAGTATTTCGCGGTGAGGAACACGCCGTCGATGTTCACCGCGTTCTGCCGGCGGAAGTCGGCCAGCGTCATTTCCAGGACCGGGCCGAAGATGGCGATGCCGGCATTGGCGACCGCGATGTCCAGCCGCCCGTAATGGCGCATCGTCTCGTCGACGCAGTGTTTCCAGCCGTCCTCGTCGGCGACGTCCTGGGTCATGAAGGTGGCGCGGCCGCCGGAGGAGGTGATTTCCGCCTCCAGCGCCATGCCGCGGGAGGTGTCGACGTCGGTGATCACCACCGTTGCACCTTCGCTGGCCAGCACGCGCGCGCAGGCGGCGCCGATGCCGCTGGCGGCGCCCGTGATGAAGGCGACCTTGCCGTTGAGAAGACCCATGGTTTCCTACCCGAACACTTCTTTGTTGTGTTGCCCCAGCTTGGGCGAATCGCTGTGCGGATGCGGCCGCTTTCCGTCGAAGTTCAGCGGCAGGCCCATGACCGTGAGGTCGGTGCCGGGCAGCTTGCGCTTCATGTCCATCGCGGCGAGCTGCTCGCTGGCGGCGAGTTCGGCGACGTTGTTCACGGGGGCGACGGGCACGCCGACGGCGCCGAGGGCGGCCATCCACTCGTCCCGCGTGCGCGTCCGGGCCACCTCGGAGATCAGCGGGATCAGCGCGTCGCGGTTGACCGCGCGCTTGCGGCCGTCGGAGAAGCGCTCGTCGGTCGCCCATTCCGGGTGGCCCATGGCCTGCGCGGTCTTGACGAACAGGCGGTCGTTGCCGGCGGCGATGCAGATCGGGCGGTCCGCCGTTTCGAACACCTGGTAGGGCACCAGGAGGTTGCTGCCGGTGCCGTGGCGCTTGGGAACGTTGCCGTTCAGCAGGTAGCCGTTCAGCGCCCCGTTCACCCAGCCGACGGCACTTTCGAACAGCGAGCAGTCGATGACGCAGCCACGGCCGGTGGCGTAGCGCTGCTGCAGCGCGCCCAGCGCGCCGATCACGCACCACATGCCGGTGGAGATGTCGTTGATCGCCGGGCCGCAGAAGGTGGGCGGGTCCTCCGGCCGGCCGGTCATGGTCATCACCGCGCCGAAGGCCTGCAGCAGCGGGTCGAAGCCCGGCGCGTTCTTCAGCGGGCCCTTGTGGCCGAAGGCCCAGATCGAGCAGTAGATCAGCCGCGGGTTCTCGGCGATCATGACATCCGGCCCGATGCCCATCTCGCCCACGATGCCCGGGCGGAGGTTTTGGATCAGGATGTCGGCACTGCGGACCAGTGTTTTGAGCTTCTCGACATCCTCGGCCTTCTTGATGTCGATGGTGACAGATTTCTTGTTGCGATTGGTCGCGTGGAAGAACAGCGCGTCGCCGTCGATGAACGGGGGGCCCCAGAGGCGGGCATCGTCGCCGCCGTCGGGTTTCTCGACCTTGATCACCTCCGCGCCCATGTCGGCCAGGATCATTCCTGCCAGCGGTCCGGCCAGCGCCTGGCCCACCTCGATCACCTTGATGCCTGCCAGCGGCCCGCTCATGCGCGCAGTCCCTTGTCGTTTCCCTTGGCGGCGAGCCTAGGCCCCGCGACCGCCAGGCGACAAGGCCCGCGCGCTGCTTCTTTCGCGCCGGGCCGATCCGCGCTACTGCATCGGGAAACGAAGGGGAGAAACACCATGCAGCGCACATTCCGCGCCCTGGCGCTCGGCACCGTCGCCGCCGCCATGCTGGCCACCGCACCGCAGGCGCAAACGCTGCGCATGGCCGTGGGCGCCCAGGTGACGTCGATCGACCCGCACTACCACAACATCTCGCCGAACAATGCCTTCGCGACCATGGTGTTCGGCACGCTGCTGGACACCGACGGCAATTCGAAGTTGGTGCCGGGCATGGCGGAGAGCTGGAAGCCGATCGCCGAGGATGTGTGGGAGTTCAAGCTGCGCCCCGGCGTCACCTTCCACAACGGTGCCGCCTTCACGGCCGACGATTTCGCCTTCACCGTCGAGCGCGTGCCGATGGTGACGAACTCGCCCGGCTCCTTCCGCACCTATACCCAGGCGATCAAGGGGGTCGAGGTCGTCGATCCGCTGACGCTGCATATCCGCACCAACGGCCCGTATCCGCAGCTGCCGACGGACCTGGCCCAGGTCGCTATCCTGCATCGCGCGACCCATACCGGCGCCAGCACGGACCGCTTCAACAGCGGCGAGCTGGCGGTCGGCTCCGGGCCGTTCCGCATGGTGTTCGCCCGCCACGGCGAGCGCGTGGAGCTGGTGCGCAACGATGCCTACTGGGGCAGGAAGCCGGCGTGGGAGAAGGTGGACTACCGCATCGTCACCTCCGCGCCGGCGCGGCTGACCGCGCTGCTGGCCGGCGATGTCGATTTCATCGACCAGGTGCCCACCCACGACATCGAGCGCCTGCGCGGCACCAGCAGCGTCAAGCTGTCCGAGGCCGGGAGCCTGCGCTTCATCTACATGGCGTTCGACCAGTCGCGCGACACCGATCCGCCCTTCGTCACGGCGCTCGACGGCAAGAAGCTGGAGAAGAACCCGATGAAGGACGTGCGGGTGCGCCGCGCGCTCTCGCTGGCGATCGACCGGCAGGCGATCGTGGACCGGGTGATGGAGGGCGTGGCCCTGCCGATCAACCAGTTCATGCCGCCGGGCACTTTCGGCCACGCGCCGGAGCTGGAGAAGAACCAGCGCGCCGACATCCCCGAGGCGCGGCGCCTGCTCGCCGAAGCTGGATATCCGAACGGCTTCGCGCTCACGCTGCACGGCTCGAACGACCGCTATCCGAACGACGCGCGCATTGCCCAGGCGGTCGGGCAGATGTGGACGCGCGCGGGCGTGCGCACCGCCGTCGAGGTGGCGCCCTATGCCAGCTTCGTGGTCAAGGCGAGCAAGCAGGAGTTCTCGGCGTTCCTCGTCTCCTGGGGCAGTTCGACCGGCGAGCCATCGGCCGGGTTGCGCTCGGTGCTCGGGACCTTCGACGCCAAGCGTGGCCTGGGGTCGGTCAACCGTTTCCGCTACAGCAACCCCAGGTTCGACGACGGGCTGATCGCGGCGATGCGCGAGCTGGATGCCGGAAAGCGCGAAGCGATGCTCCAGGCGGTCACCCGGATCGCGATCGGCGAGGACGTGGCCATCGCGCCCACCCATGTGCAGAAGAACGTTTGGGCGATGCGCCAGGGTTTCGTGCATGAGGCGCGGATCGACGAACGCACCCGGGCGCAGGACGTTGCGCCCGCGCGCTAGGCCGCAACGGGCCGGGGCGCTGGCCTGGGGGCGGCCCCGGGCCATTGTTCCCGGCTTTCCCTGCGTCGTGCGGGGTGACAGCCGGGCGATGCCTGCGCTAGGTTGCAACGAGCAACCCGCAAGAGGCAGCCATGTCCCTGACCAACGCACCTGATCCCGAAGTCCGCAAGGCAGTCGTCAAGCAGGACCTGGAGAACGTCCTGCACCCCATCGTCCAGCATACCGCGCTGGAAAAGAACCAGATGGTGGTGACCGGCGCCCAGGGCTCGACGGTTCGCGACTATGACGGCACCGAGTATCTCGATGCGATGGCTGGCCTCTGGTGCGTGAACATCGGCTACGGCCGCACCGAGCTGGCGGACATCGCCGCCGAGCAGATGCAGCAGATCGCCTACTACCCGCACACCGCCATGAACTTCCCGGCCGCCCGCCTGGCCGAGCAGATGAACGGCCTGATGGGTGGCGGCTACCACACCTATTTCGTGAACTCCGGTTCCGAGGCGAACGAGGCCGGCTTCAAGATCGCCCGCCAGTACCAGCGCCACGAGCAGAAGCCCGGCGCGTTCCGCTACAAGACCATCAGCCGCTACTACGCCTATCATGGCACCACGCTGTCCACGCTGGCCGCCGGCGGCATGGGCGAGCGCAAGGGCAAGTTCGAGCCGCTGGGCGGCAACGAGTTCGTCCATGTCGCGGCGCCGACCTGCTATCGCTGCCCGTTCGGCCTGGAATACCCGACCTGCGAGCTGGCCTGCGTCACCAACATGGAGAGCACCATCCAGGGTGAGGGGCCGGACAGCATCGCCGAGATCCTGATCGAGCCGATCATGTCCGGCGTCGGCATCGCCGTGCCGCCCGACGAATACCTGCCCGCGGTTGCCAAGCTGTGCGAGAAGTACGGCGCGCTGCTGCATGTCGACGAGGTCATCAACGGCTTCGGCCGCACCGGCAAGATGTTCGGCCACCAGCATTACGGCGTGAAGCCCGACATCATGGCCGTCGCCAAGGGCATCGTCTCGGCCTACCTGCCGATCGCCGCCACCGTGGTGAAGAACGAAGTGTTCAACTCGTTCCTCGGCGAGGAAGCCGAGATGAAGCAGGTGATGCAGGTCAACACCTACGGTGGCCACCCGGCCGCGGCGGCGGTTGCCGTGCGCAACATCGAGATCATGCAGGAAGAGAACCTGGTCGCCCGCGCCGCCGAGATGGGCAACTACTTCATGGATGGCCTCAAGACCCTGCTGAAGCACCCCGTGGTCGGCGACGTTCGCGGCAAGGGGCTGCTGCTGGGCCTGGAGCTGGTGAAGGACAAGAAGACCAAGCAGCAGGTCTCCTCGGCGCATGTCGGCGCCATGGTCGGCTTCGCCAAGAAGAACGGCGTGATCATCGGCCGTTCGGGTGGCGGCAGCCGCCACTCCAACACGCTGACCTTCTCGCCGCCGCTGGTGATCACCCGCAGCGAGATCGACCGCATCATCGACGTGCTCGATCGCGGCCTGACCGAGCTCGGCCCGCAGATGCAGGCCTGATCTTCTACCAGCCGGGCGCTTCCGCCATGCGACGACGGGAAGCGCCCGGATGAGCCTATCTGACTGGCGACCGGCGTCTGGCCTTGCGGCTGGGCGCCGTTTGCATGGGCGTCTCACCGCCGCGGCGCTCGCGCTGCCGCCTTCGGTGCGCGGCATGATGTGGATGGTGTGCGCCGGCCTCGTGTTCACCGCGCTGAACACGATCATGAAGGCCATGAGCACCAGCCTGGCACCGCTTCAGCTCGGCTTCCTGCGCTACGCCTTCGGCCTGCTGGTGCTGCTGCCGCTCGTGCTGCGGGCGGGCATCGCCAACTGCGCCACCAACAACTTCAAGGGCCAGGTCTGGCGCGGCCTCACCCATACCGCCGGCATGTTGCTGTGGTTCTCGGCGCTGCCGCACATCCCGCTCGCCGACAACGTGGCGCTGGGCTTCACCTCGCCGATCTTCATCATGCTGGGCGCCTCGCTCGCCCTGGGCGAGAAGCTGGTTCCCGCGCGCTACGTCGCTGCCGGCTTCGGTTTTCTTGGCGTGGCGATCGTGGTGGCCCCGGCCTGGACCGGCGGCGGCGGCTTCTGGCAGCTGGTCATGCTCGGCGCCTCGCCGCTGTTCGCCACCTCGTTCCTGATCGCCAAGATGCTCACCCGGCGCGACAAGCCGGAGGTGATTGTGCTGTGGCAATCGCTCACCGTCACAATATTCCTGTTCCCCTTCGCGCTGCTCGACTGGCGCTGGCCGACGGCACCCGAATGGGGCCTGCTGTTCGCCTGCGGCATCATCGGCAGCCTGGGCCATTATTTCAGCACCCGCGCGCTGCGCGCCGCCGACGCCTCGGCGACGCAGAACGTGAAGTTCGTCGAGCTGATCTGGGCTTCGTTCGCCGGTATCGTGGTGTTCGGCGACTACCCGAGCGAGACGACCATGCTCGGCGGCTTCGTGATCTTCCTCTCCACCACCTGGATCGCCCGGCGCGAGGCACGGCGCCGCACATGAGACACGCCCCGCCGTGCCTTGACTTCACCGCCCCCGCCCGCAATCTGCCGCCGCCGCGCGTGGCATGACAGGGACCGCCGCCATCGGCGGCACGACAGGAAATCGCCGATGCAGCCGGGTGGCATCCTTGCCGTTCTGAACGACCTCGACGCCACCTGCGATCGCGGCGCCTACGAGGCGTGGTACCAGCTGGACCACATGCCCGACCGACTTGCCGTTCCCGGGTTCCGCCACGCGCGCCGCTATCGGCGCATGGCGGGCGAGGCGCAGGAGTTCTTCACCTTCTACGAAACCGACACCCCGGCCGCATTGCGGTCCGACGCCTATCGCGCCCGCCTCGCCGCGCCGACCGCCGGTACCGTCGCGATGATGCGCCATTTCCGCGCCATGTGCCGCAGCATCTGTGCGGTCGCCGCTGACGTGGGCGGCGGGGTTGGTGGCGTGGTGGCTGTAGTGGGCGCTCCCACGGCCATTGCCGCGCGTGCCGACCTCACCCCGCTGTTGTCGCCAGGGAGCGTCTCGCGCATCCGACTTTGGACCGAAGCCGACGACGTGGCCGCCAACCCCGAGGCCACGCTGCGCCCTGGCGCGGACACGCGGCTTGGCAGCATCCTCGTCGTCGAGGGCACCGACGCCGCCCCGGTGCGCGCCGCTGCCCTGGACGCCGCCGCATCGCTCGGCCTGCCCCAGGTCGCCACTCTCTACACGCTGCTGTTTGCCAGTGCCGGAGCCGCCGCCGCATGATCGCGCTCCAGGACGCCCCCGGCCGCCTGCCGCAGGGCCATCGCGTCTACGCCATCGGCGACATCCATGGCTGCCTCGACCGGTTGCGCACGCTGCATGCCGCCATCGCCGCCGACCTCGCCGCCCGCCCGGTCTCCACACCGCTGCTGGTCCATGTCGGCGACTACGTGGATCGCGGCCCGGACAGCGCAGGCGTTGTTCGCCTGCTTGCCGCCGGCGACCCGATTCCCGGCGTTCCCACCGTCAATCTGATGGGCAACCACGAGCGCACGATGATCGACGCGCTGGAGGGCATCGGCCCGTCGGCGACCGACTGGATGATCTCCGGCGGCCGCGAGGCCCTGGCCAGCTGGGGCGGCGACCCCGAAGCGCCGCGTGCCACCTGGCCCGCCCACGTGCCGCCTGATGACATGGCGTTCCTGCGCGGCCTCGCGCTGCGCCACCAGGTTGGCGGCTATCTGTTCGTCCATGCCGGCATCCGCCCGGGCGTCGCGCTTTCAGCGCAGACCGAGCAGGACATGATCACCATCCGCAACTCGTTCCTGTACAGCGAGCAGGATTTCGGCGTGGTGGTGGTGCATGGCCACACGCCGCGCATCGCGCCCGAGATCCGCTTCAACCGCATCGGCATCGACACCGGCGCCGTGTTCAACGGCAAGCTCACCTGCGCGGTGCTGGAGGCCGACCGGATCGGCTTCATCCAGGCCTGATCCAACCCGCTCCGTCGGCCGGCGGCACCGGCCAGTTCAACCAAGGGGAATCGCCCATGATCGTCGACCTGCGCATCTACACCTGCAAGCCGAACAAGATGGCCCAGTTCGTGAAGATCTATCAGGAGCTGGCCTGGCCGCTGCAGCAGAAATACCTGGGCAAGTGCCTGGGCTGGTACACCACCGTCGAGGGCCCGCTGAACCGCGTGGTGCACATGTGGGGCTACGAGGACCAGGGCGACCGCGAGAAGCGCCGGAAGGCGATGGCTGGCGATCCGGCCTGGGGCGCCTACCTGGCCGCGGTGGCCGAGGCCGATGTTCTTCTGGAGATGGAAAACCGCATCCTGGCGCCGACGCCGTTCTCGCCGGTTCAGTGAGCAAGCGGTTCTTTTTTGAAAAAAAGAACCAAAAAACTTCCTCCCACTTGCGCCACGTTGGAATGAGCAGGCGCGGCGCAAGTGGATGAAGTCTTTTTGCTTCTTTTTCTTCAGAAAAAGAAGGCTTTCTTCCTCACGCGATGGCCGGCTGCAATCGCGGCTTCGGCCGCGATTCGCCGCCGAACACGATCTGCACGGTCCCGGCGATCAGCCCGATCGTGACGCCGAGCTGCCACGCGCGGTCATAGCTGCCCAGCGTTTCCAGGATGAGCCCGCCGCCCCAGGCGCCCAGGAAGCTGCCGACCTGGTGGCTCAGGAAGGCGATGCTGGTGACGGTCGCCATGTAGCGCAGGCCGAACATCTGCGCGACCAGCCCCGCCGTGAGCGGCGAGACGCCCATCCACAGCAGCCCCATCACGGCGGCGAAGGCCAGCGTGGTCATCGGGCTCGGCGGGAACAGGAAGAACACCGCGATCGCGCAGCTGCGCAGGATGTAGAGCAGGCCGAGCATGGCGTGCTTCGGATAGATGCCGCCCAGCCAGCCCCACATGTAGGCGCCAACGATGTTGAAGCCGCCGATCACCGCCAGGGACTGCGCCGACAGCATCGGGTCCATGCCGCACATGGCGAGATAGGTCGGCAGGTGCGTGGTCAGGAACACCAGTTGCAGCCCGCACACCAGGAAGGCGCCGGCCATCACGAGGAAGGCGCGCCGGCGCATCGCCTCGCGCAGCACCTCGCCGAAGCTGGTCGCCTCGCCGCGCTTCTGCGGCAGCGGCACCTTGTCGGCGCGGCCCATGAGGAAGGCAGCGGGCAGCATCAGCAGGGCGAGGCCGAACATCGCCCACATCGCCACCTGCCATCCGTTCGGATGGTCCATCAGCCCCTGCGCCAGCGGTGCGGCGATCAGCGTGCCGAGCGAGCCGCCGGCCGAGACGATGCCGAGCACCTGGCTGCGGCGTGCCTCCGGCACTGCGCGGGCCGCGGCCGAGAGGTTCAGGCTCGCCGCCGTGCAGGACAGCGCGATGCCCAGCAGCGGCCCGGTGCCCAGCGTCAGCCACAGGGCGTTGGTTGCGAACACCGCGCACAGGATGCCGGCGGCATACAGCGCCGCCCCAGTCATCGACACGCGGCGGAAGCCGTGCCGGTCGGCCAGCGCGCCGACGAAGGGCTGCGACAGGCCCCACACCACGTTCTGCACCGCCACCGAGAAGGTGAAATCCGCCACCGTGATGCCGCTGGCGGTCATCGGCTGCATGAACAGCCCGAGGCTTTGGCGGATGCCCATGGCCAGCGACAGCAGCAGCGCCGCGCCGACCAGGATCGGCCAGGCGCGGATCGTGCCCGCGTTGGCGGCGCCGGCTGAAGCGGGCATGGGCAATTCCTCTTGCGAACGACCGACGCTAGGGGGACGAACGCGCCGACGGCAAGCGAACTCCCGGTGCGGGGCATGCGCCACAAGCCGGGGAGGCATGCCGCAGCCCGGCCCGTGCCCTCTGGCCGGGCGGGCAACTTGCATGCGACAGCCCGGCGCATGACCCCCCGCCCCGTCGCCGACCTGCTGGCCGAGGCCGCCGCCGCGCTGGCCCGCGCCGGCGTGGAAGCCCCCGCGCGCGAGGCCCGCCTGCTCCTGCTGCACTCCCTGGCGCGGCCTTCTGGCGCCCTGCTCGACAGGCGCGAGGAGGTGGCGGCCCCCGACCTGCCGGCCCTGCTCGCCCGCCGGGTGGCGCGCGAGCCGATGGCGCTGATCCTTGGCCGGCAGGGTTTCTGGACCCTGGACCTGGAGGTTTCGCGCGACACGCTGATCCCGCGGGCGGATTCGGAGGCGGTGGTGGAGGCGGCGCTGGCGGCCCATCCGGCGCCGGGGCGGGTGCTTGATCTCGGCACCGGCACCGGCTGCCTGTTGCTGTCAGTGCTCGCGGAACGGCCCGCGGCCTGGGGTTTGGGCATCGATATCGCCCCCGCCGCCGCCGCGCTGGCCGCCCGCAACGCGCACGCCAATGGGCTCGCCGCCCGCGCCGCCTTTCTGTGCGCCGACTGGACCGCCGCCATCGCCGGGCGCTTCGACCTCGTGCTGTCGAACCCGCCCTACATCCCCAGCGCCGACCTCGCCGGACTGATGCCGGAGGTCGTGGCCCACGAGCCGGCCCGCGCCCTCGATGGCGGGCCCGACGGCCTGGACGCCTATCGGCGCCTTGTCCAGGCCTTGCCGGGGTTGCTGGCGCCGGGTGGGATCGCGGTGCTGGAACTCGGGATCGGCCAGGCGGACTCCGTCGCGGCCCTGGCCGGTGGGGCCGGCCTTGTGCCGCGTGCGCCGCATGCCGATCTGGCCGGCGTGCCGCGCGCGCTGGTGCTTGCCGCGCGGCCGGCGTGAAAAAACGTTTGGCAGGCGCGGGCGGCTTCGTTAGCTTGCCTCGCGTGCGACGGGCGCCAGGCCACCTATGGCCGGTTCCTCCCGCCCCGGATCGCGCAGCCGCATCGCGCGGCTGTGGCGGGTGGGCAAGTCGCGCGGAAGCCCATTGAGTGACACAGGTTCGCCATCGACACGGTCCGGCCCTTGGGCCGTGGTGGCGGATCGCCTGGGGGTGGCGTGCGGGGCAGATGCCTCGCCGCGCCCCGGGCCGGAACAGGAAAGCGCTTCAGCAAGCTGATGAACATGAAACGCGCACGTGGACGTAACTTTCGCAGTGGCGGCGGGGGCGGTGGCGGCGGTGGTGGAGGGGGCGGCGGTGGCGGCCCGGTCCGGCACCACGGCGGCAACATCCCGCTCAACCGCAACCACGTCTTTGACAGCAGCGGCCCGGACCTGCGCGTCCGCGGCACCGCCCAGCAGCTGTTCGAGAAATACCTCCAGCTCGGCCGCGATGCCTCCGGCTCCGGCGACCGGGTGATGGCGGAGAGCTACTTCCAGCACGCCGAGCACTATTTCCGCATCGTCAACGCCATGAACCAGGCCGCCCAGCAGCAGGGCCAGCAGGGTGGCGGCATGCAGCAGGCGCCCTCGCGCCACCATCGCGACCATGATGGCCAGTCCGACGAGTCCGACGGGCAGCAGGGTTTCGGCGAGCAGCCCGGCGCGCAGGTGGAAGTCCGCGAAATCCCGATCGCGGCGGCGCCGAGCGAGGACTGACGATCTGGGCCTGGGATCCCCGGCCCATCTCCTGTCCGCGTCAGCCCAGGTGTTCGCTCTCCAGGTAGTCCTGGCTGCGCATCTCCTCCAGCCGGGAGGCGGTGCGCTCGAACATCGCTGCGTTCTCGCCGCGCATGTAGAGCTGGTCCGGCATGGCCTGCGCCGAGGCGTAGAGCTTCACGCGGTGGTCGTAGAGCGTGTCCACCAGCACGATGAAGCGGCGCGCCTTGTCGAAATTGTCCGGCGACAGGCGCGGCACGCCGTCGAGCACCACGGTATGGAACCGCTCGGCGATTGCCAGGTAGTCGCCCGCGCCCAGCGCCTCGCCGCATAGCGCCTCGAAATCGAACCGCGCCACCCGCCCGGCGGCCAGAGGGACGCGCAGGGTGCGGCCCATCACCGTCAGGTCGACGGCATGGGGCGTCTCGCCGCCGCCCAGCGTGGCGAACACCTCGTCCAGCGCCGCATCGGCCCGGCTGTCCGGCGGGACGTGCCAGGTGGCGAAGGCGCGCATCCGCTGGCGGCGGAAATCCCGCGCGCTGTCGAGCTGGTGGACATCGACATGGCGGTTGAGGATGGCGATGAAGGGCAGGAAGGCGTCCCGGCCGGGCTGGCCGCGGAACAGGTCGTCCGGCGCGGTATTGGAGGTCGCCACCGCCACGACGCCGCGCGCGAACAGTGCCTCGAACAGCCGGCCCAGGATCATCGCGTCGGCGATGTCGTGCACCTGGAACTCGTCGAAGCACAGCAGCGCGGCTTCCGCCGCGATCCGGTCGGCGAGCGGGGGGATCGGGTCATCGATCTCGGGATGCTCGCGCTTGTGGGCGTGGAAGCGGGCGTGGGCTTCCTGGATGAAGCGGTGGAAATGGATCCGGCGGCGGCGCGGCACGTCGGCGGTGTCGAAGAACAGGTCCATCAGCATGGACTTGCCGCGCCCGACCTGGCCGACAAGGTAAAGTCCCTTGGGCGGCGGCGGTGGCTCCGGCGCCTTGCCGAACAGGCGCCCGAACAGGCCCGGCTTCGGTGCGGGGCGCGCGGGTTCATAGCCGCGCAGTTGCTCCCACAGCGCCTGGAGCCGGATGGCGGCGGCTTCCTGGGCGGAGTCGGGGGCGAGTTCGCCTTGCGCGACGCGGGCGCGGTAGGCGGGGAGGGGGCCAGCGGTCATTGAGTCAAGGCCAGGGCTCCGCCCTGGACCCGGCAGGGGGCC
>CAMDGX010000053.1 GCA_945897825.1 Asaia bogorensis | reverse complement strand
AGCGCCGCGGGGTAGGCGGTCAGCCGCAGGTGCAGCAATCCCGCCACCACGACCAGCACCGCCACCGCCGCCGCCACCCAGCCGACAAAAGTGCCGCCCCGCCAGGCCAGCAACACCACCACCCCCGCACCGATCAGCCCGGTCAGCAGGAAGGCCACCAGGTCGCTCACTCCCTGCAGCGGCTGCATCTCCGCGATGCTGCCCAGCATCGCGTCGTATTCCTCCGGCGCCACCAGCCCGGCCGCGCCGCCGAACAGCTCGGGATAGATCGCGAACCACGCCCCCAGCGCCACCGCGCCGGCCACGCCGCCGGCAACGAAATGCGCCACCGGCGCCAGCCGCAGCGCCTGCACCGGCACGGTCAGCAGCGCGGCGACGGTGGTGCAGGCCACAAGCACCACATAGACCACCGACAGCCGATCGAAGGCCACGAACCACCGTCCGCCATCCACCGGCGGGTCGACCGCGAAGGCGCCGAGCACCACCGCGGCGAAGCCGAACGCCACCGCCCGCACCACCGCCGCCTGCGCCAGCCGCAGGTTGCGAGGCGCCACCAGCCAGCCGAGCCAGGCGAAGCCGAAGGCCAGCAGCACGAACGGCACCGCCTCGGCCGTGAACCACAGCCCCAGCCCCGCCCAGGCACCCAGCGCCACCGCCGCCCCGGGGCGTTGCGCCGGCGGCCAGGCGCCGAGGGCGCGGTGGCCCCAGCCCGCCAGCATCACCACCACCAGCGCCAGGGGCAGGTGATGGTGCACCACGCCGGGAATCGAGTAGGCGGCCAGCGGCTGGGCCAGCCCGCCGAGCACGGCGGCCAGCCACAGGAATCGCCGCGCGGCGAGCGGTGCGGCCGCCCAGGCCAGGGCCATGCCCATCGCGCCCATCGACAACGGCCCGAACGCCGCCGCCACGGCATGCAGCGCCTCCCGCCAGGGCAGGAACAACAACAGCGGCTGGGCCAGGAGCACCAGGAGGCTTTCAATCAAGTGCGACCAGTGCAGCTGCGTGCCGCGGCCGCTGCCGTCGCGCATCACCGAGTCCAAAACTTGCCCCGATGAAATAATCTCATCCAAACGGACGAGGCGCATGTAACTGTCTGGATTCACAAGCCCGCCGGCGAGCACCCCGGGCAGCAGCCGGCCACCCACCACGATGTCCACCGCCGCGGCCACCACGAAGCACAGCCAAAGGTCGCGGGCGCTCGTGCGCCCCGCGGGGGCGGCGCCCTCGGGGGGCGTGGGCGGCGGAAGAGGGGTCGGAAAATCGCGAGTACCCGGCTGTACTGCCTTCGAATCGTCCACACTCGGCAACGAAGAGGTAGGCGGCGTCACGGCGTCTCCTGCGGGTCCGGGGGGCCGCACCTGTCGGCCGTGTCAGGGGTGCGAAGGCGCAGCCTCTGCCGCCTCATCCCCTCTCCTTTGATCTAATCCGAGGGTATGAGGCGAATTCATCCCCCGTTCATCCTCCTGGCCGACTATGCCGACCCTCCCCCCCCGGAGCAATGATCGCCGCAACGAACCACGGGGTATGCAGCCAATGCGAATTCTCCTCACCGCGATGGATACCGGCCAGACCAGCGACGTCGTCGCCCTGCTGGCCTCCCACCGCTTCGTCCTGGACCGCGCTGCCAACGGCGAGGAGGCGCTCCAGTTCGCCCGTCTCTACGCGTTCGACGCCGTTCTGTTCAACACGGCGATGACCGACCCGGTCTGCACCGAGTTCGTCCGCCGGCTGCGTGCCGCGGGCAGCCGGCTGCCGGTGGTGGCCATCGGGCGGCAGATCGCCCCGCGCGACCGTGCCCGCCTGCTCGACATCGGCGCGGACGACGTGATCACCCTGCCGATCGACGGCAGCGAACTGGCCGCCCGCCTGCGCGCCGTCGTGCGCCGCTCCGGGGGGTTCACCCGCTCGGTGCTGCGCGCCGGGCCGGTGGAACTGCACATGGACAGCCGCCTGGCCACCGCGCAAGGGCGGGAGCTTCATCTCTCGCCCACCGAGTATCGCGTGCTGGAACTGCTGATCCTGCGCAAGAACACGCTGGTCACTAAGTCCGCCGTGATGGACATGCTGTATGGCGACATCGATGAGCCGGAGATCAAGTCGATCGACGTGCTGATGCACCGGCTGCGCAAGCGCCTGGCGGCCTCCGGCGTCGGTGCGCTCGTCACCACCGTGTGGGGCGCGGGCTACATCGTGCGTGAGACCGTCGGCAGCGAGGCGACGATCGATCGCCCGGTGCGCCTCGACAACGCCGCCATGATGCACTGACGGTTCCCGGACTCGGACAACCGCGCCTACGTAGCCACGCACGGCCCCCAGGACGGGCGGCCAGGACGGACAGGAAAGCTGGATCATTCCGTGAGCGCCCGCGCCCACCCGCCCCACCCAGCGCCCGGGCGCCACGCCGCCTTGCGCGCGGCTGGGGGGACGATGTCGGTGCTTGGGGCGATCCTGGCGGTGGCGCTGGCGGCCAATACGCCCGCCGCCCGCGCGGCGACGAATGTTCCCCCCCCGCCATCGCCGGCGCCAGGATTGGAGGCCGGCACGTGCGACCAGGCGGGCGCGCGCGCCGAAGCGGACCTGAACCTGCCCCCCGGGCTGCTGCGCGCCATCGGGCGGGTTGAGAGCGGGCGGCGCGATCCCGCGACGGGCGTTTTCGCGCCCTGGCCCTGGACCATCAACGCCGCCGGGCAGGGCCGTTTCTTCGCCAATGCCGCCAGCGCCGCCGCCGCCGTGCGCACGCTGCAGGCCGCGGGGACCGCCAGCATCGACGTGGGCTGCTTCCAGGTGAACCTGTTTCATCACCCGCTGGCCTTCCGCCAGGTCGAGGACGGGTTCGACCCCGCCACCAATGCCGCCTACGCGGGCGCCTTCCTCCAGTCCCTGCGCCAGCGCCTGGGCAGCTGGGAGGCCGCGGTGGCGGCCTATCACTCCGCCACGGCCGAACGCGGCGAGGCTTATCGCGCCCGCGTGTTCGCCGCGTGGAACCCCTCCGGCGCCGCCGCACTGCCCGCCCGGGCCGTGGCGCCGGCGCCCACGCGGCGCACGGGCCCGGTGGTGATCCGCATCTCCGGCCCGGACCTTTCGGCACTGGATGCGGTGATCCGCGTCTCGACGCCGTCGCGCCCGGGCACCGGCCCGGCCCGCGTGGCCATGCCCCCGCCCGCCCCGGCGGCGCAGGCCGACATGGCGGCCCTGGCCCAGATGGATGGGCCGACGCCGTAGTCCGGCGATTCCACGCTGTTCATTCCTGCGCCCTCCGGGATTTTGCCTGCGCGACAGCGGCAGGGGAGTCGTCTATTTTCAACAGGAAGGTGAATATTTACCGGACCGGCCAATCTGCTTAATGAAATTTCAACCTCTTCAATTCACTAATATCGGCAAGCTGTAAGCCTTTTGTAATTGCGGGGCGCTATTTTCCACCTGCCACAGGCCGGCTGCCTTTCCCAACCAGGACAATCCATCCTGGAACAAGATAGACGGTCCGCAACAAACAGGAGAGAGTCCCATGACCACCATTCTGAAGATTGCCAAGAACGTTGTCGCCGACCGCCGCGGCGTGACTGCCATGGAGTATGGCCTGATCGCCGGCGTGCTCGCCGTCGGCCTGGCCACTGCTTTCGGCGCGCTGTCGGGCCGCCTGAACAACGCGTTCAACGCGCTGAACTTCTGACCTTGTCGCGGTGCCAGAGGGCGGCGCGACCGCCGGCGGCACCGCACCATTTTCTATTGCCGAGGATCCATCACATGTCCGTAATCCTGAAGATCGCCAAGAATGTTGTTTCCGACCGTCGTGGCGTGACCGCCATGGAGTACGGCCTGATCGCCGGCATTCTCGCCGTTGGTCTCGCCACGGCTTTCGGCGCCCTGTCGGGCCGCCTGAACAACGCCTTCAACGCGCTGAACTTCTGACGCTTACGTGGCGCGGCGGGCGCAATCCGCCGCCGCGCCGCGCGCCTTCCCGACCATCGGATGCCCAGGACAGGATGTCTGCCGTGACCGCGCTTCCGCTCGCATCCACCTCCTTCCTGCCCCTGCTGTCCGATGCGCTGATGGTGCTTGCCGCGGCCTTGCTGATCTTCGCCGCATGCCTGGACATCCTCACCCGCCTCATCCCGAACGCCATCCCCGCGGTTCTCGCCGTGCTCGGGCTGGCGTTGCGCGTGATGGACGGCTCCTGGCCCTGGGCGCTGCTGGCGGCCGGGCTGGTGTTCGCGCTGACCTTGTTCTGCTGGCTGCGCGGCTGGATGGGCGGGGGCGATGTGAAGCTGCTCGGCGCCTGCGCGCTGCTGGTGCCGCCGCTGTCCGTGTTTCCGATGATCACCGCCGTCGGTATCGCCGGTGGTGTGCTGGCCTTCATCTATATCGCCGCGCGCCGCCTGGTGCCGCGGCCTTCGCCGCTTCCTGCTGCCCGGCGTCCGCACGATTTCATCGGCCGCGCGCTGCGCGCCGAGCGGTGGCGCCTCTCCCGTGGGGCCGCGCTGCCCTACGCGGTGGCGATCGCCATCGGCAGCCTGGCCGCGTTTCCCTGATCGCGCCCGTTCAAGAGGCATTCCATGGTCCTGCGCATTGTCCTTTTCGCCATGATGGCCCTGGGTCTGGGTGGCTTCGGCATCATCGCCTGGGTCTCCACCCGGCAGGCTCCGGTCGTGGCCGCGGCCGAGCCGGTCAGGGCGCCGACGCCTGAACCCGTCGCCCAGGTCGAGGCACCCAGGCCGGTGGCCAAGATCATGGTTCTGGTCGCCGGCCGGGCCGTTCGGGCCGGCAGCCTGCTGAAGCCGGAAGAGATAACGGCACGCGAGGTCCCCGAGCAAGACCTGCCCGAGGGCACCAGCCTGGACACCGTGGCCAACCGCCACGCCCTGGTCGGCGCCATGGTCCGGCGCGCCATTCCGTCCGGCGAGCCGCTGCTGGCCGGCGATATCATGCGCCCGGGCGACCATGGCTTCCTGGCCGCGGTGCTCTCCCCCGGGATGCGCGCCGTGACAATCGGGGTGGATGCGGTCAGCGGCACCGCCGGGCTGATCTGGCCCGGCGACCGGGTGGACGTGATCATGACCCAGACCATCGACGATCCGACCCTTCCGCTGGGCCGGCGCGTGGCGGCCGAGACGGTGCAGCGCAACGCACGGGTCATCGCCATCGACCAGCAGATGGTCCAGGGCGCGCTGCCGGGGGGCGCGGAAGGCAACACCGCGCGCACCGTGACCATCGAAGTGACGGGCGAACAGGTGCAGCGAGTACAGGTGGCCACGCGAATCGGTCGGCTTTCGCTTAGCGTGCGGTCCTCGGAGAGTTCCGAGTCCGTGACGGACGAGCACACCACGGTCTTCGCCAGCGATGTATCGACGGCGCTGGCGCGGCAGCCTTCACGGGTTCGGAACGATGTCATGCGTGTCCACTCCGGCACGGGCGACAGCAAGGAGTACAAGTTCTGATGAGCCAACCGCACCGCCTCGGCTACCTCCTCGCGACATTCCTGGCGGTCGCGGTCCCGCTCCATTCGGCGGACGCACAGCAACCACCGGGCCAGGATCAGCTCCAGGGCCAGGCCCGGCCCGGCGCCCCCGTGGCGGCGACCACGCCGGCCACGGCGCGCGCGCCGATCACCCGCCCGCGCACCCAGCTGCGCTACGAGGCCGGCACCGGCGGGGTGATCACCCTGCCCTCCGCGGCGGCCAACGTGTTCGTGGCCGATCCCAAGATCGCCGAGGTCCGCCCCGCCAGCGCCACCACGCTGTTCGTGTTCGGCGTCGGCGCCGGGCGCACGACGGTTGCCGCGGTCGACGCCCAGGGCGCGGCGGTTGCCGAGTACGATATCTTTGTCCGCCCCGCCGCCTTCGCCTCGACCGAGGCCGAGGCGGCGATCGCGCGCGTGCTGCCCGGCACCCGCATCCGCGTGACGCCGCAGGCCAAGGGCCTGTTGATCACCGGGCAGGTCGCCAATGCCGAGGATGCGGCGCGCGCCATCTCGATCGCCCGCGGCTTCGCGCTCGAGGGCGGCACCGTCGAGGACCAGCTCTCGGTCACCTCACCGGTGCAGGTCACGCTGCGGGTGCGCATCGCGGAGATGTCGCGCAGCGTAACGCGCGCGCTGGGCGTGAACTGGCAGGCGCTCGGCTCGGTCGGCCGCTTCTCCCTCGATTTCCTGACCAGCAGCGGCCTGGCGTCGCTCGGCAACAACAACCGGCTGCAAGCGGGCTGGCGCGACGGCACCTCCCGGATCGATTCGCTGATCGATGCACTGGCCGGCGACAACCTGGCGCGCATCCTGGCCGAGCCGAACCTCACCGTGCTGTCGGGCCAGTCGGCCAGCTTCCTGGCTGGCGGCGAGTTCCCCATTCCGGTCGGGCAGCAGAACGGGGCGATCACCATCGAGTTCAAGAAATACGGCGTGAACCTCGCCTTCCAGCCCACCGTGATGTCTGACGGGCGGATCACCCTCAAGGTGACGCCCGAGGTCAGCCAGCTGACCGACCAGGGATCGGTCCGCGTGTCGTCCGTCAACGGCCTGGCGATCGTGATCCCGGCGCTGACGGTGCGGCGGGCGGAAACGATGGTGGAGCTGGGCAGCGGCCAGAGCTTCGCCATCGCCGGGCTGCTGCAGGACAACGTGACGCAGTCGGACAGCGCCCTGCCCTATCTCGGCGAGATGCCTGTGTTGGGCGCATTGTTCCGGTCTGACGATTTCCGCCGCAACCAGACCGAACTGGTGATCATCGTGACACCCTATGTGGTGCGCCCGGTGAGCGATCCGGCGCAGCTGCGCGTCGCCGGCGAGAACTACACGCCGCCCAACGACCGCGAGCGTCTGCTGCTGATGCGCCAGACGGGCCAGGTGCCGGTGGCACCGCCGGCGGCCGCCGTTCCGTCGGCCCTGATCCCCGCGCCCGGCCGCGCGCCTGGCCGCCCCGGCTTCATCCTCCAGTGAGCATGATCATGTCCCGGACACGCAAAATCCGCGTCCCCTCGGCCCTTATGCTCGCAGCCTTCGCCCTTGCCGGCTGCGCGCAGGTCGATCCCTACCAGCGGGAAGGCATCTGGAAGCCCGTAGGCGCCAACGATGCGAACCTCGCCACCATGGTGGCCAACCCGGCCGACCTCTCCCGCGGGCGCGCGGATTCGCGCGGCTCGGTGCGCACGCCCACTGCGGCGGTCGACCGTCTGTGGACCGGCGCTCCCGCACAGCGGCCCCAGCAGGGCAGCGGCATCCAGATCCGCCCGGCCGGCAGCGAGGCACCCCGCTGATGTCCGACGTGGCCAACCGACCCGCCCTGTCGGCCGTGCGCCACGATCGGCCACAGCTGATGACCTTCCTTGCCGATGCCCACACCGAGACCGCGGTGCGCGACGGCCTGGCCGACCTGCTGCTCGAATCCGGCGACATGCGCCGCGGTGGCATTCGCGCGGCCATCGCCACCCTGCAGAAGGTGACCACGCCGCGGATCCTCGTCGTGGACGTCAGCGGCGAGGACGAGCCGCTCGCCGCCCTCGGCTCGCTGTCGGAGGTGGTGGAGCCCGACGTTTGCGTGCTGGTGGTGGGCGACATCCACGACATCACCTTCTACCGCGAAGTGACCCGCGGCCTGGGTGCCATGGAGTACCTGGCCAAGCCGCTGACCCGTGACATCGTCTCGCGCCATTTCGGCCCCTTCGTGCGCGGCCAATCCCGCACGGGCGTGGTGCTGGGCGGGCGGATGATCGCCATGACCGGCGCGCAGGGTGGCGTCGGTACCTCCATGCTCGCCGCCAACCTGGCTTGGCACCTGGGCACGGAGCGCAACCGCCATACCGTCCTGCTCGATGCCGACCTGCACCGCGGCACCGGCGCCTTCCTGCTGAACACCGCGCCCAGTTCTGGCCTCCGGCTGGCCCTCGAAACGCCTGAGCGCATCGACGCGCTGCTGGCCGAGCGCGCAGCCCAGCCGGTGTCCGAGCGCCTGCATGTGCTGTCGAGCGAGGTGCCGCTGGGCGACGTGCCCAGCTATGCCGACGGCGCCGCCACCTCGCTGCTGTCCGCGCTCCGCCGGCGCTACAACTTCATCATCGGCGACGTGCCCTTCAACGGCCTGCGCTTCAGCCGCGACCTGCTGGAACAGGCGCAGCAGCGCATCGTGGTGATGCTTCCCACCCTCGTGTCGATCCGCGACACGCTGAAGCTGGTCGGCATCCGCGGCGGGGCGGAGCAGGTGGATCGCCCGATCATTGTCCTCAACCGGCTCGGCATGCCCGGCGGCCTGCAGCGCCGCCAGGTTGAGGACACGCTCGGGATCAAGGTCGACGTCGCGATCCCCGACCTGCCGCGCGTGGTCTCCAATGCGGTCAACCTCGGCGAGCCGGCTGCCGCGGCGCGCAGTCCGTTGCGCACCGCAATCCTGGAAATCACCGGGCTTGCCGCGTCCAACGGCCTGCTCGACGCCGGCAAGCGGGGCGAGGAGGTGGCGGCGCCCGCCCCTGTCCGCCGCGGCTGGCGCCTGTTCGGGGGCAGCAAGTGAGCTTCGGCGCCATCGGCTTCGGCCGCCGCCGGAACGAGGGCGCGGAGCCGCCCGCCCCGGCCGTCAAGCCCGGACTCGACCCCGCCGGCAGCCTTAGCGTCGCCACCGCCGCCCAGAGCGCGCCGCCCGAGTCCATCGCCGAGCTGCGGATCTTCTGCCTCGCCCGGCTGGAGCCGACCGCCGTTGCCGCCCTGTCGCCGGAGCGGCTGGCCACCGAGGTGGAGCGGCTGATCAGCGAGATCGCGACCGACCGCCGCGTTCACCTGAACGCCGTCGAGCAGCACATGCTGGCGCAGGAACTCGTCAACGACATGCTCGGCCTCGGCCCGCTCCAGCCCCTGCTGGACGACGACCGGGTGGCCGACATCATGGTCAACGGCCCGTTCAAGGTGTTCGTGGAACGGGGCGGCAAGGTCGAGCTGTCGAACGTGCGCTTCCGCGACGAGGCGCACCTGGCCTCGATCTGCCAGCGCATCGCGGCCAATGTCGGCCGCCGCGTGGACGAGGCGAGCCCCATGGTCGACGCCCGCCTCAAGGACGGCAGCCGCGTCAACATCGTGTTCCCGCCGCTGGCGCTCGACGGGCCCTGCATGTCGATCCGCAAGTTCGGCAAGAAGCCGATCGACTTCGAGCGCCTGATCGGCTTCGGCGCGCTCACCCGACCGGTCGCCAAGATCCTGTCGCTCGCCTCGGCGGCACGGCTGAACATCATCATCTCGGGCGGCACCGGCTCGGGCAAGACCACCATGATGAACGCGCTGTCCCGCCTGATCGAATCCAGCGAGCGCGTGGTCACCGTCGAGGACGCCGCCGAGCTGCAACTGCAGCAGCCGCATGTGGTGCGCCTCGAAACCCGCCCGATGTCGCTCGAGGGCAAGGGCGAGATCACCCAGCGCGACCTCGTGCGCAACGCGCTGCGCATGCGCCCGGACCGCATCATCATCGGCGAGGTCCGCGGTGGCGAGGCCTTCGACATGCTCCAGGCCATGAACACCGGCCATGACGGCTCCATGTCCACCATCCACGCCAACACGACCCGCGATGCGCTGATCCGCATCGAGAACATGGTCCAGATGGGCAATATGGGCCTGCCGTCGAAGGCCATCCGCACCCAGATCGTCAGCGCCGTGAACCTGATCGTCCAGGTGGAACGCCAGCGCGACGGCGGCCGCCGCGTCACCCAGGTGACCGAGATCTGCGGCATGGAGGGCGACGTCGTCCTGATGAACGACATCTTCCAGTTCGTGATGGACGGGGAGAACCACGAGGGCCGCATCGTCGGCCACTACAAGGTCAGCCGCGCCCGCCCGGCCTGCTATTCCCGCCTGGTGTATTTCGGCCAGGACCGCGAGTGGATGACGGCACTCGACGAAGCCGCGGAGGCCGACCGTGCTCAATGACCAACGCCTCTGGCTGCTGGCCGGCGCCTTCGCGATGCTGGTCGGGATGTTCGTCACCGCCATGGGCATCATCAGCGAGCGCAAGCGCGCCCTGCGCCTTCACAACCGCCTCGACGGCATTGGCGGGCGCACCGGCGAGCAGGCCAAGCCGCGCGAGATGCGCATGCGCATCACCCGCGTCGAGGTGTCGGACGACAAGAGCCGGATGCGCCGCTTCATGGGCATCTTCGGCTTCGACCCCGCCCATGCCAGCCACTACCCCGTCCCCTGGCCGATCGTCCTGGTGATCACGCTGCTGCTGGCGCGCGTGGTGACCGGCGTGCTGACCATCGTGATCGGCGACCTGGCCTTCTTCGGCATCCCCGTGGTGTGGATCTTCCTCGCTCGCGCCTTCTTCGGCTGGGTGGACGATCGCCGGCGCCAGATGTTGCGCAACCAGATGCCGGATGCGCTGTCCATGATCGTGCGCTCGGTGCGCGTCGGCATCCCGGTCAGCGAGGCGATGCGCCATGTGGCCCGCCAGTCCCTGTCGCCGACGGCGCCGGAGTTCGAGCGCATCGCAAGCGACCTCAGCATCGGAACCCGGCTCGACCTCGCTCTGAAGGCCATGGCACAACGTGCTGGACTTCCTGAATACCAGTTCTTTGCCACCGCCCTGTCGCTGCAGTCCCAGACCGGCGGCGGGCTGACGGAGACGCTGGAGAACCTGGCCGACGTCATCCGCAAGCGGGTGGCCCTGCGGTCCAAGGCCTATGCGCTGGCATCGGAGGCGCGCACCTCGGCCATGGTGCTGGCCGCCCTGCCCTTCGTCTGCGGCCTCGGGCTTGCGGTGCTCAGCCCGGCCTACATTGCCGTGCTGTTCGTTGAGGAATCCGGCCGCAACCTGCTCGGCATCGCCATGCTGTCGCTCGCCACCGGCATGCTGTCGATGCGCATGATCATCCGGACCAGCCTCAAATGAACAATCCGCTCATCCTAGGCATCGCCTTCGGCCTGACGCTGGCCATGGTGTTCTCGGGCCTGGCGCTGATGCGCCACTCCCGCCAGGAGGACAAGCTGCGCGACCGGCTGCGCATGGCGAACGGCACCTTCGTGGCCAAGGCGAACACCAATGCCAACACGCCGCAGGCCGGGGCCGCCCTGGCGCGCATGGTCTCGGCGATCGGCGGGCGCATCGCCAGCAGCGGCGTGCTGTCGCGCAAGACGGTGGAGGAGCTTGAGAAGGCGCTCACCGTCGCCGGCATGTCAGGCCGCCATGCGCTCGGCCTGTTCATCGGGTGCAAGATCCTGCTGCTGATCGGCTTGCCGCTCGTCGCAGTGGTGCTGACGCAGCATATCGAGATGGACGCCATGATGGCCAACCTGGCCCCGGCCGCCGCGGGCGTGCTGGGGCTGGTGGGCCCGGACATGGTCGTGCGCCGCCTGCGCGACACCTACGTCCAGAAGGTGGAAGCCAGCATGCCCGACGCGCTGGACATGCTGCTGATCTGCACCCAGGCCGGTTTGCCGCTCGAACCCGCGCTCACCCGGGTGGCCGAGGAAATCGCGCTCGCCCACCCCCAGATCGCCTGGGAGTTCGAGCAGACGGTGAACGAGCTGCAGATGAACTCCGATGTGCGCGTGGCGTTGACCAATCTCGGCGAGCGCACCGGGCTTGAGAGCGTCAAGCGCCTGACGACCACGCTGATCCAGACGATGCAGTACGGCACGCCGCTGGGCGAGGCGCTGCGCCAGCTTGGCAGCGAGATGCGCACCGAGACGCTGATCCGCTTCGAAGAGAAGGCCGCTCGCCTGCCGGTGCTGCTGACGCTGCCGATGGTGGCGTTCGTGCTCCCTTGCATCTTCATCGTGGTAGCCGGCCCGGCCGCGCTGCGCCTGGTGGCGGCCTTCAACTGATCGCCTGGCGACAACCGGTCGCGAGCCCGGCGTCAACGTGAATACCATCCGCGCCGCGTTAATTCCCGCGCAGGACGGCACACGCCGTCATGCCGTCATCACCGCATCGCCCATTGCCGCCCGTTACTTGCGCTGACGCACCGACCGCCGCGGGAAGTTCGTCGGGCCGGTTTCGTGGCCGGTCTGGCCGCATCGTCGCAGATTGCGATTCACGCTAAGGAAATATGCTGTGAATGGTGTCACTTAGCGTTGCATGCTGGCCTCGCATGGCAGGCAGCACAATCACAGCGGCCCGATGCCCGTCGCCGCCCGGGGTATTGACTTCCGATTCGAGGTACAGAGTCACGAGTCAGTAGTACATTATCGTTAATCGGCCCGTCTTTACGCAGGCAGACCTCGAAATCAAGTTGAAAGAAAGCGTTCTTGTTAAGAACCAATCAGGTTGATTCCTGGCAAAGCCGATCGTTTCCCCGACTCAAGATTTTATGATTCAAAGTGAACAGGGTTGATTCGAGTTTGACTCAACCCTGATTCAAAGATGAATTTCTGCGACGATCACACTATCCAACAAGCAATTACCGAAAAATTAACGCGAAGGGGCTTCTCTTTCACGTCAACCGATGTTACTTTTCAGCCGCCAAGCGGGATACGCACAATGCGGATACTCATTGCGGAAAAGAATCGGAGCTTCCGCGCCGAATTTGTCGAGCTGATCACGCACTGCCATCCAAGCTGGCAGATCGTGGACACTGGCGACGTCGCCGAGCTGATGGCGCGCATGAACACTGCGCGCTTCGATGTCGTCTTCCTCGACCTCCAGCTTCCGGGCCTGCACACCCATGTCGACCTCGGCAGCCTGCGCGCCGACCACGCGCACACCAAGATCGTCGGTCTCGGCGACACCAACGACAGCACCACCATCATCCGCTGCTTCGAGGACGGGCTGGGCGGCTACATCTCCCGCACCTGCACCGGGATCAAGCTGATCCGCACGCTCAAGGTCATCGCCACGCCGGACCTGTTCATCTCCACCGGCGGCTGCGAGCCCACCCGCACCTCCATGATGCACCACAGCCTCGCCGAGCCCCCCCGCCTGCGAGAACGGGAACCGGAGCCGGTGGCCGCCCACCCGCTGACCGCGCGCCAAGCCGACGTGCTCAGCCTCCTGGCCGAGGGCCGCTCCACCAAGGACATCGCCCGCCGCCTCGGCCTGGCCGTGCCGACCGTCAAGACCCACCTCGCCGCCGTCTACCGCCAGCTCGGCGCGCGCAACCGCCTCCAGGCCGTCGTCAAGGCCAGCGCACTGGCCGCTGCGGCACCACCGGTCTCGTCCATGCTCCGCGGCCTGCCGCAGGGCGACCTCTACGACCGGCATTTCGCCGCCGGCTGAACGTCACGCCCGCTTGCGCGCAACCATGCGGCGCGTGAGACTGCGGCATGACCTGGTCCATACTCGTCCGTGATTCCGCCACCGGTGCGCTGGGCGCAGCGGTCGCATCGCGCTTCTTCGCCGTCGGCGGCCTGTGCATCCATGTCGAGGGCGGCGTCGCGGCCCTGGCCACCCAGGCACTCGTGAACCCGATGTACGCCGTCCACGCCATGCCCCGGCTGCGCGCCGGCGAAGGCGCTCAGGCCGTCCTGCGCAGCCTTGTCGGGCCAGACCCCCACCACCTCCAGCGCCAGTTCCACATCCTCGACGCACGCGGCGGGATCGCCCAGCACAGCGGACCCGACTGCGTCACCTGGGCCGGCCATGTCGCGGGGCAAGACGTCTCGGTGGCCGGCAACATGCTCGCCGGCCCGCAGGTGGTCCAGGCCACGCTGGATGGCTACCTCGCCGCGCGCGGCAGCATGGCCGAACGCCTCCTGTCCGCGATGGAAGCCGGCGAGGCCGTGGGCGGCGACAAGCGCGGCAAGCAATCCGCCGGGCTGAAGATCTGCACCGCCGACCCCTACCCCGACCTCGACATCCGCTCCGACGACCACCCGGACCCGCTGGCCGACCTGCGCCGCCTGCACCGCATCAGCCTCGAGCGCTACGCCGTGTTCCGCCGCTTCCTGGCCGGGCGCGACGACCCCTGGGGGGAGAGCGACCGCGCCGTCATCGAGGCCGCGATCGCCCGCGACGGCCGCCCGATCACCTGATTCATTTTCTCACGAACGAGGACCAACATGCGGAAAATTCTACTTAGTTCCGCGCTCGCCCTGGGCGCCCTGTTTGCCTTCGCCGCGCCCCCGGCCAGCGCCCAACCCGCCGCCTCGCACCTACGGATCGGCCTGGCCGAAGATCCCGACCTGCTCGACCCGACGCTCGGCTCCAGCTTCGTCGGCCGCATCGTCTATGCCGCGATGTGCGACAAGCTGTTCGATCTCGACGAAAAGCTGAACATCCTGCCGCAGCTTGCCAGCGGCCACCGCTACGAGAGCCCGACCAGCCTCGTCATCACCCTGCGCCCCGGCGTGACCTTCCACGACGGCGAGAAGTTCGACGCCGAGGCCGCGAAGTACAAGCTCACCCGCGACCTGACCCTGAAGGGCAGCATGCGCGCCGGTGAGATCAACGCCATCCAGTCGATCGACATCATCGACCCGCTGACCATCCGCCTCACCCTGAAGCAGCCCGCCTCCCAGCTGCTCGCCCAGCTCACCGACCGCGCCGGCATCATGATCTCCCCCAAGGCGGCCGAGGCGGCGGGCGACAAGTTCGGCCTCAACCCGGTCTGCGCCGGCGGCTACGCCTTCGACAGCCGCGTCGCCCAGGACCGCATCGTGCTGAAGCGCTTCCCGGGCCACTACGACGCGAAGAACTTCCACTTCGACCGCGTCACCTACCTGCCGATCCCGAACTCCTCCGTCCGGCTGGCCAACCTGCAGGCCGGCAGCCTCGACATCTCCTTCGTGGCGCCCACCGACGTCCCCACCGTGCGCAAGGATGCTCGCCTCGCGCTCACCGTGTGGGACGCGCTCGGGTATGTCGGCATCAACTTCAACATCGCCAACGGCCCGGCGGCTACGACCATCACAGGGAAGAACGCGCTGGTCCGCCAGGCCTTCGAGCTGGCGATCGACCGCCAGGCGCTGATCGACGTGGTGTTCGCCGGCATGTTCTCCCCCACGGCCCAGGCCAACCCGCAGAGCTCGCCCTTCTACGTCCCGGCCATCCAGGCCCGCGCGCGCGACATCGCCCGCGCCAAGGCGCTGCTGGCCCAGGCCGGCATCACCGGGCGCGTCCCGGTCGAGCTCACCGTCACCAATTCCCAGGAGGCCCAGCAGGCCGCCGAGGTCATCCAGTCGATGACCGCCGAGGCCGGCTTCGACGTCAAGCCGAAGGTGATGGAGTTCGCCTCCTCGCTGCAGGCCGGCTACAAGGGCGAGTTCCAGGCCTACATGATCGGCTGGTCCGGCCGCGCCGACGCCGACGGCAACATGTGGCCGCAGATGCACTCCAAGGGCGCCTTCAACTACGGCAAGCACCACAACCCGGCCATGGACGCCCTGCTCGACGAGGCCCGCGTCGCCACCGCCGTCGCCGACCGCCGTGCCATCTATGCCAAGGTGTGGGAGATCCAGCGCCAGGACCTGCCGCTGATCTACCTCTACAGCACCAAGAACATCGTCGGCACGCAGAAGGCGGTCCAGGGCCTCAGCCTGGTGCCGGACGGGCTGCTGCGGCTGAAGGGCACGCGCTTCCAGTAGCGCGCGCCGAACCACCGCCGGGGAGGAACACAACGATGACGCGCCAGATGACCATGGTGGGCTTCCTGCAGGCCCAGAACTGCACCAACCTCGCCATGTCCTGGCGCCACCCGGACAGCCGCACCGACTTCATGTCGGCCGATTTCTACCAGGAGATCGGCCGCACCTTGGAGCGCGGCAAGTTCCACCTCGGCTTCTTCGACGACCGCCTCGCCCTGCCCGACCGCTACGGCGGCGACCACGCGCATGCCATCGAGCACGGCATCCGCGTGGTCAAGCTCGACCCCGTCGCCTGCCTCATGGCGATGGGCATGGCCACCACCCATCTCGGCCTCGGCGCCACTGCCTCCACCACCTACTACGAGCCGTTCCACGTCGCCCGCCAGTTCGCCACCGTCGACCACCTCACCGGCGGGCGCGCGGCCTGGAACGTCGTCACCTCGCTGAACGAGGGCGAAGCCTGGAACATGGGCCGCAACGAGGTCGCCGAGCACGACAGCCGCTACGACCGCGCCGACGAGTTCCTGGAGGTCGTCACCGGCCACTGGAAAACCTGGGAATCCGACGCGCTGGTGGTGGACAAGCAGACCGGCCTGTTCGCCCACCCGGAGAAGGTCCGTCGCCTCGACCATCGCGGCGAGCACTTCGCCTCGCGCGGCCCCTTCACCGTGCCGCGCACGCCGCAGGGCCACCCCGTCATCATCCAGGCCGGCCAATCCGGCCGCGGTCGCCGCTTCGCCGGGCGCTGGGCCGAGGTGATCTTCGCCGGCGGCGGCCCCCTCGCCGTGCAGCAGGCCGGCTACAAGGCCGTGAAGGACGAGATCGCCGCCGCCGGCCGCAACCCCGACCAGGTCCATCTCTGCACCCTCGTCCACACCGTCTGCGCCGCCACGAAGGCCGAGGCGGAGGACAAGATGGCTTATATCGAAAAGCTGCCGCTCGAGATCGATGCCCTCTCGCTGCTGTCCGAGGCGCTGAACTTCGACTTCGCCACCAAGGGCATGGACGAGCCCTTCTCCGACGAGGAAATGGCCAGCATCGGCGGCATCCAGACCATGCGCGACCGTGTGGTCCAGGCCAGCGGCAAGAAGAACCCCACGACGCGGGACTTCATCACCATCACCGGCCGCGGCCGGCCGCACGGCGCCGTCGTCGGCGGCCCCAAGGAGGTGGCCGACAAGCTGGAGGAACTGTTCGTGAACCGCGGCTGCGACGGCTTCGTGGTCGGCGCCACCCACGTCCCTGGCTCCTACGCCGATTTCGTGGACCACGTGGTGCCGGAATTGCAGAGCCGCGGGCTGTATCACCTTGATTACAAGGGAAAGACACTGCGCGAGAACCTGGGGCTCGACATTCCGCAGTAGGCCCCGCATTCTTTCCGGACGACGAGACGCGGGCCGCTATGCTTCGCCGGCGCCGCGCCTGGGCGGTCCGGCAGGCGCTCCGCAGGCGTGCTCGTTGCTTCCGTCCGTTCGCGAACAGCAGAAATCCACTTGAGGAGTCGACGGCGTGAAGGCTGTGGTGTGCGAGAAGCTGGGCGGTCCCGAAGTGCTGGTGGTCAGGGAGCTGCCCGATCCGCCCCCGCCCGCTTCGGGTGAGGTGCAGGTGCGCATCCTGGCGCGCGGGGCGCAGTATGTCGACGTGTTGCAGGTGGCCGGCACCTACCAGACCAAGCCGGAAATGCCGTTCATTCCCGGCGGCGAGGCGGCCGGCGAGATCGTCGCCGTGGGCGAGGGGGCGAGCGGCTTCGCCGTGGGCGACCGGGTGATGAGCCGCCACTCCGGCGGGGCGTTCAAGACGCTCGGCAATGCCAAGGCGAGCCAGTGCGACCTGCTGCCGGCGGCGCTGACGCTGGAGGAAGGTGCGGTGTTCCGCGGCGCCTACACGACCGCCTACTACGCGCTGGTGCAGAAGGGGCGGATGAAGGCCGGCGAATGGGTGTTGATCCACGGCGCGGCCGGCGGGATCGGCATCTCCGCCATCCAGGTCGCCAAGCTCTACGGTGCCAAGGTCATCGCGACGGCGGCCACCGAGGCGAAGCGCGCCGCCTGCCTCGCCCAAGGGGCGGACCACGCGATCGACTATCGCGGCGGGTTCCGCGACAAGGTGAAGGAACTGACCGGCGGCAAGGGCGTGGACATCGTCTACGACCCGATCGGCGCGGAGGTATTCGACGAGTCGATGCGCTGCCTGAACTGGGGCGCGCGCCTGCTGATCCTCGGCTTCCTGGGCGGCGCCCCCGCGCTCGCCAAGACCAACCACCTGCTGATCAAGGGGGCGGAGGCGATCGGCGTATGGATCGGCGGGCTCGGGATGAACGAGCCGGAGCAGGCCGAGGCTAACATGCGGGTGCTGTTGGGCCTGGCGGCGGAGGGCAAGCTGAAGCCGGCGATCTCGCACCGGTTTCCGCTGGAGGAGGCGAGCGCCTGCTTGCAGGCGATCGTGGATCGGGAGGTCATCGGGAAGGCGGTGCTGGTGGGGTAGCGCGCGGCCGCAGCGCGCGGCTGACGAGGTAGTCCGCCGCCGTCAGCGCAAGGGCATGGGCGCGCGTGTTCGGATCGGCGCAGGCGAACAGCAGGAGGGATGGCTCCCCGCCCGGCGGCGCCAGACGAAGGCCGGTCGGGCGGATCGCATGCGGCGGGAAGATTGACCGGAGGCGTTCGATGACCGCGCGTTCGATGTGGTCGATGGCGCGGGGTTCGGGCAACGTCCTGTCGGGGCGTGGCCGCAGTTCGGCGAGCACCCGGTCGCTCCAGCCGGGGTCGCCGAGGAATCGGTCGAGGCGCGATCGCCACGTGGCCGCGACGCCGCCCTCCGCGTCGGCCGGGGGGGCGGTTGCCGGGGCGGTGGGAATCATCATCCAGACATCCAGGCGGCGAGCCGTCGCGATTGCGCGCAGGCTGTGCCACTCCAGCTGCGAGCCGACGGGATCGAGGAACATCACGCCGTGGCGGATGCGCAGGCGGTGGACCCAGGCGCAGGCGTCGGCGATGGCATGGGCCGCGTCCTGTGTTGCCAGCGCCACGCTTGGAGTGGGCAGGGCTTGGCCGAGCCGGGTGGCGCGCAGGGTGTCGAGCGCCTCCCCGATGGCGTGGATGCGGCACGGGTCGGGATCGCTGAACGCATAGTGGGCCGGTGTATCGGGGGCTTCGAGGAGGCGTGTGACGATGGCCGCAAAGACCTCCGCCTCGCCCGAGGCGGCCCAGGCGTCGGCGGTGAAGGCATCGAAGCAGCCCAGCTGGCGGTGCCGCCCGGCCAGGGCGCGGGCGTAGAACGCCAGGTAGTCCGCGACGTCCTCGGCCCTTAGCCCGGGGGCGGTGGCGCCTGGGCGGTGCGGGTGGGTGGCCACGGGAGATCGGCCCTGTTCACCGCCGATCGCGTCATGCTCCGCGGAAGCTGGGCGGGCGCTTGGCGAGGAAGGCGGCGATGCCTTCGGCGAAGTCCTGGGTTTTCATGCTCTGGTGGAAGGCTTCGCGTTCGGCATTCATCTGGGATGGGAGGTCGCGGTCCGCGCTTTCACGCAGGAGGCGCTTGATGCGGCCGTAAGCCTGGGTGGGGCCGGTGGCGAGGCGTTGGGCGAGGGCCTGCGTGGCGGTGGCGAGGTCGGCGGCGGTGACGACCTGGTTGACGAGGTTCAGGCGCAGGGCCTCGTGGGCGTCGATGGTGTCGGCCAACAGGGCGATTTCGAGGGCCTTGCGCAGGCCGACCAGGCGGGGGAGGTGCCAGGAGGCGCTGCCGTCGGGGCTGGTGCCGACGCGGGTGTAGGCGAGGGTGAACTTGGCGTCGTCGGCGGCAATGGCGAGGTCGGCGGCCAGCGCCACGCTCATGCCGGCTCCGGCGACGGGGCCATGCAGGCTGGCGATGACGGGCTGGGGCATTTCGGCCAGGCGCGCGAGGGCGCGGTGCAGCGGCAGCATGATGGCGTCCACCAGCTCCGGACCTTCGGTGAGGCCGCGCTGGATGACACCGAGGTCGCCGCCGGCCATGAAACCTCGGCCGGCGCCCTTGAGGATGATGACGCGCAGGTCGGGCTTGTGCTGGAGGGCGATGACGGCTGCTTCCAGGGCCTCGGCCATGGCGACGTCGAGCGCGTTCAGCGCCTTGGGGCGGTTCAGGGTGATCGTGGCGATGGGGCCATCCGCCTCGACGATCAGGGGGGCGTCATGCATGTGCGGTCTCCGTAGGGCGGCGGGCCGTCGATGGCGGCGACCGCGTGGGCGGCGAAGGCGCGGCTGAGGGACAGCGTGTTGGCGGCGTCGGCCGCCGCTGCGGTTCCGGCGCGGACCCTGGCGGCGATCCCCTCGAAGATCACCGCGAAGCGCCACAGCGAGAACGCGAAATGGAACGGCCACAGCCCCGGCGTGGGCTTCGCCGCGCGGAAGTAGCTGGCGATGTGCTCCTCCTCGGTCGGGATGCCCAGCGCGTCGAGGTCGAGGCCGGCGATGCCGCCATACTCCTCCGGCCGGCAGCGCCATGCCATCGCGTTGAAGGCGAGGTCGGCCAGCGGGTCGCCGATGGTGGAAAGCTCCCAGTCGAGCACCGCGATCACGCGGGGTTCGGTGGGGTGGAACATCATGTTCCCCAGCCGGAAATCGCCATGGCAGAGCGTGGTGGTTTCGTCGGGCGGGATGTTGGCGGGAAGCCAGGCATTGAGCCGCTCGATGTCCGGGACGGGGTCCGATTTGGACAGTTCGTATTGCCTGGTCCAGCGGGCGATCTGGCGTGAGAAATAGCCGCCGGCGCGGCCGAAATCGCCCAGGCCGATGGCGGCGGGGTCGATGGCATGGAGCTTCGCCAGGGTCTCCGCCATCGAGCGGTACATGGCGCGGCGATGGTCCGGGGAGACGCCCGGCGTGTCGTAGCCCGGGAAAACGCGCCCCTCGAGCCGGTCCATGACATAGAACGGCGTGCCGATGACCGTCGGGTCGGTCTCGTAGAACAGACAGTCCGGCACCGGGAAATCCGTCTGGCGCAGCGCGGTCATGACGCGGAATTCGCGGTCGATGGCATGCGCGCTGGGCAGCAGGTCGCCGGCGGGCTTCTTGCGCAGCACGAGGGCGCGCGTGTCGTAGCTGGCGAAGAAGGTGGGGTTCGACTGGCCGCCGCTGATGCGCTGGAGGCGCAGCGTGCCGGCCAGGCCGGGCAGCCGGGCCTTCAGGTGGGCATCCAGGCGTGCAGCGTCGAACGCGGGCGCTTGGCCCTGGTCGGAATCGGTCATGGCGTTGGCGCCCCCTCTTGCATGGCAGTGTAGCGGAGATTGGAGGGGCGGTGCAGGAGGGCTATGAAGCGCGCATGATCAGGCTCACGGAAATTCGGCTGCCCTTGGACCACGGCGCGGAGGCGCTGGCGGCGGCGGTCGCGGCGCGGCTCGGCGTGGCCCAGGACGAAATCCGCGACATCAAGGTGTTCCGGCGCGCGCATGACGCGCGGCGGAAAGCCGCGATCGTGTTCTCCTACACGCTCGATGTCGACCTGGCCGACGAGGCCGGCGTGCTGGCGCGCCATCGCGGCGACGCACATGTGTCACTGACGCCGGATGCATCATACCGGTTCGTGGGCCACGCCCCCGCCGGCGCCTCACGGCCGGTGGTGGTCGGGACCGGGCCGTGCGGCATCCTGGCCGCGCTGGTGCTGGCGCAGATGGGGTTCCGCCCGATCATCCTGGAACGCGGCAAGGTGGTGCGGGAGCGCACCAAGGACACCTGGGGCCTGTGGCGGCGCGGCGTCCTGAACCCCGCCTCGAACGTCCAGTTCGGTGAGGGCGGCGCCGGGACGTTCAGCGACGGCAAGCTCTATTCCCAGATCAAGGACCCCGGCCACCGCGGGCGCAAGGTGCTGGAGGAGTTCGTCCGCGCCGGCGCGCCGGAGGAGATTCTCTGGGTCGCCAAGCCCCATATCGGCACGTTCCGGCTGGTGACCATGGTCGAGCATATCCGCGCGACGATCGAGGCGCTCGGCGGGGAATACCGCTGGGGCACCCAGGTGGTGGACCTCGATCTCGACGACCGGCGCCGGGTGCGCGGGGTGGTGCTGGCCTCCGGCGAGCGCATCGCGGCCGATCACGTGGTTTTGGCCGTGGGACACTCGGCGCGGGATACGTTTGCGCGTCTGTACGACCGCGGCGTGGCGATGGAGGCCAAGCCGTTCTCGATCGGCGTGCGCATCGAGCATCCGCAATCCTTGATCGACCGGGCGCGGTTCGGAACCTTCGCCGGTGACCCGCGGCTGGGCGCAGCCGACTACAAGCTGGTGCATCACTGCGCGAACGGGCGCAGCGTCTATTCCTTCTGCATGTGCCCGGGCGGAACGGTGGTGGCAGCCACCAGCGAGGAAGGCCGCGTGGTGACCAACGGCATGAGCCAGTATTCGCGCGCCGAGCGCAACGCCAATGCCGGAATCGTCGTGGGCATCGACCCGCGCGACTATCCCGGCGGCGTGCTGGCGGGGATCGAATTCCAGCGGCATTGGGAAAGCCTAGCGTTCCAGGCCGGCGGCGGGACATATGAGGCGCCGGGGCAACTGGTGGGCGATTTCCTGGCCAGCCGGCCCTCCACCGCGTTCGGGAGCGTGCTGCCGAGCTACAAGCCCGGCGTGCATCTAACCGACCTCTCGAAGTGCCTGCCGGACTATGCGGTGGCGGCCATCCGTGAGGCGCTGCCGGCGTTCGGGCGGCAGATCCCGGGGTTCGACATGGCGGATGCGGTGCTGACGGGGGTGGAGACGCGGACCTCCTCGCCGGTGCGGCTGCCGCGGGGGGCGGATTTGCATAGCACCAACACGAAGGGGCTGTTCCCGGCGGGGGAGGGGTGTGGGTATGCCGGCGGGATCCTGTCGGCGGGGGTGGATGGGATCCGGGTGGCGGAGGCGGTGGCGCGGGCGGTGTTGGGACGAGAGGCGGTGGCGGCTTGAGCTTTCTGCCGATGATGCAATGAATAGGGAATGCGAAGCCCGCCGACTTTCACTCTGTTTCTGAAGATCATGCTTGCGCTTGAATGCATCGTGTTGTTGGCGCCAGCGATCCTGATGATGATGATGGCCGGGGTGGTCGCACTCGGAAGCCTGATGCCTTTGTCCGACCATGGCTATTGGCCGTGGCATTTGCACTTGCAGGCTCTCGGGGTTTTTGCGGTGCCTTCGGTGTTCGGCATGTTCGCAGTGGTCGAGGTTAGTCGGATTGCTATTGCGGTCCTACGGGACAGGGCCATTGCCTTGATCAGGCGAACACTGCTTTCGGCGGTTTCGGGTGGAATCGCGGCGATTGCTGGCTGGGCCGGGTTGTATGTCCTTGGCAAGGACCAAGGCCAAACGCCTTTGGGTGCGGCGACAGTGACCCTGGTGCTTGTCGGGCCTGTCCTGTTCCTGAGTGGCCAGCTTTGGTGGCTTCAAGTTCGGTTGCGCAGGAGGGCCGCACCGGCATGACATGGCGCGACATTGCCTGGCGGGTCGCACTGATCCTGGAGAGTGCCGTTCTTCTCGCCCCGGCTGCAGTGGTGACAGTTGTTGGCGGTAGGGTGGCAGTCGCTGGAATCCTGCCGCTTTGGCCAGCCGAGGATTATGGGCCATTGGCATGGCGTTGGCAGTTGTTCGGGCTGTATCTGCTGACATGTGCTTTCGGGACTATCGCTATGCTGGAGGTCGTGCGGGTCCTGCTCGCGACTATGAATGGGCGTTATCTTGGTTGGCGCCGACAGACAACGTTTGCGGCTTTATCGGGTGTCGTTGCAGTCGTGGCTGGCGCTGTCGGCTTGAGTGCCGTTGGCAACAACCAGTCGCCTCCCTTGTTCTTTGGCGTCGCCGTTCTCGTAGGCCCGGTTGGGCTTCTTTGCGTCCGGCTCGGTTGGCTTCAAGTCCGATTGGGTCGGTCGGCTGCCGCACCGTGACGACGCGCAGAATGCCGTTGCCGGCGGGCCGAGGCTTGGCGTGCCGTCGCGACCGACGCATGATCCCCGGAGAAAAACTCGGGAGACGCCCAGACCATGGCCCGCACCGTATCGCGCCTGCTTGCCGACAGCCTCGAGGCGCATGACATCGACATCATCTACTGCGTGCCGGGCGAGAGCTACCTGGGCCTGACCGACGCCCTGGCGGACAAGAACTCGATCCAGCTGGTCGTCTGCCGGCACGAAGGCGGGGCGGCGTTCATGGCGGTGGCCGATGGGCGCCTGCGCGACCGCGCCGGGGTGGCGGTGGTGTCGCGCGGGCCGGGGCTGGCCAATGCGATGGTGGCAATCCACTCCGCCTTCCATGACGCAACCCCGCTGGTGATGCTGGTCGGCCAGGTCGAGCGCAAGGATTTCGGCCGGCTCGCGTTGCAGGAGCAAAACTACTCCCGCCTGCTGTCCGACATCACCAAGCTGGTGATCGAGGTCAACGAGCCGGAGCAGGCCTCCGAGGCCATCGCCCGCGCCTTCCACGTGGCCGAGAGCGGGCTGCCAGGGCCGGTCGCGGTGATCCTGCCGGAAGACCTGTTCGACGAAACCACCGAGGCGCCGGTCGATCTGCCGCGCCCGAAGGTCCAGGCCGGCCCCCGCGCCGAAGACCTGGATCGGCTCGCCGCGATGCTGGCGGCCTCCGAACGCCCGCTGGTCTATGTCGGCGGCGCGATGGCGGCCGACGCCGTGGGCGATGCGCAAGCCTTCGCCGACCTGGTGCGGTTCTCCGAGGAATGGGTGGTGCCGATCAGCCCGACGCATCGCCGCCCGGCGCTGTTCGATGCCGCCCATCCGCACTACGGCGGCTATGTCGGCATCCGCGTGCCGGCCGCCCAGATCGGCGAGATGAAGAAATCCGACCTGCTGCTCAGCCTCGGCGAGCGGATGACCGACACCGTCAGCCAATCCTACTCCTTCCCCACCGCGCCGCAGCCGCAGCTGCCGCTCGTCCACGTCTTCCCGGACCCGAACGAGGTCGGCCGCGTGTTCCGCCCCGACCTCGGCATTCCCGCCAGCCCGATCGCGGTGGTCCGCGCACTCCTGGCGCGCGGCAAGCCCGCGGGTGCGGAGAAGCGGCGCGGCTGGGTGGAGGCGCTGAACGCCATCCACCGCAAGCTGATGGCCCCGGAATGGGCCCCCACCACCGACGGCGTGAACTTCGCCCAGGTCGTGGTCGAGATCGGCAAGCACCTGGCCCCGAACGCGGCGGTCACCTCCGATGCCGGCAACTTCTCCTCCTTCATCCACCGCTACATCGGCTTCAAGCCGGGCCAGGCGTTCCTCTCCTCCGTGGTCGGCGCGATGGGCGCCGGGGTACCGATGGCCGTCGCCGCCTGCCTGCGCGACCGCACGCGCCAGGTGGTCAGCTTCTCCGGCGACGGCGGCACGCTGATGACCGGCAACGAGCTCGCCACCGCGCGGATGTACGGGGTGAACCCGATCCTGGTCGTGTCCGACAACAAGAGCTACGGCACGATCTCGATGCACCACATCAACCGCTACCCCGGCCGGCCGTACAACGCCGCGACCGACCTGCGGAACCCCGATTTCGCCGCCTGGGCGCGCGCGTTCGGCGCCGAGGGGATCACGATTTCCGCCGAAGCCGAGGTCGGTCCGAAGATCGCGCAGGCCTTCGCCATCAAGGACCGCCCGGTGGTGGTGCATGTGCACTCCTCGGCCGAGCAGATGAGCGCGTGGCGCAGGAAGAACTAAGGAAGCACGTTCTTTTTTGAAAAAAAGAACCAAAAAACTTTCATCCATTCATTGACCAGTCAAACATGGCGCAAATGGATGAAAGTCTTTTTTGCTTCTTTTTCTACAGAAAAAGAATATTCTTGCCTGACCTCAGGGGAAACACAACCAATGGCACTACATTCCGCGGACCGGCTGCGCGAAATCGGCACCGCCCTCCTGATCGGGGCCGGCGCGCCGCCCGAGGAGGCCGCGACCGTCATGCGGCATTGCATCGAGGCCAACCTGGCCGGCCACGACAGCCATGGAATCATTCAAATTCCGGGCTATATCGACCGCATCAAGGCCGGCCACATCGTGCCCGGCGCCAAGTGGGAGATCGTGCAGGAATCGCCCACCACCACCGTCGTCGATGGCCATTGGGGCTTCGGCTACGTCGCCAACGAGCGCGCGATGAAGCTGACCATCGAGAAGGCCCGCACCGCCAACGTCGCGGCGGCGACCGTCAGCCGCCAGGGCCATATCGGCCGCCTGGCCGGCTATTCGCTGATGGCCGCCGAAGCCGGCATGATCGGCCTGTGCACCGCGGATTCCGGCCGCTCGCCCAAGCACGTGGCGCCCTATGGCGGCGCGGAGGCGCGGCTGGGCACGAATCCCATCTCCATCGCGGTGCCAAGCGACCTCGACGGGCCGTTCTTCCTCGACATGGCCACCTCCGCGGTCGCGGCCGGCAAGATCTCCCTCGCCGCCGCGCGCGGGCAGGCAATCCCGGAAGGCTGGGTGGTGGCCAAGGACGGCTCGGCGACCACCGACCCCAAGAGCTTCCGCCAGGGCGGCGCACTGCTGCCGCTCGGGGGCAGCGAGGGGTTCAAGGGCACCGGCCTCGCCGCCATGGTCGAGGTGCTGTGCGGCCTGCTGACCGGGCTGGGCTTCGGGATCGACCCTTCCGGGCGGCACAACGACGGCTGCTTCATGGCGGTATTCAACGTGGCCGCGTTCAGGCCGCTGAATGTCTTCAAGCGCGAAGTCGCTGATTTCGCGCAATACCTGAAGGAGACGAAGCCGGCCGTTGGCAGCCCCGGCGTCTTCTACCCCGGCGAGATCGAGCACCTGAAGCAAACCGAACGGCACGCCAAGGGCATCGACGTCGAGGACGCCACCTGGGCCAAGCTGGTGGAACTCGCCCAGGGCTACGGCGTGGCCGGAAAGCTCGCCCTCGCCTAGCGGGCGCCCGCGCCGGGCTTCACCGATCCGTCCCGCTGCGGAACCTCGATCGGCGCGATCTCCACCGGCGCAACCCCGTCATGCTTCATGCCGAGCCGCTCGGCGGTACGCGGGCTGACATCCAGCACCCGGCCCTTCGCGAACGGGCCGCGATCCTCGATCTCGACGATGGCGATCTGCCCGGTCTCGAGGTTCCTGACGCGCGCCACCGTGCCGAGCGGCAAGGTGCGGCTGGCGGCGGAATTGGAGCGCATGTCGAACTTCTCGCCATTGGCCATGGTCCGGCCATGCAGGCTGGGATGGTAGTAGCTGGCCTCGCCGCGCTGGATGCGCCCGGAGGTGTCGTCGCCCGGCCGGGCGCGGGTCTGGTCGGCCGAAGGGGTCTCGCGGGTTGCCGTGTCGGCAAGCGCGGGGGCGGCGATGGCGAGCATGGCGGCGAATGCCGCGGCCGGTGCTATCCGGGCCATGGCGGGGGTCTCCCGTTGCGGTGATGCGGGGAGAATGCGTCAGGGCGGCGCGGGTTCACGGGACCCAGCGGCGCCGTCCCGGGAACCCGGGCAGCCGCGGGACCATTGGGCTCGCGAATGAACCCGGAGGCCGACATGCTGCCCACGACGAAGGACCGCGTGCCCCAGCACACCGATGCCGCGATCAACGACCGCATCCGCCGGGAGGCGGAGGGGCGGATCGCCTGGTACGCCCTGCACCGCGATCAGATCGGGCAGCGCCTGCGTGAACTGGACCGCGAATGGGACATCGAGCGGGCAATCCAGGCCAATGCCGCCGTGCTGGCGTTCTCCGGCCTGATGCTGGGCCTGGGGCGGGACCGACGGCTCCTGGTCCTGCCGATCGCCGTGACGGCGTTCCTGCTGCAGCACGCCCTGCAAGGGTGGTGCCCCCCCGTGCCGGTCCTCCGGCGGCTGGGGTTCCGCACGATGACGGAGATCGACGAGGAGCGCATGGCGCTGAAGGCGCTGCGCGGCGATTTCGCCGATATGCCCGCCGGGGCGGATGGCGCGACGCGCGCGATGGAAGCGGCACGGAGCTGAAAACCGGGGCCTTCGCCCCGGCGCTTCAGTCCTTCTCCGGCTTTTTCGCCAGCATCCTGCGTCGCCGCGCCTCGCCCTTCTGGCGCAGATGCTCCGCATTCTCCGGCGTCACCCGGTTGTACACGGCCCGCCAGCCCGGATCCCCGCTCCACTGGAACGGCGCCACCACGGTCGTCCGGGGCCCGGTCGCACCTTCCAGCAGGTCCAGCGCCAGACCAACGATGGCCGTCTGCATCTCCGCCTGCCACGGCAGCCCCGCCGGATTGCCCAGCGGAAAGTCCGTAAATACGAACCGCGGCACGCCGACATGCTCCACGATGTCGCGCGCCGACCCGATGACGACCGTCGGAATGCCGTTCTCCTCCAGATGCCGGGCGATCAGACTCACGGTCTGATGGCACACCGGTCAAATGGCGCAGAGAATGGCGGCGTCGGCCCCGTCGTCGCGCAGCCGTGCCAGGATGTCCGGCGCGTCCTGCGCGTTGGTCTTGCGGATGCTGTATTCGGTCGGCACCCCGTGGAACCGCGGCGTCAGCCCGGCGAAGCGCCCCTCTCGCGCCAGCGCGGCGGCGGCTGCCAGCGGCAGGTAGCTCTCGCGGTCATCGGTATGGGTCGTCTCGCGATCCCAGGCGAGGTCGCCGGTATCGAGCGCAGCGGGCGCCGGATCGACCGGGGCGGACCAGGCATGCCGCCAGCCCTTGGCATCCTTGTTCGAGCCGTCGGTCGGGCTCGCCGTGGTCAGCAGCGCGATCCGCGCCTGGGCGAGCGGCTTCGCGAGGCGGCTGAACGGCGCGTCGTCGTGGTGCGCCCACTGGTAGTCGGCCTTGTAGCCGAGCGCACGATAGTAAAGACGCGTTCGCTCCATGTAGCCGACCGGTTGGCCGGGGTCGTCCATGGTGTTTCCTCCGCAAGGGACGGCGCAGGATGCGCCTCGAGTGGCCAAGTGCTCAAGGGGGGTGGCGGCCGTCGGCCAGGGCGATAGGATGGCGCCATGGTCCTGTTCGGAACGCTCTTCGCCATCAACCTCGCCGCCGCCTTCGTGGCGTTCGCGTTCTTCATCATCGGGCTGGCCGACGGCACGGTCACGACCTTCAACATCCTGATCTGGGCGGCGATGCTGGGGCTGCTGTTCTCGATGCCCTTCGCCGGCTGGCTGCTGCGGCTGCGCGGCCACCGCCGCATGGGCAACATCCTGCTCCTGCCGGTCGCGGCGGTATCGGTGCTGGCCGCGATCGCCACCCTGGTGATGATCGTCAACCCGCCAAGCTGGCAGTAGCGAGCCCTTCGAGCCATCCGCCCATCCGCGCCCTGCCCCACCATCGGGCACGGGCGCGAACGGACGAACGCCCCGCCCGCCTAATCCTTGTCAGGCCCCTTCACCGAGGCATACCCGCGTCCGAACGCCGCATCGCGCTTGGTGAACGCATGCTTCACCCCGAACTCCCGCATCGTCTTCTTGAACGTCCGGGCCATCGGCGCATTGTGCCCCCGCGCATCGATCTCGGCCGCTAGGCGCTGCAGCGTCCGCGCCCCCATCAGCTCCAGCCCCAGGTTGATCAACCGCTTGTTGGCTGAAAGCAGATGCGGATCGACCAGCCCCATCCGTCCCGCCAGCCGGAACACCTCCGCCTCCAGCTGGTCCGCCGGCAACGCCTTCAGCACCAGCCCGATCGCCGCCGCATCCGCCCCGGTCACGGAATCCCCCGTGAGCATCAGCCGCTTCGCCCACTGCGGCCCAATATTGTAGAGCCACATATGCCCGGGCGGCGTCCCGAGGTCGCGCACCGGCGGGAACCCGATCCGCGCATCCTCCGCGGCAATGGCGATGTCGCACAGCAGCATGATGTCGGTACCCACCCCGATCACCGTGCCATGCACCATGCAGATGACAGGCTTGTGCATGTCGAACAGCGTCATCCGCAGCTTCTGCCCCTGCTCCAGCCGCCAGATGTCGTCGTCGATCTCCTCCCGCCCGCGATATTCCGGCCCCCGCTGCGCCGAATACTCCGAAAGATCCGCCCCCGCGCAGAAATGCGGCCCCGCGCCCCGCAGCACCACGCAATGCACCGCATTGTGCTCGTCCGCCTCGATCAGCGCAGCCGCCAGCTCCTTCTGCAGTTGCAGGCTCAGCGCATTGCGCCGCTCCGGACGGTTCAGCGTGATCACCGCGGTGGTGTCGCGCACCTCGTAGGTGATGGTCTCGTAGGTCATTGGCATCCTCCCTCGCCGCCTGCCCCGGCAGCCTTGCCGCGAGCCTCGCAAATGCCCCGCCCCCGGACAAGCGCCGCCGCCCGAAACCACCCCTTAACCTCCGCGCCCTAGACGACAGCCCGTAAAGCGATTGCTCCGGGAACGACGACCATGCGCACCAACCAGCCCGTCACCGACCATGAGATCGAGGTCAAGGAAGGCCAGGTCCTCGTCTCCCGCACCGACCCCGACAGCCGCATCGTCTTCGCCAACAACGCCTTCGTCGAGATCAGCGGCTTCCGCGCTGAGGAACTGCTCGGCCAGCCGCACAACATCGTCCGCCACCCCGACATGCCGTCCGAGGCCTTCGAAAACCTCTGGAGCACGGTCAAGGCCGGCCGCCCCTGGAACGGCCTGGTCAAGAACCGCGCCAAGAACGGCGATTTCTACTGGGTGCGCGCCAACGTCACCCCCGTCGTGGAAAACGGCGACGTCGCCGGCTACATCTCCATCCGCTCGCGCCCGGCGCGCGACGAAGTCGCCGAGGCCGACTCCGCCTACGCCGCGATGCGCCGGGGCCGCCCAACCATGGGCCTGGCTGACGGCGAGCTGCAACCCACCGGCCTGGCCGCCCGCCTCGCCCGCGCCCGCGACAGCATCAGCGTCCGCCTCTTCCTCTGCTTCGCGCTCATGATCGCCATGCTGCTCGCCGTCGGCGGCATCGCGCTGTCCGGCATGGCCGATTCCAACAGCGCCCTGCACTCGGTCTATGCCGACCGCACCGTCCCGGCGGGCCAGATCGCCACCATCAACGACCTCATGCACACCAACGCCGCCCTCGCGCGCGACATGGTGGGCGATCTCGAATCCGGCGCCGCAGACACCGCCCGCGACCGCGCCCGCGCCATCCGCGCCAACCGCGACCGCATCTCCGCGATCTGGGCGGAGTACATGCAAACCTTCCTCACCGAGGAGGAAAAGGGCCTCGCCGCCACCTACGCCACCACGCGCGCCGCCTTCGTCAAGAACGGGCTGGAAGCCGCCATCGCGCTCGCCGAACGCAACGACCCCCAGGCCCTCAACCGCCACATCCGCACGGCGATGGTCCCCCTCTTCCTGGAGGCCCGCGCCGCCGCCATGGCCCTGCTCGACCTGCAGAACCGCGTCGCCCGCGAGATGGACACCGCGGCAGAGGAGGACTTCGTCTTCCACTTCCGCCTCGCCGCGGCCCTGGTCGCCGCCGCCACCCTCGCCTCGGTCCTGTTCGGCCTGTGGATGCTCGCCACCATCCGCCGCCCGCTGCACGCGATGAACACCCATTTCGACGCCATCGCCCAGGGCAGGCTGGAACACCCCATCCCCAGGCCCGCCGCCCGCGAGGTCCACCCCATCACCCGCATGCGGCGCTGCATGCGCGCCCACCTCGCCTTCTCGATCGAGGAGCGCAGCGAGCGCGAGCGCCAGTCCGCCGCCGAACGCCGCGCCGCGGTCATGACCATGGCCGAAACCGTCGAGGCCCAAACCCGCGCCGCCGTCGACGACGTCGCCCGCCAGACCAACGCCATGGCCGGCGAGGCGCTCGACATGAGCGAAAGCGCCACCCGCGTCAGCGCCAACGC
>CAMDGX010000052.1 GCA_945897825.1 Asaia bogorensis | reverse complement strand
ATTCGTAATCAGTAGGTCGTCAGTTCAATCCTGACCGTCGGCACCATCGATTCGGCTTGGCCAATGCTCCGTATCAGGCGCCGTTGCTCGCCCACATGCCCGTCAGGGTGGATAGGCCCAGGGCCCAGATCGTCATGCCGCTGGCCCCGCACCACTCGGGCGGAATGCCGATGGTGCTGCAGCCCCCCGCCAGGGCGTACATGGCGCCGACTGCCACCAGGAAGGATACGACGATCCGCATGACTGCGACCGTAGCCCATCCCGGTCGCGTCGCAACAGCCTGCTTGGGTTCGCTGTGGTCAGCCTAGGGGTGGCGGTACACCAGGTCGTCCGGGTCCTGCCGCGGGGCTGTGTCATCCCGTCTGGCGCCCAGCCGTTCGGCCACTGCCACGGAGAGGTGGTTCGCCGGGTCGATGTAGCTGACCAGCCCGCGCATCCCGCGCGCCGTGGCGGCCCAGTCGCGGAGCGCGCGGGCTGCCTCGGTCGCATAGCCCTGGCCTTCATGCCCGCCATAGACCAGCCAGCCGAGTTCTCGCTCCGGGAACAGCGGCCCGTGGTTGATCCCGACCTGCCCGACGCAGACTCCACCCGCTGCCAGGTTCACCATCAGCGCGCCATGCCCGAACAAGGACCATTGCGCCACATCGTGGCAGAAGATCCCCCATGCGGCGCGCAGGTCGAATGGACCGCCCATGAACCGCGCCCGTGGGGAGGCCATCAGTTCGGCATAGGCCGGAAAATCCTCGGCCACCGGCGCGCGCAGCACCAGCCGTGGCGTGGCAAGGCGGGGGATGGCGGGATCGGACATGGCGGCTGGCTCCGGACAGGCGCCGAGACTATAGCCCATTGCCTCACGCGGTTGCCTTGGCGCTGCGCCTTGTTCGCCGGCGCCCATTGGGGGTTTCGGTCGCCGCCAGCGCCGCCGCCACCTCCTCGCGATAGCTGCGCTGCCGGGCCTCGAGCCCACCCTTGTTCCCCAGCAGCGACCGCGCATGGGCGTGGGCGCGCGCGATTTCATCGAGGTGTCGCTCGGGGTCCAGTGCACCGGTCACGCTGCCGCCATGCCGGCGATGGCTGTTCAGCGGCGCGGCGACCCACACCACCTGTCCCGGGCCGCGCGCCATCAGGTCGAGATAGAGGTGCCAGTCCCCTGCCATCCGGTAGTCCGCAAGTGCCGCCTCGCAGCGCGTCAGCGCCGCCAGGAGCGCGTCGCGCCGGAATAGGATGGCGCTTGCGTTCACCAGCAGGTTCCGCTCGGACAGGAAGCGCGCGGCGAAATCCCTGGCGGCGAACACGCCGTCCCGTGCCAGCCCCTCCACACCCGCCGCGGCGAAATAGGCCTGATGGCTGTCCCACAGTGTTGCCCCGGACGCGTCGGTCGCCCGGCTGTCGCAGGCGATCGCGACCACGTCCGACCCTGCCGTGGCCCGCCCGACGAGCATGGCCAGGAAGTCGGGGTCGGCCTCGTCATCGGCCTCGGCGATCCACACCCAGTCTCCCCGTGCCTGCTCCACGCCACGGCGCCATTGCGCGAACACGCACCCGGCATTGCGCGCATTGGCCACCACCGCGAGGTTCCGTCCCCACGCCGTCGCCGCGTGCTGCGCCACCGCCAGGCTGTCGTCGGTGGAGGCGTCGTCCAGCAGCACCACCTCCGCCACCGGATAGGTTTGCCCGAACACCGAGCCCAGCCTTCCCTCGAGGTGGCGGGCATAGTTGTAGTTGGGTACCACGACGCTGATCCGCGCGAGGTCCGGCACCGCCTCGTGCAGCAACTGCGCGGCATAGGGGGCGAAATCGAACGCCGCCCGGGCGCGGGCCGCGGCGGCGGCGCGCGCGGGACCAACCGGCGCGCCCTCCAGCAGGCGGGCCAGCGCCGCGGACATCTCGAGCGCGTCGCCCATCGGCACCGCCTCCCCGGGCCAGTCCGCCAGCAACGGCGGAATGCCGCCCGAGCCTTCGAACGCCACCACCCCCAGTCCGGCCGCCAGCGCTTCCAGCGCCACCGTCGGGAACGGGTCCTCGCGTGAGGGCAGGCAGAAGGCATCCGCCGCGCTGAACCAATCCGCCGCATCCTCGCGGAAGCCCGGTCGCAGGAACCGCCCGCTCGCCTCCGCTGGCGCGATTTCCGGCCCCAGCCACGACAGCACGGCGGGGTCGATTGCCCCGATCCAGGCGAACACCACCGTCGGTTCCAGCCGCGATGCCGCGCGCCAAGCCTGCAGGAACAGGTCGAACCCCTTGCGCAGGTCGCCATACCCGGCCCCGAGGACCAGGTTCTGCCCCTCGCGAAGACCCAGTTCCGCCCGCAGCCGCGCCCGCGCCCGGGGATCGAAGGCCACGGCGCGATAATTGCCCTGCGGCAGCAGGCGTGCCGCCGCGGGATCGAACGGGGCCAACTTCGCGAACGCGTCCGCCACGACCGGCGAAGGGAATACCAGCCGCGCCGCCGTCGCCCCCGCCTTCGCCGCTCCCAGTGCGGCCTTCTCCGCCAGAAGCCGCGGCAGCTCGTGCACGAGCAGCGTCGCGCGGATGCCTGCCTCCGCCAGCGCTGGCACCACACCGCCCGACACCGCGCTGTTCACGATCGCCGCCGCGATGCCTCGTGCCGCGCATCCGGCGATGTGCGCCGGCCACAGGGCCGCATCCTCCAGCACCGTCGTCGGCGCAACCGCCGCATAGGCCTCGCGCAGGGCGCCGCCGCCGAGCAGCAGGATCTCCAGCCGAACCCCGTGCGCGCGGCGCAGCTGCCGGGCCAGGTGCAGCAGCAGCATCTGCGCCCCGGCCGGAAACGCGTCATGCCCGACCAGCAGCAGCCCCGGTCCGCCGGCCGCGCCGGCCAGCCCCGTCACTGCCCGCGCTGTCGCGTTCAGCCAGGCGCCTCCGTAATGGACATCTGGCTCCAGGTAGGCCGCTTCCGCCCATTCGTTCCAGGCGTTCACGCACACCAGCGGTGCGCCGCCCACCGGCGCCCGTTGCGCGCGCGCCACCAGCGCCGCCAGCCACGCCTGGTACTTCGCCGGCGCGGCGCCATGCAGCACCAGCCCGGCCCCCTGGCGCCGCGCATCGTTGTCCCAGGAGGGCACCGCGGTCTTGATCAGCGGGAAGCCGGGCGCCGCCTCCTCCAGCGACGCCGCCACCACGTCGTCATAGGCGAACACCTGTGCGGTTGCCCGCGGGTCGTACCAGGTCAGGTCGCCGTTGCGCATCGCCAGCCCGTTGACCAGCTTGTGCGGCGGGAACTCCACCGCCGCATCGAAGCCCAGCGGGCGCGGGTCCATCACGTCGAAGCTCTGCGCCATCACCAGCAGCGGGTCCTCCCCGTGCCGCGCCCGGAACAGCCCGCGCCAGCGCGCGACGGTCTCCGCCGTGTCCGGGATCAGGGCCGGGCGATACAGCATCAGCAGCGGCCGCCCCTCCAGCCGGATATAGCGCGGGTCGCGAAAGTGCCGCGCCAGGCAGTCCACCAGGGCCGCGTCGTCCTCTGCGCGGTAGTCCTGCGCGATCAGCACGTCGCGGTCGCCGCCGTCCCAGCGCCTTGTCCAGTTCTCGTTCGCCCACATCAGGCAGAACGGGAAGTCCACGCCGGGATCCGCCAGCATCGCCTCCACCGGCGCCTCGAGCAGCCGCCGGCCATTGAACCAGTAGAAGTAATGCACGAAGCCCGACAGGCCCGCGCCGCGCGCCATCTCCACCTGCCGGTGCATCGTGGCGGTGCCCTCCAGCCGGTAGTGGCCCAGGTCGCGCGGCACCCGCGGCTGGTAATGCCCGTCGAACCGCGGCATCGCTCGCGCGGCAGAGGTCCATTCGGTGAAGCCGCGCCCCCACCAGGCGTCGTTCTCGGCGATCGCGTGGAACTGCGGCAGGTAGAACGCCAATACCTGCGCCCGCAGCCGCGCGCCCTGCGGCAGCGGCTGCACCTCCTCGAACTCCGGCCCCGGCCGCGTGTTGCGCCGCACCGCGTCGAACACGCCGGTTTCGCTCTGCGGCGGCGCCGGATGCACGCGCAGCAGCCGGCGGATGCGACGGTAGTGGAGCAGCGGGTTCTCCGACAGGTCCCCGTCCAGGTAGCGGCGGACATACCAGCGCGTATCGAACCCGACCGAGGGGTTGCGCCCCTCTTTGTAGCCCCAGTGCAGGAAATGCTCGAACGGGTCCACGCCGGCCGCGGCGATGTCCGGATAGGTCTCCAGGTAGAAGCGCGGGTCGAATTCCGGCAGCGGGCTCGCCTCGCCCGACCGGCGCCGATCGAGGAAATGCCGCAACAGGGTCTGCCCCGGCACGGCCGCATGGCGCGTGCGGTACCAGGCCAGGTCGAAATGCGGCGCCGGCGCCCGGCACTCCGTCTCGCCACGACGGATATAGTGCAGCAGGGGGTTCTGCCCGGTCAGCCCGACATCGGGGTTCTGGCGCAGGTACCACTCGGTGGCGAAATAGGGGTTGGGCAGCCGCCCCTCCCGCGCGCCGTAGTCCAGGTAGTGCGCGTGCGGGTCGATCCCCGCGGGATCGTCATAGGCGGCCGCGTACCATGTCGCATCGACCAGCCCGCTGGCCCGCAACTCCGCCAGATCACGGTCGCGCGCGCCCTGCACGGGCGACGATAGCGCATCCGTCTCGCCGCGCGGCGCATGGATGGGCAGGTCGTTCACGTGGCGTGACTGCCATGGACGGGAAAGGGCGGAAAGGCCATGCCGTCGCCTATCCGCAGGAAATGTCAGCGGGATTGCGCATGCCGCAAACATACAGCCCGCGTCGGCGTCGGCAATTTAGTAATGATACTTAACGAATTATTAGCGCTCCGACAACGCGACGTGTCATGAAACGACAACGAAGCCCGCCCATCTGGCCCCACGCCGGGTGTTCGGGGATATGCTTCCGCGCCCGCAGAAGGATTCGCGCCCATGAGCCAGACACCGATGGCCTACCGCTCCCTCGGCCGCAGCGGCCTCAAGGTCTCGCCGCTCTGCCTCGGCGCCATGATGTTCGGCGGCCCGACGGACGAGCCCACTTCCCGCCGCATCGTCGCCCGCGCGCGCGAGCAGGGGATCAACTTCATCGACACCGCCGACGCCTACAACGGCGGCGCCTCGGAGGAGGTCGTTGGCCGCGCCATCGCCGCCGATCGGGCCTGGTGGGTCGTCGCCACCAAGCTCGCCAACCCGACCGGCAACGGCCCCAACGGCGTTGGCACCTCCCGCGGCCACGTCCAGCGCGCCACCGAGGCCAGCCTGAAGCGCCTCGGCGTCGAAACCATCGACATCATGTACCTCCACAAGGAGGACCATTCCACGCCGCTGGAGGAGACCGTCCGCGCGCTCGCCGACCTGATCCGCGCCGGCAAGCTGCGCCATTTCGGCGTCTCCAACTACCGCGCCTGGCGGCTGGCCGAGATCTGCCGGCTCTGCGACCAGGCCGGCATCGACCGCCCGGTCGCCAGCCAGCCGCTCTACAACGCGCTGAACCGCATGATCGAGGTCGAGCACCTGCCGGCCTGCGCGCATTTCGGCGTAGGGGTCTTCCCCTACTCCCCGCTCGCCCGCGGCGTTCTCACCGGCAAATACACCCCCGACATCCCCCCGCAGGCCGGCACCCGCGCCGGGCGGCAGGACAAGCGGATGATGGAAACCGAATGGCGGCCCGAGAGCCTCCACCTCGCGCGCGCCATCGCCGAGCACGCCGAGGCGCGCGGCACCACCGCCTCCCGCTTCGCGCTGGCCTGGGTGCTGAACAACCGCCTCGTCACCGGCGCCATCGCCGGCCCGCGCACCATGGAGCAGTGGGAGGACTACATGGCGGCCCTGTCCCTGCGCCTCACCGCCGAGGACGAAGCCTTCATCGACCGCCTCGTCCCCCCCGGCCACCCCTCCACGCCCGGCTACAACGACCCCGCCTATCCGATCGAGGGCCGCCCAACCCGCTCGTAGCGCCCGCCCGCCCGCGCTTGCCTTCCGCGGGCTGCCTGCGTACAGCGTCCGCGCGCCTCCTTGGGAATCCTCGCATGCGTGCCATCCAGCTGTTCGGCGACCGTGACGTGCGGTGTGTCGATCTCGATCCGCCGCCGCCGCCCGCCCCGGGCGAGGTGCAGATCCGCGTGCGCACCGTCGGCCTGAACCATCTCGACGTGTGGGGCTTCCGCGGCATGGCCTTCGCCAAGCGCAAGCTGCCGCTCACCGTCGCGGCCGAGGCGGCGGGCGAAGTGGTGGCGGTCGGCGAGGGCGTGGCGAACCTCCGCCCCGGCCAGCGCGTCGTCCCGTTCGGCGCCATCACCTGTGGGGTCTGCCGCGCCTGCCGCGAGGGCCGCGACAACCTCTGCGAGACCGTGTCCGGCGTGCGCGGCTTCCACATCGATGGCTTCGCCCAGGAACTCACCAACCATCCCGCACGCCTGCTCGTCCCGGTGCCCGACGCCGTCTCCACCGCCGATGCCGCCTGCGTCACCGTCGCCTACGGGACGGTCGAGCACATGCTGTTCGACAACGCCAAGCTCGAACCCGGCGAGTGGATCCTGGTCCACGCCGGCGGCTCGGCGATCGGCAGCATCGCCATCCGCATCGCCAAGTCGCTCGGCTGCACCGTCATCACCACCGTCGGCAGCGAAGCGAAGGCCGAGAAGGCCCGCGCGCTCGGCGCCGACCACGTCATCAACTACCGTGAGGACCGGTTCGAGGGCGCAGTCCGCCGCATCACCGGCAAGAAAGGCGTGGACGTCGTGTTCGAACACGTCGGCGCCGACACCTGGCAAGGCTCGCTGCTGTCGATGAAGCGCGGCGGCCGCCTGGTCACCTGCGGCGCTACCTCCGGGCCCAGCGGCAGCATCAACCTGATGCAACTGTTCCAGCAGCAATACCGCATCACCGGCTCCTTCGGCTGCCGCATCGCCAATATGGCCGCGGCGCTGGAGCGCATCGCGTCCGGCGTGCGCCCGGTGATCGATACCGAATACACGCTCGAAACCTACACCGAGGGCCTCGCGCGGCTGGAGCATCGCGACGTGTTCGGCAAAATCCTCGTTAGCTTGTGAAGCAAGGAAGCATGTTCTTTTTTGAAAAAAAGAACCAAAAAACTCTCATCCCTTTGAGCGAGGCCTCCCCGCGCGCCGCCCGCCATAGGATGAAAAGTCTTTTTGCTTCTTTTTCTTCAGAAAAAGAAGACCTTCCTTGCTAGACCGCTTCCTCGGCGCCCTCGTCGCCGGCCTGTTCGGCCTCCTGCGCCGCATGTCCCCCGAGCGCGCTTCCAACCTTGTCGGCGGCCTCGCCCGGCGCATCGGCCCCTGGCTCCCCGAGCATCGCATCGGCCGCCGCCAGCTCGCCGCCGCCTTCCCCGACCGCGACCCCGCCTGGGTCGAGGCCACGTTGCGCGACGCCTGGGAGAATCTCGGCCGCGTCGCGGGCGAGTATGTCCATCTCGACCGCATCTGGGACTACGACGAGAACCACCCGGATGCCGGCCGCGTCACCACCGACGCGCGGGAGGTGCTGGAGCTGCTGCGCGACGACGGCAAGCCCGCCCTGCTGTTCACCGCCCACCTGGCCAACTGGGAGTTGCCGGCGGTGGCCGCCCAGCGTCATGGCCTGCCGACCGCGGTGCTCTACCGCATGCCGAACAACCGTGCCGTCGCCGCCCAGATCGCCGCGATCCGCGCCCCGCTGATGGGTCGCCTGATCAGCTCCCGCCGCGCCGGCGCCTTCGAGATGGCCGCCGCCCTCGACCGCGGCGACCACCTCGGCATGCTGGTCGACCAGTTCTTCGGGCGCGGCGAGCCGATCACCTTCTTCGGCCGCGAGACCAAGGCCAACCCCACCCTGGCCCGCCTGGCCCGCCGCCATGATTGCCCGGTCTATGGCGTGCGCGTCATCCGCCGCCCCGGCCTGCGCTTCCACGTCACCACCACCGGCCCGCTCGACCTGCCGCGTGATGCGTCGGGCGAGATCGATGTCCGCGCCGCCACCCAGATGATCAATAGCGTGGTCGAGGACTGGGTGCGCGCCGAGCCCGGCCAGTGGCTCTGGTTCCACCGCCGCTGGCGCTGAGCGGGTCTGCACCGCGCCCGCTTGCCCCGACGCGCCCCTCTGCTAGCGTTCGCCCAACGCCAGCACAGGAGGAAACGCACGGCATGGCCAGCCAGGCCACCCTGCCGCGACCGGTCAACGCGCCCTTCCTGGCGCCGTTCCGCAGCCGCAGCTTCCGGTTCATGTGGCCGGCCGACCTGCTGACCTCCTGGGCCTTCGAGATGGAGACCCTGATCCTCGGCTGGTACATCCTGGTCGAGACGCAGTCGGTCGTCTGGCTCACCGTGTTCGGGTCCTTGCAGTTCCTCGGCACGCTGATCGCCCCGCTGTTCGGCGTCGCCTCCGATCGGATCGGCGCGCGCAACCTGCTGTGCCTGATGCGCGCCACCTACGCCGTGCTGGCCGGCCTGCTCGCCACCTTCGCGCTGAGCGGCACGCTGACGCCGATCCATGTGGTGTGCATCGCCGCGGTGATGGGGTTGGTCCGTCCGTCCGATCTGTCGGTGCGCAACACGCTGATCGGCGGGCTGATGCAGCCCGACATGCTGATGGGTGCTATCGGCATCTCGCGCACCACGATGGATTCCGCCCGCATCATGGGCGCGCTGGCCGGGGCGGCGATCTTCGCGCTGCTCGGCATGGGGCCGGCCTATGTGATGATCGTTGTGTTCTACCTGGCCAGCCTCGCCCTCACCCTGTGCATCGCCCGACCGCCCGGCGCGGCGACCCAGGAACCGCCGGCCTCGCCGTGGCGGGAAGTGCGCGAGGGCCTGGCCTATGTCGCCGCGACGCCGCGGATGCTGGCCGCCATGGTAATCGCCTTCCTGGTCAATTTCTGCGCCTTCCCGCTCTCCGGCGGCCTGCTGCCGTATGTCGCGCGCGACATCTACGGCATGGGCCAGGCCGGTCTCGGGCTGCTGGCGGCGGGGTTCGCCTCGGGCGGGTTGATCGGCTCGCTGATGCTCAGCACGGTCGGGCGCAACATTCCCGCCGGGCGCATCATGATCAGCTTCACCTTCGTCTGGTATGCGATGCTGCTGCTGTATTCGCACGCGACGATCCCGGCGCTGGGCATTCCGCTGCTGGTGCTGGCCGGCTTCATGCAGAGCTTGAGCATGGTGCCGATGGCGGTGATGTTGCTGCGCAGTGCGGAGCCGCGGTTCCGCGGCCGGGTGATGGGGGTGCGCATGCTGGCGGTATACGGAATGCCGCTCGGCCTGCTGCTGGCCGGCTGGATGATCGACCGCTGGGGCTTCGTCGCCACCGCCACCGCGTATTGCGTGTTCGGCCTGCTGGCCACCGGCGCCATCGCGATCGTCTGGCGCCGCCACCTCTTCCCGCTCGCCGCCCCCGCCAATGGGCGATAGCCCCGCCAGCCGCCACGCCGACCTGCCGGCCGCCCTCGCCTGCCTTCTCCTCGCCGCCCTCTGGCTGGTGCTGTTCCGGCCCGGCTACTCCGTCATGGGCGGCGGCGACTTCGCGCTCTATTTGCTCCACGCCCAGGCCCTGGCCGATGCCCGGCCCTACGGCGAGACCGGCTTCGTCTACAACCCGGCCAACGCCATCATGTCCCCCGCCGCCTATCCGCCCGGTCTGCCGCTGCTGCTGACCCCGGTGGTGGCGCTGTTCGGGCTGGACTTCACCGCCATCAAGCTGGTGATGCTCGCCGCCCTGCTGGCCATGCTTTGGGCGCTGCATCGCCTGGCCTTGCCCGATTTCGGCCCGCGCTGGAGCGCCGTGCTGGTGCTCGCCGCCGGCCTCTCGCCCGCCATCCTGATGCGCCGCGACGCGATCGGCGCGGACATGCCCTTCGCCGCCTGGTGCCTCCTCGCCCTGCTCGGCGCCCGCGGCCGCCCCGCGCTGCTGGCGATCGGCGTCGCCCTGGCGCTGCTCACCCGCTCGATCGGCATCGTGCTCGTCGCGGCCCTGGCGCTCGACCTGCTGTTCCGCCCCGCCCCGATGCGCCGCCGCCTCGCCCCGGCACTCGCCGCCGGCGTTGCGGTCGCGGTCGCGGGAACGCTGCTGCTGCCGGCCGACAACGCCACCTATGCCGGCTACTTCAACCGCCTCGACGCCGCCGGCCTCGCCCGCCACTTCATGGGCGCCGCCCAGGCCTACGGCCTCGCGGTGGTCGAACTGTTCGGCCTCAGCTTCGGCCGCCTGGCCAACGCGCCGGTGCTGCTGGCCCTCGTCGCCCTGATCGCACTCGGCCTGTTCCAACGCCTGCGCCGCGGGCCCGACGCGGTCAGCCTGTTCGTGCTGCTCTACGGCGCCGCCTTGGTCGCCTACCCCGTTCATTTGGAGCCGACGCGCTACGCCCTGCCGATCCTGCCCTTGATGCTGCTTCTGGCGCTGGAACCCGTCCACCGCCGCATCCCGCTCCCCGCCGCCCTGGCCGTTTTCGCGCTGCTCTACGCGCCCTACTACGCCACCCGCGACCCTGCCGCCCAAGCATCGCTGACCGCCGACAGCCCGGAGGTCGGGGCCCTCGTCGCCCGCATGCGGGAGGCCCCGCCCGGCACGCTGTTCCTCGCGCGCAACCCGCGCCTCTGGGCTCTCCTGGCCGGCCGCCCCGCCGTCGCTTGGCCCGAACATCTCACGCCGGAGGGCTTCGACGCCACCGTCGCGACCTTCCGCCCAGCGTATCTGGTCGAGGAACGCTGGCTGCGCACCGACGAAGCCGGCACACTGGCCGGCATCGCAGTCGGGCTGCCCGTCATCTACGAAAACCCGGCCTACCGCCTGCGCGCTATTCCCGCCGCAGCACCCGGTCGTTGAGGAAGCTCGAAATCCCGCTCGCCCGGAAATCCCGGCGCAGCGCCTCCTCGTCGTATTCGTGCGCCACCCACTCCAGGAACGGCACCCGCCCCTCCGCCTCGGCCTGGTAGCGCAGGAAGAACGCGTCGAGAATGCCCGACGCCGCCCGCCGGAAATGCCCGAACCGCCAGGACAACTGCTCCAGGGCCTGCGCCGCGGTGCCGCCCTCGAACATCACCACCAGCCCCGAAGCCAGCCCCGCCCGGTCAGCACCGGACTTGCAATGCATCAGCACCGGCGTGGTCGCGCCCTGCCAGATCTCGTGAAACCGCAGGATCCGCTCCCGATGCGGCGCTCCGCGACTCTCGAACGCCATGTACACATGATCGAGCCCCAGCCCCGCCGCCGCCTCGCGCGACAGCGCGTCCGAGCCGCAAAGCCGCGATCCGCGCAGGTTGACGATGGTGCGGATGCCGAACTGCCGCGCCAGCCGGGCGATGCGCCCCGGCGTCGGGTGGTTGGCACGATACCATTTCCCCGGCACCACCTCGGCGAAGTTGTCCCAGACCACGCGGAACACCGCATGGTCCACCAACAACGAGTTCACCCACGCAGCCCGGCGCCGTCCCTCGAAGCTCATGCCTGCCTCCCGGGCATCCCGGCCAGGGAGTCTCCCCGGCCACGCAGGCCGTGCTGCCCCGCCAGCGCGGCCGTCAGCCTTCGCGCTCGACCATCAGCGCCTTGATCTCGCCGATCGCCTTGGCGGGATTCAGGCCCTTGGGGCAGGTTTGGGTGCAGTTCATGATGGTGTGGCAGCGATACAGCTTGAACGGATCCTGCAGCGCGTCCAGCCGCGCCCCGGTCGCCTCGTCGCGGCTATCGGCAATCCAGCGATAGGCGGCCAGCAGCACGGCCGGTCCGAGGAACCGGTCACCGTTCCACCAGTAGCTCGGGCAGGCCGTCGAGCAGCAGAAGCACAGGATGCACTCCCACATCCCATCCAGCTTCGCGCGCTCCTCCTTGCTCTGGAGGCGCTCGCCGTCCGGCGGGGCAGGGGTGTCGGATTTCAGCCACGGCTCGATCGAGCGCAGCTGGGCGTAGGCCTGCGACAGGTCCGGCACCAGGTCCTTGACGACGGGCATGTGCGGCAACGGGTTGATCTTCACGTCGCCCGCCACCTCGTCGATCGGCTTGAGGCAGGCCAGCGTGTTGGTCCCGTCGATGTTCATCGCGCAGGAACCGCAAATGCCCTCGCGGCACGAGCGGCGGAAGGTCAGCGTCGGATCGACCTCGTTCTTGATCTTGATCAGCGCGTCCAGAACCATCGGCCCGCACGCGTCGAGATCGATCTCGTAGGTGTCGGTGCGCGGGTTCTTCCCGTCATCGGCATTCCAGCGGTAGATCTTGAACGACCGCACGTTGGTGGCGCCGGCGGGCGCCTTGTGGGTTTCGCCGGGCTGGAGGCGGCTATTGGCGGGGAGGGTGAAGGTGGCCATCTGTGTCTCGCTGCCTTCCGCTCAGTACACGCGCTTCTTCGGCGGGAAGACCTGAACCTCGTTGGTCAGGGTCTGCATCTTCACGCCGCGGTAGTCGAGCTTCACCTCGCCGGCGTCGTTGCACCAGGCGAGGGTGTGCTTCATCCAGTTGTCGTCGTCGCGATCGGGGAAATCGTCATGCGCCTGCGCGCCGCGGCTTTCCTTGCGGGCCTCGGCGCCGACCATGGTGGTCATCGCGTTGCCCATCAGGTTCTGCAGCTCGAGCGCTTCCATCAGGTCGGAATTCCACACCAGGCTGCGGTCGGAGACGGACATGTCGTCCATCCCCTTCCAGATCTTCTGCATCTTGCCGACGCCCTCGATCATGCTCTTGCTGTCGCGGAACACCGCGGCATGGGCCTGCATGGAGCGCTGCAGCCCGTCGCGCAGCTCCGCCACCTTGGTGCCGCCCTTGGCATGGCGGGTCTTGTCGAACCGATCGAGCGACGCCTCCCCGGCCCGCGCCGGCAGCGGCGACTGCGACGCGCCCGGCTTCACCACCTCGGCCGCCCGGTGCGCCGCGGCGCGGCCGAACACCACGAGGTCGAGCAGCGAGTTGGTGCCCAGCCGGTTGGCGCCATGCACCGACACGCAAGCGGCCTCGCCCACCGCCATCAGCCCGGGCACGATGGCGTCCGGGTTGTCCTTGGTCGGCCGCAGCACCTCGCCGTGGTAGTTCGTCGGCACGCCGCCCATGTTGTAGTGCACGGTCGGCAGCACCGGGATCGGCGCCTTGGTCACCTCCACGCCCGCGAACACCCGCGCCGTCTCGGAGATGCCGGGCAGCCGCTCGTTCAGGATGTCGGCACCCAGGTGCTCCAGGTGGAGCATGATGTGGTCCTTGTTCGGCCCGCAACCGCGCCCGGCATTTATCTCCAGCGTCATCGACCGGCTGACCACGTCGCGGGATGCGAGGTCCTTGGCGGTCGGCGCATAGCGCTCCATGAAGCGCTCGCCCTCGGAATTGGTGAGGTAGCCGCCCTCGCCGCGCGCGCCCTCGGTGATCAGGCAGCCGGCGGGGAAGATGCCGGTCGGGTGGAACTGCACGAACTCCATGTCCTGCACCGGCAGCCCTGCCCGCAGCACCATGCCGTTGCCGTCGCCCGTGCAGGTGTGGGCCGAGGTGCAGGACAGGTAGGCCCGGCCATAGCCGCCGGTCGCCAGCACCACGCTCTGCGCCCGGAAGCGATGCATGGTCCCGTCCTCGAGGTTCCACGCCATCACGCCGCGGCACGCCCCGTCCTCGTCCATGATGAGATCGAGGGCAAAATACTCCACGAAGAACTCAACCTCGTGCTTGAGGCTCTGCTGGTACAGCGTGTGCAGGATGGCATGCCCGGTGCGGTCGGCCGCCGCACAGGCGCGCATCGCCGGCGCCTTGCCGTATTCCGTCATGTGCCCGCCGAACGGGCGCTGGTAGATCTTGCCGTCCTCGGTGCGGCTGAACGGCACGCCGAAATGCTCCAGCTCGTAGATCGCCGGAATCGCCTCGCGGCACATGTATTCGATCGCGTCCTGGTCGCCCAGCCAGTCCGACCCCTTCACGGTGTCGTACATGTGCCAGCGCCAGTCGTCCTCGCCCATGTTGCCGAGCGCGGCGCCAATGCCGCCTTGCGCCGCCACGGTGTGGCTGCGGGTGGGGAACACCTTGGTGATGCAGGCGGTCTTGAGCCCCGCCGCCCCCATGCCGAGCGTCGCGCGCAGGCCGGAGCCACCGGCGCCGACCACCACCACGTCGTAGGTGTGGTCAACGATGTTGTAGGCGCCGAGGGAAGGTTTGGTCACCGCGTTCATGTGCCTGCGTCCTGTGGCCGGTGGGCCGGCAATTCGAATATCAACCCGTGAAGGCGAGCTTGAGCACCGAGATGGCCGAGGCCAGCGCCAGCAGCCAGGCAACACCCTTGGCCACCAGCAGCCACGCCATCCGGGGCCGCTCGTGATGGATGTAGTCCTCGATCACGGTTTGCACACCCAGGTACATGTGGTGGAACAACGCGGCGATCGTCGCCAGCAGCAGCGTCGCCGTGATCGGCCCGCCAGCCCAGGCCGCCACGGCCGCCCGCGGCGCGCCGATCAGCCCGATCACGCTGGCCAGGAACCACAATGTCAGCGGGATCAGCGCGAACGAGGTCGTCTTCAGCGCCCACCAATGGGCGGTGCCGCTCTTCGCCGCGCCCAGCCCGCGCGCGCGGCCCAGCATCGAACGGCGGATGGCAATCTGCGGAGCCTTGTCGGCCATGGTCGGCGCCTCTCAGCGAACGGCGAAAATGACGATCCAGGTCAGCACCGACAGCACCGCCGTCGCCGCCACCACCAGCTTGCCCGTGGCATGCGCGGTCGGAAGCTCGAACCCGTAGCCCATGTCCCAGGCCAGGTGCCGGATGCCGGCGCAGAAATGGTACCAAAGCGCCACCGTCCAGCCGAACAGCAGCAACATCCCAAACCAGGAGCCGATGAACCCGTTCGCCCGGGCATACGCCGCGTCCGACGTCGCCGCCGCCACCAGCCACCACACCAGCAGCAGCGTGCCGACGCTCAGCGCGATCCCGGTGACGCGATGCAGGATCGACAGGGTGGTGGTGATCTGCGGCTTGTACACCTGCAGATGCGGCGACAGCGGCCGGCGCACCAGCTTGCCGTCCGAGGTCCGCCCCACCATCAGCGCATCGCGCACGTCCGTCATCGTCCAGCCACTCCCAAGTCCCTGGAAAGCCACCGCGAAGCCATACTCTCGCAGGCCCGGGGGGTCAACGCGGCGGCGGGGACGTAAATCTGGCCCCGCCTGCCTTTGTCAGGCCGCCTTCTTCAGCAGCCCCTGCGCCACCATCGTCTCGGCGATCTGCACCGCGTTCAGCGCCGCCCCCTTGCGCAGGTTGTCGCTCACGCACCAGAACGCCAGCCCATGCTCCACCGTCGGGTCGATGCGGATGCGGCTGACATAGGTGTCGTCCTCACCCGCGCATTCCAGCGGCGTCATGTAGCCGCCGTCCTCGCGCGTATCCATCACCCGCACCCCCGGCGCATGGCGGAACGCCGCCCGCGCGCCTTCCACCGTCACCGGGTTCTCGAACTCCACGTTCACCGCCTCGGAATGCCCGATGAACACCGGCACGCGCACGCAGGTGGCGAACACCTTGATGTCCGGGTCCAGGATCTTGCGCGTCTCGGCCACCATCTTCCACTCTTCCTTGGTGGAGCCGTCGTCCATGAAGCGGTCGATATGCGGGATCACGTTGAAGGCGATCTGCTTGGTGAACTGCTGCGGCACGATCTGGTCGTGCACCAGCGAACGGCGCGCCTGCAGCAGCAGCTCGTCCATCCCTTCCTTGCCCGCGCCCGACACCGACTGGTAGGTCGAGACCACCACCCGCTTGATCCTGTACTTGTCGTGCAGCGGCTTCAGCGCCACCACCATCTGGATCGTCGAGCAGTTCGGGTTGGCGATGATCCCGCGCTTGATCTTCAGCAGCGCCTGCGGGTTCACTTCCGGCACCACCAGCGGCACGTCCGGCTCCATGCGGAAATGGCTGGTGTTGTCGATCACCACGCACCCCGCCGCCGCCGCCCGCGGCGCATGCACGGCGGAAATCGACGCCCCGGGGCTGAACAGCCCGATATCCCAGCCGGCAAAATCGAAGGTCTCCAGGTTCTTGACCTTCAGCACCTTCTTGTCGCCGAACGAGATCTCCTGCCCCACCGAGCGCGCGGAGGCCAGCGCCACCACCTCGCTGACGGGAAAATTCCGCTCCACCAGCGTCTTGATCATCTCCCGCCCCACCGCACCGGTGGCACCCACGACCGCAACCCTGTAGGCCATGCTCTCTACTCCTTGATCCCTGCCCGCCGGTCCCGGCGGGCATCCCGGCGCGCCGATCCCGGCGGGCGCCCGGCCACGGCCGTCGCTCTATCCGGTGCGCCGTTCGCCGACAAGCACGAGGTTGCTGACCCAGCCGAGCAGCCGCGGCGAGGCGAAGCGGAACTGCCAGTCGCGATGCCCGGCTGCCATCGTCGCAAGCTCCCGCCGCGTCATCAGGTTCAGGTTCTCCTCGCGGGAGAAGAACTCGAGGCCGACCGAGCGAAACACCGCCCGCCCCGCCGGCTTGGGCAGCCAGTGGACCAGCGGCAACTGGGTGTGGAACTCGATCGGATACCAGCGGTTCGGCGTCGTCAGATACACGCCGCGGCGCGCCACCCGCAGGCATTCGGCCAGCATGCGCGCCTGGTTCGCCAGGCTGCCCACATGCTCCAGCACCGCCGATGCGTGCACGAGGTCGAAACTCGCGTCGTCGAACGGCAGGTCCAGCGCATTGGCGGTGACGAAGCGCACTCCGGGATACAGCTCCTCCAGGAAGTGGGCATCGTCCAGGCCGCAGGCGGTGATGCGGTGCTTGTAGGGGTAAAGCCGCTCGAAATAGTTGGACGACGTGTAGCTCTGGTCGGACGTGACCCCCACGTCGATCACGCTGTCCGCCTCGGTCGGCCGCAGCGTGCGCATGAACTCGCCGAACATCTGGTCGCGCATGCGCGTGGCGACGCGGATCGACAGCGAGTCCGCCTTCGCGAGGTTGTACTGGGCGTTGGGGGCATCCGGCGCGCTACCGCTCATCGGCGAAGGTCCAAAACTTGAGCAGGGAATAGTTGAGGCCGGCGACCAGGATGGCAATCGCGATGAAGGCCAGCCAGGGCCGGGCGCGAACCGCGTCGGCGAACACCTCCGCGCCCAGCGCCGCCACCCCGTTGCTGATCGCCTGGGTCGCGACATAGCGGCTGAGCGCGCTGCGATGCGCCCGCTGCGACCGGAAGGTGAGCGCGCGCTGCACCAGGTAGGTCGGCGGCATGACGATCGCCAGCGCCAGCAGGACGGCGAAGCTGGGGCGCAGGCCAAGCCCGGCGGTGAACGCAACCCCCAGCGCCGTATAGGCCGCGGCGCTGCTGCCGCCCACGGCCAGGAAGAAGAAGATCTCGCGCGCCTGCCCGTCCCACTTCACTGCGCGCCACGCATCGTCCCGGCGGCCGGCTCGGGCGGGGCGCCGCGCACGCCCAGCACGGCGACGAAGAAGGCGCCATAGACGATCTGCATCGCCGTGAGCACCATGACGGCCGACGGAATCACGAGGCGCATGGTCTGCGCCGGGTCGAGCCGCCCGAAGCTGCTCACCTGCCACTGGCCGAGCGCATACACGCCGAGCAACACGCCGCAGACCAGCATCGTCGCCCCGATGATCAGGCCGCGCTCCAGCGTCGTCTGCTCGAGGAACGCCGTGAACGCCGGATCAGGCGGCACGATCCGTTCCCGCGCGCCATAGATCTTGGCAAACACCCAGAACAGGACCGCCTGGACGCCAAGCACCACCGACATCCCCGCATACAGCATGGTGTGGATGTCGAACCCGATGCCGCCGATGAAGCGCGGCCCGCTGGCCAGCGCGCCCATCGCCACGAGACCGGCCAGCACGAAGGCCAGGCCGGGATAGAGGAACAGCCAGCGCGGCGAGAAGATCAGCAGGAAGCGCAAATGCCGCCAGCCGTCGCGCCAGCTGCGCAGGTGCGGCGGGCGGGAACGCCCGTCGGGCGACAGCGTGGTCGGCACTTCCGCGACGCGCAGGCCCTGGACGGTCGCCTTGACGACCATCTCGCTGGCGAACTCCATGCCCGGCGCCTGCAGCCCCAATGCCAGCATCGCATCGCGGTTGAAGCCGCGCAGGCCGCAGTGGAAGTCCCCGCAGGGGCTGCGGAAGAACACCCGACCCACCATGGTCAGCACCGGGTTCCCGAGATAGCGGTGCAACGGCGGCATGGCGCCGGGCTTGATGCCGCCCTTGAACCGGTTGCCCATCACCAGCTCATACCCATCGCGCAGCTTGGCGACGAACGGGCCGAGGTCCGAGAAATCATAGCTGTCGTCGCTGTCGCCCATGATCACGAAGCGACCCCTCGCGGCGCGCATGCCGCCGATCAGCGCCGAGCCGTATCCCCGCGCCGCGATATCCACCACCCGGGCGCCGTGGTCGCGGGCAATCTGCTGGGAGCCGTCCGTGCTGCCGTTGTCCGCGATCAGCACCTCGCCCACCACCCCGCTGCGGGCCAGATAGGCGCGTGCCTTGTCGATGCACACCGCCAGCGTCTCGGCCTCGTTCAGGCACGGCATCAGGATGGTCAGTTCGATATCCGTGGCCGTGTCATCGCTACCGGCATCGATCGTGCCGATCAGGCTGGGTCCAGGGGTGGTGGCCACGCGCGCCTCTCCTACTGCATCTCGATGACCCGGCGAGCGGAACAGTGCCCCTCCGGCCACGCCGCTGGCACGGTTCCGTGCGGCACGCGGCCCGGCGCGCATCACCAAGACCCCCGGACATCGCAAACGCGCGGCCGGCGGCGCCAGTCCGTAGTCAGCCAATTCCTAGTCAGCCGGTTCTTAATCAGAATGCCTGAACGCAGCAAGTTCAGCCGCCATTGCACGCCGGCGCGCCTGCCTGCGCATATCATCTCTTCGGGATTTGCACCGCGCCAGACCGCTGCCTCATACTCTCCATGCGCCGCGACCGGCGGCGCTGGCCCATGGGGGACGAGTGGACGCCATGACCGGAGGTTCTGACGCGGGCGGCGGATCGCCGGGCATCGCGGCGCAGCGGCGCGCCGTCATGGCCGCAGGCGCTGCCGCGACAGCCCTCCTGTTCGTTGCCCTTCTGTCGGTCACCTGGGTCGGCTTCATCGAATCCGACGACCTCGCATACGCCACCAGCGCCGCCCTCTGGCAGGACGACTTCCCCCATCTCGGCAACTCGCATTGGGGCCTGCGCCACCTGATCGTCCTGCCGATCGCCGCCAGCTACGCCCTGCTCGGCCGCGGCGAGGCCGCCCTGCTCCTGCCCACCGTCCTCTACGCGTCCGCCATCGTCGCCATGACCGGCCTGTGCGTCCGCCGCGTCGCCGGCCCCACCGCCGGCGTGATCGCCGCCCTCCTCGTCGCGACCCTGCCGGTCATCGTCACCGGTGCCTCGCTCGTCTATTCCGACATGATCGAGGCCTTCTTCGTCCTCGCCTCCCTCTGGGCCTACTGGTTCGCCACCCGTTCCGGCCGCGCCGGGCTGTTCCTGGCCAGCGGCATCCTCGCCGGCTGCGCCTTCATCACCCGCGAGACCACCGCCGCCCTGCTCGCCTTCTACCTGGTGCTGTTCCTGCTCGCCCCGCGCCGGATCATGGATTTCGTCCGCATGGCCGCGGGATTCCTCATCGTCCTCGGCCTCGACACCGCCTGGCTCTGGGTCGCCAGCGGTGATCCCTTCTGGCGCTTCACCGTCTCCAGCCGCGGCGTCGCCGGCGACAACCCCGCCCTCGCCCATTTCCAGATCAACGCCGGCGGGCTGGACCGCCACGGCGTCATCGTCGCCCCCCGCCCGATCCAGGCCCTGCTCGCCGTCTTCGCCAACCAGCAGATGGGCCTGCTGCCCTGGGTCGCCGTGCCAGCCGCGATCGCGATAGCCCGCCGCCCCGTCCTCGGCCGCCGCCGCTCCGCCGCGAACCACTTCTCCGGCCTTGCCCTCGTCTGGTTCCTGCTGCTCAGCTACGCCTTCACCTTCATGTGGATCATCCCGCGCTATCAAACGGTCGCCATGGTCGCCCTCTGCGTCCCGCTGGCGATCTGGCTCGCCGAACGCATCGGCTCCGGCGCCTGGCGACTGCCCGCCCTGCTGCTGCTCGCCATCGCCGGCTCCGGCGCCGCCCTGGCTATGATCGCCGACCGCGAACTCCTGTTCGGCGAACGCGGCCTCGTCGCCTTCGCCCGCACCGCCCCCCCGGGCGAAATCCGCACCGACCCCGCCACCCTGCGCGGCGCCGAATGGCTGCTCGAGGTCGAGGGCCTGCGCGACCGCGTCGTCGCCGGCCCCTGCGAACCCGGCGGCCTCTGCTACGCCAACCCCCGTCCCCGCCGCCCGCTGCCCGCCGACTGGACCCGCCAGCAACCGCCGCCCGGCGCCACCATCCTGCTCGAAGTCCCGCGCCAAACCGGCGTGCTCGCCCAGATCCTCGCGAAAACCGGCCTGCTCTCCATCATGCCCGGCGCCGTGCGCAACAAGCTCGATCCCGCGCCGGTCATCGCGCTAGGGTTCCGCATGCCAGGGTAGCAAGAGTCTTCTTTTTCTGAAGAAAAAGAAGCAAAAAGACTTAATCCATTTGCACCGCGCCAAACGATCAGGCGCCGTGCAAACGGAGAAAAGTTTTTTGGTTCTTTTTTTCAAAAAAGAACTGCTTTCTTCCTACCGGAGTGTCCCACACATCGTCGCCATGACAGCGATCCACTGCTGCACCTCCACGATGCCCTTGCAGTCGAACGCCACCCCGCGCGGCCCGGTCCGCGCCGCCCCGGGGATCGCCCCGCACAGATCGGCCATCGCCACGCTCGCAAGGTCCGCCTCCAACCGGCACGGCGCGGCGATCGTGTAGGGCGCACATCCCGCGATCCCGCGCACCGCCCGCGCCGCCCCTTCGCGGATCTGCGCCCGCGCCATCTCCGGCGACAGTGCGCGCGCCGAGCGATGCCCCAGCGCCGTCTTCACCTCCACCATCACCGAGCCCGGAAACAGCTTATGGCACTGCGCCGCCAGCTGATCGTCCCCGGTCAGCAGCGCCACCGGCACCCCGAGGCTCCCCGCATAGGCGCCATACAGCGTCGCCTCCGCGGTATCGATCCCGTTGATCCGCAACGCCTGGAACGCGAATCCGCTCACCGTGTGGCTCAGAACCCCGTGCCGCCCCGCCCCCGAGTGATACCCGGTGAAGAACACCGCATCGAAGCTGGCATCCAGCCCGGCCGCCATGTTCATCGCCTTCGGCCGCCCGATGATGCACTCCGCCCGCGGGTCCAGATCCTCCGGGATCAGGTTCACCATCGGCCCGTGGCTGTCATTCACCAGTACATAATGTGCACCGCCCTCGAAGGCCCCGCCGATCGCGGCATTCACCTCCTCGGTCATCAGCCGCCGCGCCCGCTCGTATTCCGGATTGCCCGGCGTGCCCTGCTGCGCGTTGACCACGCCGGCCACGCCCTCGATGTCGGCGGAGATGAAGATCTTCACGGCACGTCCTCCCGATGGGGTTCGCTCACAACACGCTCGCCAGGCCCGGCCGCCCATGCCCCGCCCGCCCGCGCGTGGTCGGCGCCGCGGCCAGCGCGTCCAGCACCGCCTCCTGCGTCGCCTCCGCCACCGCCTCGAACAGCAGGTCGATCCGGCCCTCCGCGATCGCCCGCATCGGCATCAGGTCCGCCTTCGCCTCATGCGGCACCCGGTTGGCGGTGCAGAACCCGATGAACGCATCGCCGCTGCCATGGCCATAGAAACTCCCCACCCGCGCCAGCCCCGCCCCCGCCCGCCGCACCACCCGCTGCATCTGCCGATGCTCCAGCGGCACGTCCGTCGCCACCACCACGATCACCGACCCCCGCTCCGGCCCCTCGCCCAGGCGCGGCCCCACCCGCCGCCCATCCGGCAGAACCAAATCCCCCGCCCGCCCGAAATTCGCCAGCACCAGCGTGCCCAGGTGGAACACCGCCCCGTCCAGCCGCACCTGGCGCGACGCGCTGCCGATCCCGCCCTTGAACCCGAAGCAACTCATTCCCGCCCCGGCGCCCACCGCCCCCACCTCGAACGCCTCTGTCGCCGCATCCAGCGCCGCCAGCGCATCCGCCTCCGTCACCGCCAAGGCCTGGATATCGTTCAGATACCCGTCGTTGCACTCCCCCACCACCGGGTTCACCGTGCTGGTCTGCCGCCCGATCCGCGGATTGCCCTCAATTGCCCGGCGGATCAGCGCCGTGGCGCAGGTCCCGACCGACAGCGTGTTGGTCAGCAGGATCGGCGTCTCCAGCTGCCCCAGCTCATCCACCTGCATCAGCCCGACACTCTTGCCGAACCCGTTCAGCACATGGCTCGCCGCCAACGGCTTGTCGCGGAAGATGTCCCCGCCATGCGGCCGGATCGCCGTCACCCCGGTGCGGACATCGCCCTCGACCAGCGTCCGATGCCCCACCGTCACCCCGGGCACATCGCTGATGCGGTTCAATCGTCCGGGCGTCAGCGTGCCACAGGCCAGTCCAAGGTCGCGCGCGCGAGCAGGTTCCATGGCCAAACTCTCTCCCCGACAGGCGCCGGGCGCAAGGGACAGGCGAGGGCTCTGCCCTCGACCCGCCAGGGGCTGAGCCCCTGGACCTCATCCTTTAGGGAGCCAACCACCACAGCCGCCCATGAACCAGTCCTCTTACTATTGGAGGTCCAGGGGCTCAGCCCCTGGCGGTCTGGGCAGAGCCCAGCCTTCCTACTCCCCCACCCACCGCCGCACGAACGCCGCCACCGCCTCCATCGCGCCGAACTCCAGCAGGTCGTTGTGCCCCCCCTCGGCCGCCACCCACAGCTCCCCCCGCGTCCCTGCCGCCGCCAGGATCGTCCGCCCCATGTCCGGCGGCACCGTGCGGTCGCGGTCGCCCACCAGGATCAGGATCGGGCTCTCGATCGCCGGCACATGCACCAGCGAGTCGAACCGGTCGCGCAGCAGCAGGTCCACCGGCACCAGCGGATAGCGCCGCCTGGCGATGTCAGCCAGCGAGGTATAGGGCGTCTCCAGCACCACCGCCCCGAACCGATGCCGCGCCGCCAGCTCCGTCGCCAGCCCGCTGCCCAGCGATTCCCCCCACACCACGATCCGGCCCTCCTCGACTCCCTGCGCCCGCAGCGCCGCCAGCCCCGCCGCCACGTCCAGCTTCAGCCCGCCCTCGGTCGGTTGCCCGGGATTGCCGCCATAGCCGCGATACGCCACGAACAGCGCCCCCCACCCCAGCGCCCCGATCCGCCGCACCCGCTCCGCCCGGTGCCCGACATGCCCGCCATTGCCGTGCAGGTACAGCACCACCGGGGCCCCAGGGCGGCCCGCCACCTCCCATGCCATCAGGTCCAACCCGTCCCCGGTGCGGATCGTCACCTGCGCCAGCCCCGCCACGCCCACCCGCTCCACCTGCGGCGGCCCCTCGGCGGGCCTGAAGATGATCTGCCGCTGCAGCACCACCAGCGCGCCCACGGCCACCACGTAGAGCACGACTAGGCCGGTCAGCCCGGCGAGCACCATCTGGGCCCAGCCGGGCAGGGAGGAGGTCGTCATGTGCGGGGCTCTTTCGGGGAATCAGGCGGTTGCGCAGGATGAGTCGGATAACTTTACACAGCCCGCCGCGCCACCCTCTCGCGTTAAGATATTGATAACCAATCCCGTTGTGCCCCCGACCGGCAGGGCTGCCATGCGATGCCGCCTGTACGGTGTCGGATAAATTTACAGTCCGCCATGACAACGCGCAAAGGTATGTGGCCGCAGGCGGTCTAACCCATTGAATTCGCTAAAATTAACACATTGGCACGCACCTTGCTTAGTCCTAGCCGATAGTCGTTTTGGCATGTCCTTCGAGCGTGCGCCGGGCAATCCGGGTCAGGTTTGGGGCATTCGGTATGGAGAGTCGTTGGTGCGTACCATTTTGAAGGGTTTTGTCGGCGCCGGGATGCTGTTCAGCGCATCCGTGGCCTCGGCGCAGGATTATACCTGGACGCTGACCGAGTTCTATTTCGAGAAATGGGGCGAGCTCAGCAACCCGCCGTGGTTGGACACTGAAATCGGTACCACCGCCAGCGGCACCATGACGGTGACGAAGGTCGGCTCGGACTATGTCGTGTCGGCCTACTCCTTCAACACGACCGTCGGCGACGCCGGCCTGTCCGGCATCTACGACTCGTCGGTGCTCGAAGACTTCAGCACGGACGCTCTTGATAGCAATATCAATATGTTCGATACGACTGGCACCACCTCGTTCGTCCTGAGCTGGCCGGCCGGCACCCTGATCGCCGAGATGAATGCGAATAACCAGGGCGCCGAGATCGAACTGGACGGCGGGAATTCGGGTGAGTACCAGGCCGACGGCAACATCCGCCTGAGCGGCACCGGCACCCAGATCTGCTTCCTGGACAATAACTTCCAGCCGACGAACGATTGCTACACCGCCACCGCGGGTCGCCTGACCCTCACCAACATCGTGCAGCCGCCCCCGCCCCCGCCCCCGCCGGTTGCCACGCCGGAGCCCGGCACGATGGCCGTCCTCGGCGCCGGCCTGCTCGGCCTCTTCGCGGCCCGCCGTCGCCGCGCCGCCTGATCCACGCCTGACGACGCTTCGCAGCGGCGGCGCCAATTACGGCGCCGCCGTTCGCATGTCCACCGCCCGCCGGCCACCCTCAGCTGCCGCTCCCCTGCTCCGTGGCCCCCTTCTCCACAATCGTCGCCAGATACGGCGCCGCCGCCGCGGCCGTCGCCTGCTCGATCGCCCGATACGCCGCCACCAGCGCCGCGCCCTCCGCCGTCAGCCGCGCCCCACCGCCGCCGCTCCCGCCGGTCACCGCGGCCACCACCGGCGTCCCGAGATGCCGATTCAGGTCCTCCACCAGCTCCCACGCCCGCCGATACGACATCCGCAGCGCCCGCCCCGCCGCCGAGATCGACCCGTGCCGCGCGATCTCCTCCAGCAACGCGATCTTTCCCGGCCCCACCCGCGCTCCGGACGCAAGGTCAAGCCGGATGCTCACCCGCGTCGGTTGCTGGACAGAGCCCTTGGAGCGCGATGGAACGATCGTCATGCCCCAGCGAACCATGCGCCGGCGGCGCGATCAACGACCCATGCGCCGGTAGCGCAATCAACCACGCCCGATTGCATCGCCCGCCCGATCCAGGGCACCCTGCCATCCCCCTCGCCCCGGAGCCCGGCATGCTCACGATCCGCCCGTCCGTCTGCCCGCATGACTGCCCCTCCACCTGCGCCCTGGAGGTCGAGGTCCACGACAACGCCCGCATCGGCACCCTGCGCGGCGCGGAGGCCAACAGCTACACCGCCGGCGTCATCTGCACCAAGGTCTCGAAATACGCCGAACGCATCCACCACCCGGACCGCCTCACCCACCCCCTGCTGCGCACCGGCCCCAAGGGCAGCGGCCAGTTCCGCCGCATCGGTTGGGACGAGGCGCTGGACCGCGCCGCCGAAGCCTTCCTCGCCACCACCCGCGCGCACGGCGCCGAAAGCGTCTGGCCCTACTACTACGCCGGCACCATGGGCCTCGTGCACCGCGACGGCATCAACCGCCTGCGCCACGAGCTGAAATACTCCCGCCAGATCAACACCATCTGCACCCGCACCAGCGAAAGCGGCTGGCTCGCCGGCGTGGGCAAGATCGCCGGCCCCGACCCGCGCGAAATGGCCGTCTCCGACCTCATCGTCATGTGGGGCGGCAACCCGGTGAACACCCAGGTCAACGTCATGACCCACGTCGCCCGCGCCCGCAAGGAACGTGGCGCCAAGCTGGTCGTCATCGACCCCTACCTCACCGGCACCGCCAAGGTCGCCGACCTCCACCTCGCCATCCGCCCCGGCACCGATGCCGCACTCGCCTGCGCCGTCATGCACATCGCCTTCCGCGACGGCCACGCCGACCGCGCCTACATGGCGCAATACGCCGACGACCCCGCAGCACTCGAAGCCCACCTCGCCCCCCGCACCCCCGCATGGGCCAGCGCGATCACCGGCCTCGCCCCCGCCGAGATCGAGGCATTCGCCGCCCTCTACAACACCACCCCCCGCGCCTATATCCGCACCGGCTACGGCTTCACCCGCAGCCGCAACGGCGCGGCCGCACTCCACGCCGTCACCTGCCTGCCCACCGTCACCGGCAAATGGCAGCACGAAGGCGGCGGCGCCTTCTGGAACAACCGCGCCATCTACCACTGGGACAAAACCCTCATCGAAGGCCTCGACCTCGTCGACCCCACCACCCGCGCGCTCGACATGAGCCGCATCGGCGCCGTCCTCACCGGCGATCGACGCGACCTCGGAGATGGCCCCACGGTCAACGCCCTGCTGATCCAGAACACCAACCCCGTCACCGTCGCGCCCGACAGCAACAAGGTGCGACGTGGATTCCTGCGCGAAGACCTGTTCACCGTCGTCCACGAGCAGTTCATGACCGAGACGGCGAAGCTTGCGGACCTCATCCTTCCCGCCACCATGTTCATGGAACACAACGACCTCTACCAGGCCGGCGGCCACAGCCACATCCAGATCGGCGCCAGGCTCATCGACCCCCCCGGCGAATGCCGCAGCAACCACGAACTCCTCCAGGGCCTCGCCCCCCGCCTCGGCGCCACCCACCGCGCCTACGCCATGACCGACCTCGAAATCATCGACGAAACCCTGCGCACCTCCGGCTGGCCCAGCGCCGCCACCGTCATGGAAACCCGCTGGCACGACGCCCAGCCCGACTTCGCCACATCGCACTTCCTGAATGGCTTCGGCCACCCCGCCGGCAAATTCCACTTCCGCGCCGACTGGGCCGCCATCGGCCCCAATCACGAAGGCATGTCCGCGCTCCCCGACCAGGTCGAGATCATCGACACCGCCACCGAAGACCGCCCCTTCCGCCTCGTCGCCGCCCCCGCCCGCAGCTTCCTGAACTCCACCTTCACCGAAATGCCCTATTCCCGCGCCCGCGAAGGCCGCCCCACCCTGCTGCTGAACCCCGCCGACGCCGCCCGCCTCGGCATCGCCGACGGCGCCCCCGTCCGCATCGGCAACGCCCGCGGCGAAGTCCGCCTCCACGCCCGCCTCGCCGAAGGCGCCCAGCCAGGCGTCGTCGTCGCCGAAAGCATTTGGCCCCACGCCGACCACCAGGGCGGCCTCGGCATCAACGCCCTGACCTCCGACGAACCCGCACTCCCAGCCGGCGGCGCCGTCTTCCACGACACATCCGTCTGGCTCCGCGCCGAAGCCGCCACCCTCGCGGTTGCCGCCGAATGACCCGCGCCATCCTCATCACCGGCGCCGCCACCGGCGTCGGCGCCGCCACCGCCCGCCGCCTCGCCGCCCCCGGCGTGGCCCTCCTGCTGCACACCCGCAAGAACGCCGAAGCCCTCGCCGCCGTCGCCGCCGAAGCCCGCGCCAAGGGCGCCAACGTCGCCGAAGCCCTCGGCGACCTGTCCGACCCCGCCACCGCCCCCGCCTTGGTCGCCGCCGCCATCGCCCGCTTCGCCCGCCTGGACGTCGTCGTCGCCAATGCCGGCTTCGCCGACCGCACGCCCGCCGCCGACCTCACCGACGAAATCCTCGCCCGCTCCACCGACGCCATGCAGGCCGGCTTCCTCCGCCTCGCCCGCGCCGCCGCCCCCCATCTGCGCCAAGGCGAAAACCCCCGTATCGTCGCCGTCAGCAGCTTCGTCGCCCATGCCTACCGGCCGGGCTTCCCCCTCTTCCCCGCCTCCGCCGCCGCCAAGGCCGGCCTCGAAGCCCTGGTCAAGGCGCTCGCCATCGAATTCGCCCCCGCCATGACCGTCAACGCCGTCGCCCCCGGCTTCGTCCGCAAGGACGCCGGCGCCCACGTCGCCTTCACCTCCGCCGGCATGGAAGACCGCACGAAATGGATCCCCATGGGCCGCATCGCGGAGACCGCCGACATCGCCGCCGCCATCGCCTTCCTCGCATCGACTGACGCTGGCTACATCACCGGCCAAGTGCTCCACGTCGATGGCGGGTTGGTCATGTAGGAAGCAAGATTCTTCTTTTTCTGAAGAAAAAGAAGCAAAAAGACTTTCTATCCATTTTCGCCGTGCCCGAGCGATAAACACCGATCAAATGGATAAAAAGTTTTTTGGTTCTTTTTTTCAAAAAAGAACATTCTTCCTTATCCACTTCAACACTTCTCCCGCCACCGCCCCGGGCTGCTCCGGAAACAGCGCATGGCTGGCGTTCTCGATCACCACCGCCTCCACCCGCGCGCCGAATTCCGCGCGCAGTTCGCCCCATTTCTCCCGCGGCTTGAACGGGTCCAGCGCCGGGATCAGCTCCAGCATCGGCGCGGTGCCTGCGTGCCACCAGTCGGACTGTTTCACCCCTTGCGTCTCGCGGCAGTCGATCTGCATGCGCTGCGTCGCCGGATGCCAGCCATGGAGCCACGGCGAAGGGTCATGCCCCGGCGCGAAGAACCCCAGCCGCAGCGCCGCCAGCCGCTCCTCCACCGGCGCCGAGAGATCGCCGGCCCGCCGCGGCGTCGCCGCGATCTCCGGCGCATACTGCCGCGCCGCCGCCGCCGCCAGCACCACGCCCGCCACCAGGGAGGGATGATCCACCGCCGTCATCCGCGCGACGAAATGCCCGAACGCATGCCCCAGGATCACCGCCCGCCCGCCGCCCTCGGCCTGGATCACCGCCGCCACGTCGCCCGCCAGGTCGTGCAGGCTCACCCCCTGCATCCGCCCGGCCGAACCGCCGATGCCACGCGGCTGCGGCCGCAAGACCGTCAGCCCGCCCGCGGCGAGCAGCGCGGCGACGGTGTCGAAATCCTCGTAGCCGTCCCGCCCGAGCGACGGCAGCATCACCAGCGCCGGGCCGTGGCCCTCGACGATGGTCTCGATCGCCGCCTCGCCCGCCGGAACCACAACCGTCCGCCGCGTCGTGTCTGCCATGCCCGCCTCCCTGCGCCGCCGAGGCTAGGCGATCGCACCGGCGCGCGCGAGGATGGGGGGTGACAAAACCCCAAGCCTACCCCCTCGCCCTCCTGGCCATCGCCGGCACCGGTGTTTTCATGGCCGCCGCCACGGGGATGACGCGGGCGCCGTTCCTGCTGCAGATGGCGCAGGATTTTGCCGTCGACCTGGTGCTGGTCTCCCATTTGCTGTCGGTCACCGCCGTCACCTGGGGCATCACGGCGTTCTTCACCGGCCCGCTCGGCGCCCTGTTCGGCCGGCGGCGGGTGCTGATGGGCGGCCAGGTGGTGCTGGGCCTCAGCATGATCGCCATCGCCCTGTCGCAGGAATACTGGCAGGCGGTGCTCAGCGTCGCGATCGGCGGGGCGGCCTGCGGGGCCTATATGGGCACGGTGTTCGGCGAGGTGGCCGACCGGGTGGCGGATTCGATGCGCGGGCGCGCGATGGGCTGGGTGATCGGCGGGCAGTCGCTCGCCCTGCTGCTCGGCGTGCCGGTGGCAAGCTGGGTGGGCGCATTCATCGGCTGGCGCGGCGTCAGCGTTGTGATAGCACTGGCGGCCTTCGCGGTGGCGGTCGCCACGCGGCTGGTGTTTCCCGCGTCCCCGGCTCGGCCGGCGGGCAGTGGGGGCGGGGCGGGGCTTCGCGGGGCATTGCGGCCGCGGATCGTCGCGGTGCTGGGTGCCAGCATCACCGAGCGGACCTGCTTCGGCCTGGTCGCGACGTTCTTCGCCACCTACCTGCAGCTGGCCCATGGCTTCGGGCTCGCCGAACTGGCCCTGCCGCTGGCGCTGGTGGCCGGGGGGAATTTCCTCGGCAACATGCTGGGCGGGCGGCTGGCCGATGCGGTGCCGGACCGGCGGGTGCTGTATGCCGCCTCATCCCTGGGCACAGGGGCGGTTGCGGTCGCGCTGTTCGTGGCGACGCCCGCGACCTTGGCCGCGATCGGGCTGGGCACGCTGTATGGCCTGATCAACGGGATGAGTCGGCCGGCGCTGATCAGCCTGTTGAGCGCGGTGCCGGCCGAGATCCGCGGCACCGTGCTCGGGATCAACATCACCTGCGCCAGCGTCGGCTGGGTGACGTCCGCCATCGTTGGCGGGATGCTGGCGGCGGCGGGGGACTGGCCGAGCCTGGGCTGGACTGTCGCGGTGCTGGCGGTGCTGGGGGCGGGGCTGGGGATGCTGGGTCGCCGGTGATCAGGCGGCCAGGCCGCCCGAGGTTTCGATGAAGCGGGCGATCTGCTCCACGCCCTGGCCGGCGCGGATGTTGGCGAAGATGTAGGGGCGTTCGCCGCGCATCCTTTTGCTGTCGCGGTCCATGACTTCCAGGCTGGCGCCGACATGCGGGGCGAGGTCGATCTTGTTGATCACCAGCAGGTCCGAGCGGGTGATGCCCGGGCCGCCCTTGCGGGGGATCTTGTCGCCGGCCGAGACGTCGATGACGTAGATGGTCAGGTCCGCCAACTCGGGGCTGAAGGTGGCGGCGAGGTTGTCGCCGCCGGATTCGATCAGGATGACATCGAGTGCCGGAAACCGTTTCCGCATCTCGGCGACGCCGGCGAGGTTGATGCTGGCATCCTCGCGGATGGCGGTATGGGGGCAGCCGCCGGTTTCGATGCCCATGATCCGTTCCGCCGGCAAGGAGCCGGCGCGGGTGAGGAACTCGGCGTCTTCCTTGGTGTAGATGTCGTTGGTGATGGCGGCGATGTCGTAGAGCGGCGCGAGGCGCTTGCACAGCGCGTCCATCAGCGCGGTCTTGCCGGTGCCGACGGGGCCGCCGACGCCGACGCGCAGCGGGCCGTGCGCGGATTTGATCATGAGCGGAACAGCCTCGTGTACTGGGTTTCGTGGTGCATGGCAGCAAGGTCGGCCCGCCAGGTGGCGGCGCCGAGATCGTCGAGCGTGGCGGTTTTCGTCTCGGCGGCGACGGACAGGATGATCGGTTCCAGCGCGGCGAGGACGGCTAGGCCGGTGGATTGGCCGAGGGGGATGATGCGCACCGCGGCCGAGATCAGGTTGGCGGCGAAGGCGTGCAGCAGGGCGGCGGCGGTGGTGTTCTCGCTGATCTGGTTGCTGCCGGCCATGGCGCCGACGGCGATGGCGTAGGGGATATCCCCTACGTCCTCAGCCAAACGGATGAGGGTGGCGGGGCGCCAGGGGGTGGCGGCGGCGATGAAGGCGTTGCCCTGGTGGATGGCCTCGGCCCGGCGTTCGGCGGCGGGCGCCGTGGCGAGGGCCAGTTCGGTGAGGGTTGCCAGGGCTTCGAGGTCGTGCGCGGCGCGATGGGCGTGGCGGCAGAGGATTGCGTCGGTGCGGGCGGAGCCGTGGCGGAGGAGGGTTTCGAGCCAGGATTGGAGGGTGGGGCCGTTCGATATGTCGCCGGATTCGACGGCCCATTCGATGCCGTGGCTGTAGGCGAAGGCGCCGGTGGGGAAGGCGGGGGAGAGCCAGGTGAGGAGGCGCAGGGTGGCGGGGTCAGCCATGGTGGTGGTGGTCGTCGTCGTGGCTGTGCGAGTGGCCGCCGGCGTAGGCGCCGGCTTCGGGGTCGAAGGGGGCTTCGATGATATCCACGTGGCCGCCGAGTTGTTCGACCATGGCTTCGATGACGTGGTCTCGGCGGATGCGGATTTTGTCGCGGAGGAGCTGGACGGGGAGGTGGCGGTTGCCGAGGTGCCAGGCGATGCGGATGAGTTCGGCATCGGAATGGGCGTGGATTTCGGCCAGGGGCTCGGGGCGGGCGCGGACGCGGATGGTGGGGCCGGTGTCGAGTTGCAGGCCGTCGCCGTCGCGCAGGCGGGCGGCCTGGGGGAGGTCGAGGAGGAGGGATTGGCCGGCTTCGGTTTTCAGGACGATGCGGCGGCGGTGGCGGCGGTCGAAATCGATCAGGACTTCGTCGGTGGCGGCTTCGGGATTCCAGGTGCCGGCTGGGAGGATGGATTGGCTGCGCAGGGTCATGCGGGGAGTGTAGGGGCGGGGGAAGGGGGAACGGAAGGGCTTGATGTGGGATAAATCTTACGAAAACGGAACAATAAGGGCATGCGTCGATGGGGTCAGGCCGGCTGGTTTTTTCGCAGGGGGATGAGGATGGGCGGCAGGCGGAGGCGGCCGATGATCTGGCGCAGGCGGGAGGGGGAGGGGGTGCGG
>CAMDGX010000051.1 GCA_945897825.1 Asaia bogorensis | reverse complement strand
GAACTGGGCGCGCGCGGACGCCGCGTGCGCGACGGGGTGCGGGTGGATCGGGTGCGGGGGGTGGCGGCGGCCCGGCGCGGGCGCGGGGCGGCGGGGCTCGGGAGTTGGCCGGCCTGCCACAGCAGGACCATCGACTCCAGGCGGGACAGGAGGCGGACCAGGACGGCCAGGATCATCGCCTGCAACGCCGCCACGATGCCGGCCTCGGCAGCGCGCAGGGCCGCCTGGGCGCGGGCGTCCGCGCACAGGTCTCCCACGAGGGTGGACAACGGCCGGGGAGGGGTGGATTGCTCTAACACATGGGTGTTCTAACTAACAATGCGGGGCGCGCATAGGGAATTTTTGGGGGGTGGTGCGATTTTTTTTCAGGGGGAGGAAGAATGTTCTTTTTTGAAAAAAAGAACCAAAAAACTTTTTTCCATTTGCACCCGGCCTAACCCGGAGAGCCGGGTGCAAATGGATGGAAAGTCTTTTTGCTTCTTTTTCTTCAGAAAAAGAAGAGTCTTGCTTGGACCTTGGGGCTAGATGGCGTCCCAGGCGTAGACGTCGCGGGTGCGTTCTAGCGGGGTGAGGCTCGACTTCCAGGCCGGGAGCAGGGTTTCGGCCAGGGCTTCGGCGGTCCAGCCGGTGCCGCGGTGCATGGTGCGGATCGGGCGGGGCTGGCTGTAGAGGTAGATCTCGTTGCCGCGGGCGCCCATGATCTGGCCGGTGACGTCCTTGGCGGCATCGCTGCCGAGGAAGGCGGCGAGCTGGGCGACCTGGTCGGGGCGGGTTTTGGCGGCGCGGGCCTGCATCTGCTCCTCGGTCTGGCCGGGGACGGTCTCGATCATGCGGCTGAAGGCATGGGGGCCGATGCAGTTGGAGCGGACGTGGTAGCGCGCGGCGTCGCCGGCGATGCCGCGCGACATGCCGGCGATGCCGAGCGTGGCCGCCGCATAGTTCACCTGGCCGACCGAGCCGATGAGGCCGGAGGTGCTGGTCATGTGGACGAAGGCGCCGGATTCCTGCTTGCGCATGAAGGGGATGGCGGCGCGGGAGACGTAGAAGGCACCGTAGAGGTGGACCTTCACGACGGCGTCGAATTCCTCGGGCGTCATGCGGTGGAAGATGGTGTCGCGCAGGATGCCGGCGTTGTTCACGACGATGTCGATCTTGCCGAAGCGGTCGACGGCGGTCTGGACCATGCGCTGGGCGCTGTCCCAGTCCGCCACGGAGTCGTAGTTGGCGACGGCCTGGCCCTGGCCGTGCAGGGTTTCGATTTCGGTGACGACCTGCTGCGCGGGGGTGCTGTCCGCGCCGGAGCCGTCGACGGCGGCGCCGATGTCGTTGACGACGACCTGGGCGCCGTTCTCGGCCATCACCAGGGCGATCGCGCGGCCGATGCCGCGGCCGGCGCCGGTGACCAGGGCCACCTTGCCTTCAAGCATTTTCTTGGACATTTGCCCGTCCCCTCCTTGGAACAATTTGCGGGCGCGAGTTTGCGACGGGCGGGGGCGGTTGTCACTCCCCCGGCGGCCCCGCGGCGGCTTTGCGCGGGTGGCGGCTTGCCAGGTTGGCGCTGCGGGGGGACGATCCGCGGGCAATGGAGGGCGAGTCTATGGAATTGAATCTGAGGGGTAAGCGGGTTGTGGTGGCCGGGGGCAGCCGGGGGATCGGGCGGTCGATCGCGCTGGGGTTTGCCGAGGCTGGGGCGGCGGTTTCGATCTGCGCGCGCGGGGCCGGGGCGCTGGAGGCGACGCGGGCGGAGCTGGCTTCGTTCGGGGGGGTGGTTCATGCCGCTTCGTGCGATCTTTCGGATGCGGCAGCGATCGCGGGATACATCCCGGCGGCGGCGGCGGCGCTGGGCGGGATCGACGTGCTGGTGAACAACGCCTCGGGGTTCGGGCGGGGGGATGACGAGGAAAGCTGGGCGGCGAGCCTTTCGGTGGATTTGATGGGCGCGGTGCGGGCGTCGCAGGCGGCGATGCCGTGGCTGATGCAGGGGGTTCAGCCGACGATCATCCATATCTCGTCGGGCTCGGGGCTCAACCCTTCGGTGCGGACGCCGGCCTATGGGGCGGCGAAGGCAGCGGTGAACCACTACACGCGGACGCAGGCGGCGGCGCTGGCGAAGCACGGCATCCGGGTGAACTGCGTGGCGCCGGGGTCGGTCGAGTTTCCGGGCGGGTCGTGGGAGAAGCGCAAGACGGAGGATCCGAAGCTCTACAACGGCATCCTGGCGTCGATGCCGGCCGGACGGCTGGGGCGGCCGGAGGAGGTGGCGAACGTGGTGATGTTCCTGGCATCGGACCTGGCGATCTGGGTGACGGCGCAGATCATCCAGGTGAATGGGGGGCAGGGGTTCGGGAGGTAATGCGAGCCGCCCGAAAGGCCGACTCTTTCGGCGTTTCGGGCGGATTGCATTGCGCGCCGGGCTGGCGGGTGGCGGCGCGCGAAACAAGAAGCTCTTCTTTTTGTGAACAAAAAGAAGCAAAAAAACTTTATCCATTTGCGCCGTGTTCGGGAGTTCGGGCGCGGTGCAAATGGATGAAAGTTTTTTGGTTCTTTTTTTCAAAAAAGAACGTGCTTACTTCCTGCCTGGCCGTGCGGCCACCAGCCCCGAGACCACGATGACGACGGCGCCGGCCAAGGTCCAGATGTCGGGCAGGGCGCCGAACAGGGCCCAGCCGAGGGTGACGCTCCAGAGCAGCGAGGAGTAGCTGAAGGGGGCGAGCAGGGAGGCGGGGGCGAAGCGGTAGGCCTGGACCATGAGGTATTGGCCGGCGGAGGCGACCAGGCCGAGGGCGATGCCGAGGGCCCAGTCGGCGGGGCCGACCCATGCCCAGCCGAAGGGCAGCGCGAAGGTCATGGCCACGAGGCCGACGACGGCGGACCAGAGCAGGGTGGTGGCGGTGGGGTCGTGGCCGGCCATGCGGCGGGTGAGGACGACGGCGACGGCCCAGGCGGAGGAGGAGCCGACCACGAGCAGGGCGGCGGGCTGGAAGGCCTCGGTGCCCGGGCGGACGATGACGAGGACGCCGAGCAGGCCGACGACGATGGCGACCCAGCGGGAGGCGCGCACGATCTCGCCGAGCATGACGACGGAGAGTGCGGTGATGAGCAGGGGGGAAATGAAGCCGACCGAGGTGGCTTCGGCCAGCGGCATGAGCTGGATGGCGAAGACGAAGAGCAGGGCCGAGACGGCCAGCAGGAGGCCACGGACCACCTGTTGCATCGGGTTCTTGACATGGACGTGGCCGCCGGCGGTGCGCAGGACGAGGATCCAGGCGAAGGGGACGAAGACCAAGTAGCGGACCCAGTTGATCTGGGTGACGGGCATGGTCTGGCCGAGCCATTTCGCCATCGCGTCGGACAGGGTGAAGCAGAACACCGCGCCGAGGATGATGAGGATGCCGCGCAGGGGGCGGTCGGAGTTCGTCTCGTTCATTTGGGGTCCGATTAGATGGTCCGCCACCAGCGCCGGGTGAGCAGGATGGCGATGAGGCCCTCGGCGGCGATCAGGGCGGTGGCGTAGGGGGCGCCGATCTGGTCGGCGAGCAGGCCGAGGTGGAGGAAGCCGATCGGGGCGGAGCCGATGCAGACGGCCAGGACGCCGAAGACGCGGCTGCGGGCTTCGGGCGGGGCGAGGACGTAGACCAGGGTGGATTGCATGACGCCGAAGCCGGAGCTGGCCGCGCCGGTGATGACGAGGGCGGTGGCGGCGCTGATCGGTTCGGGCGAGAGGGCGAAGGCGACGGTGGCCAGGAGGTACAGCGCGGTGCCGCCGACATAGGTGGCGCGGTAGTGGGCGGGGCGGAGGAACATGGTCAGGGCGATGGCGGAGGCGAGCGCGCCGAGGCCGTCCATGCCGGCGAGGACGCCGATGGCGGGGGCGGAGAGGCCGAGCTGGTCGGCGCCGATGACCGGGACCATGCTGGTGGCGGGCCAGCCCCAGAGGTTGAAGATCAGGGTGACGACCATGGTGCCCATCAGCCGTGGGTCGCGGCGGACGATGGTGAAGCCTTCGGCGATGCGGGCGAGCAGGGGGGGGCCGCCGGCGGCGAGGTGGGGGTTGCGGTAGGCGAGGCGCCAGGCGGCGACGATCGGCGGGAGGTAGAGCAGGGCGCCGAGGGCGAAGGCGCCCTCGATGCCGACGGCTGCGAGCAGGGCGCCGCCGAGGACGGGGCCGAGCATGCGCGCGGCGTTGCCGGCGCCGATGTCGAGCGACATGGCGGCGCTGAGGCGGGCGGCGCCGACGACCTCGCCGATGAGGAAGCGGCGGACGGTGTTGTCGCTGGCCCAGGCCATGCCGTTCAGCAGGCTGGCGACGGCGAGGTGCCAGACGGCGAGGCGGCCGGTGGCGGCCAGCGCGGCGAGCGCCACGGCCGTGAGTGCCATGGCGACCAGGACGGCGAGGAGGAGGGTGCGGCGCTGGATGCGTTCGCCGACGGCGCCGAAGACGAGGCCGAGCAGGCCCATCGGCAGCATGCGCAGCATGGTCAGCATGGCGACGACGAAGGCCGAGCCGGTGGCCTGGTAGGCGAAGACGGCCATGGCCAGGGTGTCGAGCCAGCGGACGACGGAGGAGACGGTGCCGACCAGCCACAGGCGCCGGTAGTCGGCGATGGCGAAGGCGGACAGGCGCCCCGGCGTGGCAGTCATCCGGCGACTCCGCGTGGCACGGTCGGCCCTTCCCCCCTGTTGGCGCATCGATAGGCGAGGCGGCGGGCGGTGCCTAGGCGTGGCGGGCGGAGGCTGCCCTGCGCGGGGGTGCGCATCATCTGCGAACATGCCTGACTTGACATGAACGCAGATGGGGCGACATGGGCGTCATGAATACGTTCGTCTCCGCCGTCCGCCCGCCCGTTGTTTCCCTTTCCCCGCTTTCGCCTGACGGCACCAGCCGCGTCGCGGTGGTGGGGGCCGGCATTGCCGGATTGTCGGCGGCGTGGCTGCTGCGCGGGCATGCGCGGGTGACGCTGTTCGAGGCGGAGGGGCGGGCCGGGGGGCATGCGGAGACGCAGGAGGTCCATGAGGCAGGTGCGGCCATTCCGGTGGATACCGGGTTCATCGTGTACAACACGTTGAACTATCGGCACCTGACCGGGTTCTTCGACACGCTGGGGGTTGAGACGCGGGCGAGCGACATGTCGTTCGCGGTGTCGGCGCGGGGTGGGGCGCTGGAGTATGGCGGCGGGGCGTATGGGCAGTTGTTCGCGCAGCGGCGCAATGCGTTGCGGCCGAGCTTCTGGTTCATGCTGCGCGACATCGTGCGGTTCTACCGCGAGGCGCCGGCGCTGGTCTCCACGACGGGGGAGGAGGCGCTGGGGGACTGGCTGGGGCGGCGGGGGTATGGCCGGGCGTTCATCGACGACCATATCCTGCCGATGGGAGCGGCGATCTGGTCGGCCTCGGTGGAGGGGATGCGGGCGTTTCCGGCGCGGCATTTCGCGCGGTTTTTCCAGAATCACGGGTTGCTGCGGCTGTCGGACCGGCCGCAATGGCGGACCGTGACCGGGGGATCGCGAGTGTATGTGCAGCGGGTGCTGGACGACCTGCCGGGGCGGGTGCGGCTGGGGGCGGCGGTGCGCGGGGTGTCGCGCGACGGGGAGGGCGTGCTGGTGCATCTGGGCGACGGCCGGGCGGAGCGGTTCGACCAGGTGGTGCTGGCGTGCCATGCCGACCAGGCGCTGGCGCTGTTGCGGGAGCCGACGCGGGGGGAGGGCGAGGTGCTGGGGGCGATTCCGTGTTCGGACAACCTGGCCGTGCTGCACCGCGATCCCGCGCTGATGCCGCGGCGGCGGGGGGTGTGGTCGGCGTGGAACTACCTGTCCGATGGCGGGGCGGACCGGGCGGCGCAGGTGAGCGTCACCTACTGGATGAACTGCCTCCAGGGGCTGCAGACACGCGAGCCGGTGTTCGTGTCGCTCAATCCGCTGCGCGCGCCGGAGCCCTCGAAGGTGATCAGCACGCGGACGTATCGCCATCCGCAGTTCGACGCGGGGGCGATGCGCGCGCAGCTGCGGCTGCCGGAATTGCAGGGCCAGGGTGGGGTTTGGTTCGCCGGCGCCTGGACCGGCTGGGGGTTCCACGAGGACGGGATCGCGAGTGCGGTGCGGGTGGCGCGTGCGCTGGGGGTTTCGGCGCCGTGGGAGCGCGACGAGGTGGGCGCCGCTGTTCTGTCGCGCGCCGCATGATCGCCTCGCCACCCGGCCTGATCCTGTCCGGCCGGGTGATGCATGCGCGGCATGTGGCACCGAGGCTGCGCTTCTCGTACCGGATCTGGATGCTGGCGCTCGACCTGGACCGGATCGGCGAGGTGGCGTCGGCGACGCGGCTGTTCGGGCACAACCGGTTCGCGCCCGTGGCGCTGCATGACCGCGACCATGGGCCGCGCGACGGCTCGCCCCTGAAGCCCTGGGTGGAGGCGCAGCTTGCGGCGGCGGGATTGGCCGCGTTCGGCGCGCGCGTGACTTTTGTGGCGATCCCGCGCCTATTCGGCTACGGTTTCAACCCGATCGCGAGCTATTTCTGCCACGATGCACAGGGACGCCTGGGCGCCATCCTGCACCAGGTCAAGAACACGTTCGGCGACCAGCACTGCTACCTGTTGCCGGTCGACCGCGAGGGAGAGCAGCGGCACCATGCGACCAAGCGCATGCATGTCTCGCCATTCCACGACCTGCAGGGGGGCTATCGCTTCGCCTGCCGCGCGCCCGACTTCACGCGGGAGGACGGGATGCTGAGCCTGGCGATCCGCTATGGCACCGAGACGGAGCCGCGCATGTCGGCGGTGATGCGGCTGCGGGCGGTGCCGTTGACGGCCGCGGGCCTGCGCCGCGTTCTGGTGGCGCAGCCTTTCGATGCCGTGAAGGTGATTCTGGCGATCCATTGGCAGGCGTTGAAGCTGTGGCGGGGGGGCGCGCGGTTCCACCGGGCGCCGGCGCCGCCCGCCGATCCGGTCAGCGTGGGAGGACAGGCATGAGCACCACCCGTTCGGCCCTGTCGGGCGATGATTCGCGCGGGGGCAGCGCGCCGCCGCACGATCCGCGGTTGCGGGTGGCGCTGCATATGGCGGGCCGCATCCGCGCCGGCACGCTCACGCTGGTGCTGCCGGACGGGGCGACGCACCGGGTGGCGGCGAGCCCGGAGCCGTCGGCGACCGTGATCCTGCGCGATGCGCGCGCGGTGACGCGGCTGGCGACGGGCGGGAGCCTGGGCTGGGCCGAGGCGTATCTGGACGGGTTCTGGGAGAGCCCGGACATCCGCGCGGTGATGGCGGTGGCGGCGGCCAATGCGGCGGAGTGGACCGGCGTGCTGCGCGGCGGACGGCTGACGCGGGCGCTGGCCTGGGTGGCGCACCGGCTGCGGGCGAACACGCGGCGCGGGGCGGCGCGCAACATCATGGCGCATTACGATCTGGGCAATGATTTCTACCGGCTGTGGCTCGATCCGACGATGACCTATTCGTCGGCGGTGTTCGCCGAGCCGGCCGAGGCGCTGGAGGCGGCGCAGGCGCGCAAGATGCGGCTGCTGTGCGAGCGGATGGGGCTGCGGCCCGGGATGCGGGTGCTGGAGATCGGCTGCGGCTGGGGCGGGTTCGCGGCCATGGCGGCGGGCGCGTTCGGCGCGCAGGTGGTGGGGCTGACGCTGTCGCCGGCGCAGCTGGAGTTCGCGCGGGCCCGCATCGCGGCGGCGGGGCTTTCGGACCGGGTGGAACTGCGGCTGCAGGACTATCGCGACGTGGCCGGGCAGTTCGACCGCATCGCCTCGATCGAGATGTTCGAGGCGGTGGGGCGGGAATACTGGCCGGCCTATTTCCGCACGGTGCATGACCGGCTGGCGCCGGGGGGTGTCGCGGGCATCCAGACGATCACCATCGGCGACGAGTGGTTCGACGATTATGCGCGCACCGCGGATTTCATCCAGCGCCACGTGTTCCCGGGCGGGATGCTGCCGAGCCCCTTGCACCTGCGCCGGCAGGTGGCGGCGGCGGGGCTGGAATGGCGGGGCGCACACTGGTTCGGGCAGGACTACGCCGAGACGCTGGCGCGCTGGTACGCGGATTTCCAGCGGGCCTGGCCGCAGATTGCCAGGCTGCCGCCGCCCAGCGGCAAGCTTGCGTATGACGGTCGGTTCAAGCGGCTGTGGGAATACTACCTGGCCTATTGCGAGACCGGGTTCCGCGCCGGGTGGACCGATGTGGGGCAGTTGATCCTCGCTCGGCCGGCGTGACGGGGTTTCCGCCCCCCGGCGTGCGGGGGACGCGGCTGCCGATGCCGGTCCTGCTGGCCTATGCGGCGCCGGCGGTGCCGTTGGCGTTGCTGGGGCTGCCGCTGACGGTGCACCTGCCGGCGTTCTGGGCGGGGGACATGGGACTGAGCCTGGCGGTGGTCGGCGCGATCCTGACCGTGGTGCGGCTGTTCGACGCGGTGGCGGACCCGTTGGTGGGGCGGTGGTCGGACCGGATCGGGCGGCGCAAGCCGTTCATCGCGGCGGCGCTGCCGGTGGCGGGGGTGGGGATCGCCGGGTTGTTCTTTCCGCCCGCGGGGGCCGGGGCGGCGTGGTTGCTGGGGTTCTCGGTGCTGGTGGCGCTGGGCTGGACGTTGATGTCGCTGCCGTACCAGGCGTGGGGGGCGGAGCTGTCGCCCGATTATGCCGAGCGGGCGCGGATCACCGGGTGGCGGGAGGGCGGGACGATCCTGGGCATCGTGCTGTCGGCGGCGCTGCCGGCGGTGCTGGGGCTGTCGGGGGCGGCGGCGACGCTGGCGATGCTGGCGGCGTTGACGCTGGGGCTGGCGTTGCCCTTGGTGGTGTGGCTGCTGGTGCGCGTGCCGGAGCCGGCGCGGCGGAATGCGACGCACGCCGGGCTGGGGGCGGCGCTGCGGATGGCCGCGCGCAACGGGCCGTTCCGGCGGTTGCTCGGGGCGTGGCTGCTGAACGGCATTGCCAACGGGCTGCCGGCGGCGCTGTTCCTGCTGTTGGTGGCGCATGTGCTGCTGGCGCCGGACGCGGCGGGGCCGTTGCTGCTGCTGTATTTCCTGGCCGGGATCGCGGGGCTGCCGCTGTGGACCTGGCTGGCGGCGCGGAAGGGCAAGCATGTGGCGTGGTGCATCGCGATGCTGTGGGCCTGCGCGGCGTTCGCATTCGTGCCGCTGCTGGGGCCGGGTGCGGTGGTGGGGTTCGCGGTGATCTGCGTGGCGAGCGGGCTGGGGCTGGGGGCGGACATGGCGCTGCCGCCGGCGATCCAGGCCGATGTGGTGGATTTGGACGAGCTGGAGAGCGGGGAGAACCGGGCCGGGCTGTTCTTCGCGGCGTGGACGATGGCGCAGAAGGCGGGGCAGGCGCTGGCGGTGGGGATCGCGTTCCCGCTGCTGGAGTGGGCGGGGTTCCGGACGGTCGGGGAGAACGGGGCCGGGGCGCTGATGGCGCTGGTGGGGCTGTACTGCGTGCTGCCGATCGTGCTGAAGCTGGCGGCGGTGGGGATGATGTGGCGGTTTCCGCTGACGGCGGCGCGGCAGGCGGAGATACGGGCGAGGCTGGGGTAGGTAGGCTGAAGGGCTGGGCTCCGCCCAGACCCGACTGGTCCGGCGCGCGCCTTCGCGCGACGGGCCGAGCCCCTGGACCTCATACCTCAAGTAATGGTTTCCAAAGGCCTTCGGCCTTTGGTGGGTCCAGGGTGAAACCCTGGCCTTGCTTCCTATTCCGCCGCGGCGAGGCGTGTTTTGCGGTCGCTGGCCAGGGCGATGGCGCAGGTAGCGAGCATGAAGCCGACCGAGACGGCGAAGATCCAGCCTGGGTGACCGAAATCCATGATCGAGCCGTAGAGCAGCGGGCCGATGATGCCGCCGATGTTGAAGCCGGTGGAGACGATGGCGAAGACACGGCCTTCGGCGCCTTTCGGGGCGGCGGCGCGCACCAGCATGTCGCGGGAGGGCATGATCATGCCGGTGCAGAAGCCGCCGATCGCCATGACCGGCAGCAGCGCCCAGATCGGCAGGTTGACCAGCCCGACGATGGCGATGGCCACCGCCGTGACCGCGAAGCCGCCGGCGGCGACCTCGCTGTGCCGGCGCGTCTTGTCCGCGATGATGCCGCCGGCCAGCACGCCGAGGGCGGAGGCGCCGAGGTAGAAGGACAGCGCGGTGGAGGCGATGCCCAGGGGGGTGCCGTGGTGCGCGTTCATGGCCACGACCGAGAAGCCGGAGATGCCGCCGCCGGACATGCCGATCACGGTGAAGAACGCCATGAGCGAGAGCACCGAGGGGGTGACGAGCGAGCGGGCCGACATCGGGCGCGGCTTCACCGCTGCGCGCGCCGCAGCCCCGCCCGGCGCGCCGAACAGCAGCGGCAGGGCGAAGAGCGGGCCGATCACGCCGGCGGCGATCAGCGCGCCGGAGACGCCCCAGGTCGCGGCGGCCAGCAGCATGCCCGCCGGGGCCAGGGCCGTGCCGACGTAGCCGGCGAAGGTGTGGATGGAGAAGGCGCGGCCGACCCGGGCCTCGGCGATCACGCCGGAGGAGAGGATGGCGTAGTCGCTCGGGTGGTAGACGCAGTTCGCCAGGCCGGCCATTACCGAGGCGGCGAGCAGCACCGGATAGACCGGGTTCATGCCCGCCAGGATGAACGCGCTGCCGCCCAGCAGCAGGCCGCCGACCAGCATCCTTCGCGGCCCAAAGCGGTCGACGGCGAAGCCGGTGGGGGTTTGCATCAGCGCGGAGACGATGTTGAACAGGGTCAGCGCGAAGCCGAGCTCGAGGTAGCTGACGCCGAACTGCTCCTTCAGCAGCGGGAACAGCGGCGGCAGCACCAGGATGTGGATGTGGCTGACCATGTGCGCGCCGGAGATCTGCCCCAGCGTTGCCAGTTCCGTCCGCTTCCAACCGGCACTCATCCGAACGCCCCCGCCATCATGACCGCGCAAGGCACCGCAATCGGGCGCGCTTGGCAACCCGCGCCCCTGCCCCCCTTCCATGCGCGCGGCGGGGTTCGGCCGGGCGCCATGCCGGCAGCGCATGGGCGCGGCCCTGCAAACCGGTGCGTGGGATGGTGGACCGGGCGCGGGCTGTCGTGCTATTTAACAAGCTGAACAATACCGCGGAACTGGTTGATATGGTGGCCGAAGATCGTTCCATGGCTGGTGCCTTGACCCGCCGCCGGGCGCTGTCGCTCGGCGCCGCCGCGGCTGGGTTGCCGGGTGTGGCAATTGCCCAGGCGCCGGCGAAAGGCGCGGTGCTGATCATGAACTCCGGCGCCGCCTCGCTCAGCGTGATCGACATGGCGACGCGGCGCGAGACACGGCGCATCCCGGTGCTGCGGGAGCCGCATCACTGGGCGCTGACGCCGGACCGCAAGGAGCTGCTGATCGGCGACTCCTCGGGCAACGAGTTGCAGGTGCTCGACCCCGCGACCTTCGCGGTGCTGCGCCGGATGCCGATCTCCAACCCCTACCACCTGCAGTTCAGCCCGAACGGCAGGCACTTCGTCGTGGCGGGCCTCGCGCGCAACCAGATCGATGTGTACGAGGCGGCCGGCTACAAGCTTGTGAAGCGGTTTCCGATCCGCTCCATGCCGAGCCACATGGATTTCCTGCCGGACAGCTCGGTGGTGTTCCTGAGCCTGCAGGGCACCGGGCGGATCGTGGCGATCGACCTGCGGTCGATGGAGATCGTGTGGAACGAGGAATGCGGCGCGGCGCCCGCGGGGGTTCTGGTGCATGGCGCGCGCGTGCTGACCGGAAACATGGGCAGTGACGACGTGACGGTGATGGACACCAGGACCGGCAAGGTCCTGCGGCGCATCCGCACCGGCAAGGGCGCCCATACGCTGTTCCGCGCGCCGGACGGCAAGACCATCTGGGTGAACAACCGCCTCGACGCGCAGTCGGTGGTGGTGCTCGACGCTGCGACGCTCGATCCGCTGCGGCGCTACCGGCTGCCGGGCGGGCCGGACGACCTGGAATTCGCGCCGGACGGGAAGGTCTGGTTCACCATGCGCTTCATCCACAAGGTGGCGGTGCTGGACCCCGGCAGCGGCGACTTCACCACGATCGATGTCGGCCGCTCGCCGCACGGCATCTTCCTCAACGCCTCGGCCGCGGCGGTGGCATGATCCCCGCATTCGACACCGCCGCCGGCTGGATCCAGGAAACCCTGCTGCTGCCGATGCTGTTCTCCCTGGGCCTGATCCAGTGGGAGGACATCTCGTTCGGCTGGGCGCTGTTCGCCGTGTATGGCGCCGCCCAGGTGCTTGTCACCTACGCGGTCTGCGTGCCGCTGGAGCGCTGGCGGCCGGTGGAGCGCTGGCCGGATGCGCAGGCGGTGGTGGTCGATGTCATCTACACCTTCATCAGCCGCGTCGGGCTGCTGCCGCTGATCACCTATGTGCTGTTCTTCAAGCTGCAGGTGGAGCTGAACGGCGCGCTGACCGACATGGGCTACGTGCCGCCGACGCTGGAGCGCATCTTCCCGTTCCTGTTCGGCATGCCGGTGCTGACCTTCTTCCTCTACGCCGTCATCCTCGATTTCGGCGAATACTGGCGCCACCGGCTGAGCCACATGTTCCGCTGGTGGTATTCGCTGCACGCCCTGCACCATGCCCAGCGGCAGATGACCTTCTGGTCCGACGACCGCAACCACCTGCTGGACGACATCATCGGCTTCGCCTGGTTCACCTGCATCGCGCTGCTGATCGGGGTGCCGCCGATGCAGTTCCCGCTGCTGGTGCTGCTGCTGCGGCTGATCGAGAGCCTGAGCCACGCCAATGCGCGCGTTTCGTATGGCTGGCTGGGCGAGCGGCTGCTGGTGTCGCCGCGTTTCCACCGCGCGCATCATGGCGTGACGGCGGCGGGTGAGGTCAGCGTGAACTACGGCGCGGTGCTGCCATGGTGGGACATGCTGTTCCGCACGGCGGATTTCTCGCGCGAGTTCGTCAAGACCGGCGATCCGACGGCGGAGGAGGCGCTGGCGACCGGCGGTTATTTCACGCAGCAATGGGTGGGGGCGAAGCGGATGCTGCGCGACATCTTTGGGGCGGCGCCGAAGGCAGGATAGGAAGGCCTTCTTTTTCTGAAGAAAAAGAAGCAAAAAGACTTTCTCTCCATCGCGCCGTGTTCAAGTTTTTGGGCGCAGGGCAAAGTGTGGAAAAGTTTTTTGGTTCTTTTTTTCAAAAAAGAACGGCTTCCTCCCTACCCCAACCGCAACAGCGGCACCGCGCCGGCCGCCAGCGCCACCGCCAGGATGCGCACCGGCGTGAACCGTTCGCGCAGGAACAGCGCGGCGATGATGATCGCGAACAGCGCCGAGGTGTCGCGCAGGGCGGCGGAGGGTGCGATCGGCGCCTGGCTGAACACGAACAGTATCAGCAGGTAGGAGGCCATCGAGGCGATGCCGCCGGGGATGGCCACGCCCAGCACGCCGGGCAGCTCGGCCGCCGAGGGCAGGTTGCGGCGCTGGCGCAGTAGCATGGCGGCGCCGTTGGTCAGCGACACCACGATGCCGTAGGCCCAGGGCGAGCCTGACGCGCGCACGCCCTGCGCGTCGCAGATGACATAGGCCGCGGTGCCGAGGCCGGCGGCCAGGGTCCAGGCCAGGGCGGCGAGGCTGGTCCCGCGCGCCCGCGCCGCGTCGAAGGCCAGCACCAGCAGCGACAGCGCGATGACGGCCACGCCGGCCAGGCCGAACGGCCCCACCATCTCGCCGGCCACGATCGCCGCCAGCGGCACGATCAGCAGCACGGCGACGGCGCGGATGACCGGATAGACCAGTCCGAAGCCGCCCAGCGCATAGGCGCGCAGCATCGCGGGCACGGTGAGCGTGTTGATCGCGGTGGACAGGGCGATCCAGAGGAAGGACTCGGCGGCCGGCAGCCCGGTCCACCACAGCGCGGGCAGGCCGATCAGCCCGGCGAAGGCCATTTGCGCCGTCGAGGCCTGGGTCGGGTTGCGGCTGGCCTTGATGGCGGCGTTCCAGCCGGCGTGCAGGAGGGCGCTGGCCAGGGCGGCGGCGACGAGGATCGGTTCCATGCGCCACGTTATGCGGACGCGCCGCGCCGATGGAATTGGCCGCGTGCGCGACGCCGGTCTAGGCTGTGCCACCCCCATGCCGGAGCCGCCCGATGAAGCTGTTCACCGCCGCATTCCTGACCGAGACGAACACCTGGTCGCCGGTGCCTACGGGCATGAATGCCTTCAAGGTCGACAAGCCGTTCTACCGCCGCGACGGCAGCCTGCAGCCGGTGGTCGGCGGTGGCAACGGCGTGCTCGCGGTGTGGCGGCAGCGCGGCGCGGCGGACGGGTTCGGCATCGTCGAGAGCATCTGCGCGACGACCGAGCCCTCGGGCCCGATCGTGACCGCGGTGTATGAGGAGCTGCGCGACACGCTGCTCGACGACCTGCGCGCGGCGCTGCCGGTGGACGGCGTGCTGCTGTTCCTGCACGGCGCGATGGTCGCCTACGGCTACGACGACTGCGAGGGCGACGTGCTGAAGCGGGTGCGCGCCATTGTCGGGCCGGATGTTCCGGTGGGGGTGGAGCTGGACCTGCACTGCCACCTGACGGACGACATCTGCGACAACGCGCTGCCGGTCATCTTCAAGGAATACCCGCATATCGATGGGGTGGAGCGGGCGCACGAGCTGTATGACATCGTGCGCGATGCCATCGCCGGCAAGACGAAGCCGGTGGTGGCGCTGCACGATTGCCGGATGGTGGGCATGTGGCGGACGCCGGTGGAGCCGACCAAGAGCTTCGTCGCGCGCATGCAGGCGGCCGAGGGCAAGGACGGGATTCTCTCCGTGTCGTTCGGGCACGGCTTCCCGTGGGCCGACGTGGCGGAGGTGGGCGCCAAGTTCGTGGTGATCGCCGACGGCGACCGGGCCAAGGCCGCCGCGCTCGCCGCCCAGCTGCACCGCGAGATCTGGGAGATGCGCGACCGGGCGGTCACGCCGCACGACACGATCGACGCGGCGATCGATTTCGCGCTGGCGCAGGCGAAGGGCCCGGTGGTGCTGGCCGACGTGGCCGACAATGCCGGGGGCGGGGCGCCGAGCGACAGCACCTTCGTGCTGCGGCGCCTGGTGGAGCGGGGCGTGAAGGATGCGGCGATCGGCTGCTTCTGGGACCCTGTCGCGGTGTCGTTCTGCGCCGAGGCGGGGGTGGGGGCGAGCTTCGACCTGCGGATCGGCGGCAAGAGCGGCCCGGTTTCCGGCCAACCCATCGACCTGCGGGTGACGGTGCGCGCGATCGTGGAGAACCATACCCAGCGCGGGCTGGGGGGCGGGCGGGCGCAGTATGGCACCTCGGCCTGGGTGGAGGCGGATGGCATCCACATGGTGTTGACCAGCAAGCGCCAGCAGGTGTTCAACCCCGATGCCTTCACCGGGATGGGGCTGGAACTGGCCGACAAGCGGATCGTGGTGGTGAAGTCGATGCAGCATTTCTACGCCGGCTTCGCGCCGATCGCCTCGGCGGTGCGCTATGTGGCGGCGCCAGGGACGGTGGGGGCGGATTTCGTGAACCTGCCCTACACGAAGGTGACGCGCCCGTTCTGGCCGCGCGTGGCCGATCCGTTTGCCTGAGCGGGCCATGGGCGAGGCGGCGGCGACGCGCACGCGCTACCGGGTCGACGGGATGGATTGCGCGGCCTGCGCAGCCAAGATCGACACCGCGGTGCGCCGCGTGCCGGGGGTGGTTGACGTGTCGGTCTCGGTTTCGGCCGCGACGATGGTCGTGCACCACGACGCGGCGGGAGTCCTGGGCGATGTCGAGCGGCAGGTGACGCGGCTGGGCTACGGGCTGGCGTCGATGGGCGAGGTGGCGGCGTTGGCGCCGGTGGGTGCCGACGGGCCGCGCGCGGGCGCGCCGGCGTGGTGGCGCGGGCGCAAGGCGCGGCTGGTGCTGGCCTGTGCTGTGGCGCTCGCGGCGGCGTTCGTGGCCGGATGGGTGGAGCCCGGGATCGGGCCCTGGGCGTTTGCGCTCGCGATGCTGGTCGGGTTGGTGCCGATCGCGCGCCGGGCGGTGATGGCGGCGCGGGCGGGGTCGCCGTTCTCGATCGAGACGCTGATGGTGGTTGCTGCCGTGGGGGCGGTGGCGATCGGGGCGGGCGAGGAAGCGGCGAGCGTGGTGCTGCTGTTCCTGGTCGGCGAGATGCTGGAGGGGGTGGCGGCTGGCCGGGCACGGGCCGGCATTCAGGCGCTGGCCGACCTGGTGCCGCGCAGCGCGCTCGTGGAGGTCGGGCCGCGCCTGCGCGAGCTGCCGGCCGGGCAGCTGATGCCGGGGCATGTCATCATGGTTCGTCCTGGCGAGCGGGTTGCTGCCGACGGTGTGGTGCTGGACGGCGACGGGTTTGTCGACGAGGCGCCGGTCAGCGGTGAAAGCGCGCCGGTGGCCAAGGTGCCGGGTGACGGGGTGTTTGCCGGCACGGTCAACGGCGCCGCGGCCTTGCGGGTGCGGGTTACCGCCGCCGCCGCCGACAACACCATCGCGCGCATCGTGCGCCTGGTGGAGGAAGCGCAGGAAAGCCGCGCGCCGACCGAGCGGCTGATCGACCGCTTCGCGCGGTGGTACACTCCGGCGGTGATGGTGCTGGCGCTGCTGGTCGCCGTGGTGCCGCCGCTGGCGCTCGATGGCGACTGGCAAGGCTGGATCTACAAGGGTCTTGCCCTGCTGCTGATCGGCTGCCCCTGCGCGCTGGTCATCTCCACCCCCGCTGCCATTGCCGCCGGGCTCTCCGCCGGCGCGCGACGGGGACTTCTGGTCAAGGGCGGCGCGGTGCTGGAGCGGTTGGGCGACGTGACCATGGTTGCCTTCGACAAGACCGGCACGCTGACCCAAGGCAAGCCGGAGGTGACCGATCTGCTTGCCTTCGCGCTCCCGGCCCGCGAGGTGCTGCGCCTGGCCGCGGCGCTGGAATCGGGCTCCAGCCACCCGCTCGCTGCCGCCATCCTTGCCTCGGCCGCCGAGGACGGGCTGGCGGTGCCGCGCGTCGAAGGCGGCATTGCCGTGGCCGGCCAGGGGATCGCGGGCATGGTGGAGGGCAGGGTGCTGTTCCTTGGCTCCCCCGCCGCCGCGCTTGCCCGCGCCGCCGAGCATGCCGAGGCGCGCGAGACCATCGAGGGCATGGCCGCCACGGGCCGCACACTCGCGGTGCTGGTGGCCGACGGCGTGCTCGCCGGCGCGATTGCCCTGCGGGACATGCCGCGCGCCGATGCGAAAGCGGGCCTCGCTGCCCTGGAGGCCGCCGGCATCGGCCACGTGATGCTCACCGGCGACAACGCGGCCACGGCCGAGGCCATCGGCAAGCGCCTGGGCATCGAGGCGAAGGCCGGATTGCTTCCCGCCGACAAGCTGGCCCTGGTGCGCGCGATGCAGGCCGGGGGCGCGGTGGTTGCGAAGGTGGGCGACGGCATCAACGACGCCCCGGCGCTGGCCGCCGCCGATGTCGGCATTGCCATGGGCGGTGGCACAGACGTGGCGCTGGAGACCGCCGACGCTGCCGTGCTGCATGGCCGCGTGGCGGACGTCGCGGCGATGATCGCGCTGTCGCGGCGCGTGATGGCCAACATCCGCCAGAACATCGCCATCGCGCTGGGGCTGAAACTGGTGTTCCTCGTCACGACCATCGCCGGGGTGACCGGGCTGTGGCCGGCGATCCTGGCGGATACGGGGGCGACAGTGCTGGTGACTCTGAACGCTTTGCGGCTGTTGAGGGCAGGGAAGTAAGGCCTTCTTTTTGTGAACAAAAAGAAGCAAAAAAACTTCATCCATTGGCGTCGAGGGTTATTCCCAGCGCCCCGGGTAAAAGTTTTTTGCTTCTTTTTTTCAAAAAAGAAGCGCTTCCTTTCTTCCTCAAACGTGCAGGTAATCCCGGATACGCCCATAGGTGATTCGCGCCGCCACCGCCGTCTTCCACAGCGCATGGAACGGCACCGGCTTGAGGTCGGTGATCGGCATGTCGATCTCCGCCTGGCTGCCGCCGAGGATGCGCCTTGTCAGCTGCGGGCCCATGGCACTCGCCATCGCCACGCCGCGCCCGTTGTAGCCGAGGCACACCGTCACGCCCGGCGCCGGCTCGTGGATATGCGGGTAGTAGTCGGTGGTCACGGCGAGCTGGCCGTTCCAGCCATGGGTCCAGCGGATGCCCTTCATCTGCGGCCAGAGGCGTTCGGCGTATTTGCGCAGGAAGCCCAGCTCCTCCGGCCCCTCGATCGGGCGTTGCGCGCTGCGGCCACCCATCAGAACGCGGTTCTGGCGGTCGAGGCGGTAGTAGGTGGTGACCTTGCCGAGTTCGTACAGCGAGGAGCGGATCGGAAAGATGGCGCGGGCCATCTCGTCCGACAGCGGTTCGCTGGCGACCACGGCGCTGAACACCGGCACTACGGTCTTGCGCAGGTTCGGCCAGATGTTGTCGGTGTAGCCGTTGGTGCCGAGCACGATCCGGTCGGCGTGGACGGTGCCGGTCGGCGTCTGGACATGCCATTTGCCGCCGTCGCGCCAGACCTTCGTCGCGGGCGTTCCGCCATGGACCGCGGCCCCTGCCTGGATCGCCGCCTGGGCCAGCCCGCGGGCATAGCCGAGCGGGTTCACATGGCCGCCGCTGCGGTCGAGCACCGCGCAGAGATAGCGGTCGGTGCCGGTCACCTCGCGCATCCGCCCGGCGTCGAGGAATTCGACCGGCAGGTTGCGCTTCGCCGCCTGTTCGTAGCTGGCGTGGATCTCGGCCACGTTGGGCTGCATCCAGGCGGCGCGGATGGTGCCGGTCTGGCTGGCGTCGGCCTGGATCTGGTGCCTGCGGATGATCTCGAACGCCGTGTTGGGCGCGCCCCAGCTCATTGCCACCATCCGCTCGCCGAGGTCGGACCCGAAGTCGCGCACCACGGTATCGGGGTCGTGCTTGAGGCCGGGGTTCACTTGGCCGCCATTGCGCCCCGATGCGCCCCAGCCCGGCTCATGCGCCTCCAGCACCGCGACGTCGGTGCCCTGCTCGGCAAGATGCAGCGCCGCGGACAGGCCGGTGAAGCCGCCGCCGATCACCGCCACGGAAACGGACTTGTCGCCGTCGAGCGGTGGCGTGTCGGCTGGGGGGCGGGCGGTTTCGGCGTAGAGGCTGGGGGGCAGCGGCAAGCGGGAATGGGCCACGCGGACTCTCCTGCGGCGGGAGCGGGCATGGTGCATCGGCGGACCGGTTCCGGTCCAGTGCGCGGCGGAATCGATTTTCGCTTGGCGGGCGCGACGGATTGCGCCGATGATAACGCCCGAGGCTCATCACGCAATCGAACAGGGATACGAAGCCATGAAGCTCGCCCTCTATGCCGCCGCCGCGCTGCTGATCGCGGGGCCGGCGGCCGCGCAGCAGACGATCACCTTCGCCTCCTTCGGCGGCGCCTACCAGGCGGCCCAGCGCAAGGCGCAGCTCGATCCGATCGAGAAGGCGCTCGGCATTGTCATCAAGGAGGACACGCTGACCGGCATTGCCGATGTGCGCGCGCAGGTGCGGGCGAATGCGGTGAAGTGGGACGTGGCGGATCTGGGGGCGGCGAGTTGCGCGCGCGGGGCGGCGGAGGGGCTGTTCGAGCCGCTGGACTACTCCGTTGTCAAGACGGATGGCATCGACAAGGCGATGGTCCACAAGGACTGGATCGGGGTGATCTACTATTCCACGATCATCGCGTGGAACACGGAGAAGTTCGGCCAGAACGGGCCGCAGACCTGGGCGGATTTCTGGGACGTCAAGAAGTTCCCCGGCACGCGCTCCCTCTCCCGCGGGGCCAGCGAGACGATGGAGATCGCGCTGATGGCCGACGGGGTGCCGCTGGACAAGCTGTATCCGATCGATGTGGACCGCGCGATCCGCAGCCTGGAGAAGATCAAGCCGCACGTGGTGGCGTGGTGGGCCTCGGGCGCGCAGTCCGCGCAGCTGCTGAAGGACGGCGAGGCGGACATGGTGGCGATCTGGAACGGGCGCGCCTCGGCGGCGATCGCGGACGGAGCGAAGGCGGCGACGACCTACAACCAGGGCATCCTGAATGCCGACTGCCTGGTGATCCCGAAGGGGGCCAAGAACCTGGCATTGGCGCAGAAGGTGATTGCCATGATGGTCGATCCGGTGATCCAGGCCGACATTCCCAAGTACATCAACTACGGCCCGATCACCGCCAAGGCGTTCGAAACCGGCAAGATCACGCCGCAGCAGGCGGCAGGCATCAACTCCGCGCCGGCCAACGCGGCGAAGCAGACGGTGATGAACTTCGACTTCTGGCGCGAACACCTGCCGAAGCTGACGGAGCGCATGGACGCGTTCCTGCAGCGCTGACCGTGGGCACCACGAACCGGGCGGCGCTGCCGATCGCCGTCCGGGGGCTGACCAAGCGCTACGGACGCGCGGCCGCGCTCGATGCGGTCGACCTCGATGTGGCGAGCGGGGAGTTCGTGACCCTGCTCGGCCCGTCCGGCTCCGGCAAGACGACGCTGTTGATGATCCTGGCCGGGTTCACGCGGCCGGACGCGGGAAGCCTGTCGTTCGGCGGGGTGGAGATGGTGCGCACGCCGCCGCACAAGCGGAACCTGGGCGTGGTGTTCCAGAGCTATGCGCTGTTTCCGCATATGGACGTGGCGGGCAACATCGCCTTCCCGCTGAAGCTGCGCGGCATCGGGGCGGCGGAGCAGGCGGTTCGGGTGAAGCGGGCACTGGAGCTGGTGCAGCTCGACGACCTCGGCGCGCGGCGGGTGGACCAGCTTTCGGGCGGGCAGCGGCAACGCGTGGCGCTGGCGCGCGCCATCGTGTTCGAGCCGGGCATCCTGCTGATGGACGAGCCGCTGTCGGCCCTGGACAAGAAGCTGCGCGAGCAGATGCAGATCGAGATCCGCCGGCTGCACGAGCGCCTCGGCATGACCGTGATCTACGTGACGCACGACCAGCGCGAGGCGCTGACGATGTCCGACCGCGTGGCGGTGATCGACCACGGGCGCATCCAGCAGATCGACACGCCGCGGGCGCTGTATGAGAAGCCGGCCAGCCATTTCGTGGCCGACTTCATCGGCGATTCCGCCTTCCTGCCGGTGACGGTGGCAGGTGGGGTGGCGCGGTGGAAGGGTGAACCGATCGCGGTTGCCGGCGCGCCGGGCGCGGATGGCAACTACCTGCTGGTGCTGCGCCCCGAGAAGCTCGCGCCCGTGGTGGGCCAGCCGCCGCCGGGGGCGAACCTGCTCGACGCGGTGATCGACGACGTGGTGTTCCAGGGCGACACGCTTCGCATCGATGTTCGCCTGGCCGACGGCGCCATCGTCACGCTGCGCGAACTGGCGCGGGCTGGGCAAAGCGCCACGCTGCCCGGCCGCGGCGGTGCGATCCGCCTGGCGCTGGACCCGGCCGATGCCGTGCTGGTGCGCGCGCCGTGAGTGCGGCGGCGGGCATCAATGCCGACGGCATCCGCGCCGATGCCAAGCGCGAGACGCTGACGCTGGCCGGGCTGACCGGGCCCGCCTTCCTGCTGCTTGGCGCGCTGCTGTTCATGCCCGTGGGCTGGCTGTTCTGGCTTTCGCTGTACGACGAGGGCGGCTTCGGCCTGGGCAACTATGCGCGCATGGTCAACGAGCCGGCGTACATCACGGTGTTTGTCGTCACGTTCCAGCTTTCCCTGTTGGTCACCGGGCTGGCGGTGCTGCTGGGCTATCCGGTGGCCTACATGATCGCGCTGCTGCCGGGGCGCTGGGCGACGGTGTGCCTGATGCTGGTGCTGGTGCCGTTCTGGACCGCGCTCCTGGTGCGAACCTATGCCTGGCTGGTGCTGCTGCAGCGGCGCGGCATCATCAACACCACGCTGATGAAGTGGGGGCTGATCGACACGCCGCTGCCGCTGGTGCACAACTTCACCGGCACGGCCATCGGCATGCTGCACATCATGCTGCCGTTCCTGATACTGCCGCTGTACGCCAACATGAAGGTACTGGACCGCGACTACGTGCGCGCCGCGGCCAGCCTCGGGGCCGGACCGGTCTCGGCCTTCTGGCGGGTGTACCTGCCGCTGACGGTGCCGGGGCTGGCGGCGGGGACGGTGATGGTGTTCGTGCTGTGCCTGGGCTTCTACATCACGCCGCAATTCCTTGGCGGCGGGCGGGTGACGACGATCTCGATGAAGATCCAGCAGAATGTGGCGACCTATTTCGACTGGGGGGCGGCGAGCTCGCTGGGGGTGGTGCTGTTCGCGGTGACGCTTCTGATCTTCTGGGTGTTCTCGCGCATCTTCCCGGTCGGGAAGATCACGGGACAGGATTAGTGACCTTGATCACGGACCGCGACCGATGAACGAAGGCGACTGGATCCCCCCCTGGCGGCGCTGGTGGCTGTTCCTGCTCTCGGCATTGGTGCTGATCTTCCTGGTCGTGCCGGTCCTGATCGTCATCCCGGTGTCGTTCTCCGCCTCCACCTTGCTGGAATTCCCGCCGCGGGCGTGGTCGCTGCGCTGGTACGAAGGGTTCTTCGGCTCGGTGGAATGGCGCGATGCCGCCTGGATGAGCACGAAGGTGGCGGTGCTGACCACGCTGGTGGCCACGCCGGCCGGGATCGCGGCGGCATACGGGCTGCATTTGGGCGGATTCCGCTGGGGCAACGCGCTGCGCCTGGCGATCCTGGCGCCGCTGCTGGTGCCGACCATCCTGACGGCCGTGGGCATCTTCTACCTCTATGCCAAGACCGGGCTGAACAACACGCTGGTGGGCACGGTGATCGCGCACGCCATGCTGTCGATGCCGTTCGTGGTGGTGAGCGTCGGTGCTGGCCTGCGCAGCTACGACATGGCGCAGGAGCGCGTGGCGCGCAGCCTGGGGGCGACCTGGTTCCGGGCGTTCTGGTCGATCACCCTGCCGCAGATCCGCCTGCCGGTGGCATCCGGCGCGCTGCTCGCCTTCCTGTCGTCGTTCGACGAGGTGATCGTGAGCTTCTTCATCACCGGCGGGGAGATGGCTACCCTTCCACGGCGGATGTTCAACGCGCTGCGCGACCAGATCGACCCGACGATCGCCGCGATCTCGACCATCCTGGTGGTGCTGTCGGTGCTGACGGTGGCGATGCTGGAGTTGCTGCGGCCACGGGCGCCGAAGGGGTAGGACGCGGCGTTCCTACGTCGGCAGCAGGAACCAGATCGCCAGCAGCGGCGCCTCGCTGCCGCGCATCGCGTGCAGGATACCCGGCGGGTTGTGCACGATGCCGCCCGGTCCGGGCGCGTGCCACGGCGTTGCCGCGTTCCACCATTCGCCGCCGGACAGGGCGAGGTAGATCTCCTCCGGGGGATGGTCGTGATCGGGATAAGTGGCGCCGGGGGCCAGCAGGCTGAACCCGGCGACCAGCCCGCCGCGCTGCTGCAGCCCCCTTGGGCCCAGCACCGGCGCGCCGGCGTAGTGGTCGGCAAGGCCCTCACGTCCGCGCCAGGCCAGCCGCGGCTCCAGCGCGCGGAACGCCTCGGCCAGCGGCTGCGGCGTGGTGGCCATGGCAGCCGGCAGGTGGGCGCAGGCGGGATGTCGCGCCGCGGCGGGGGCGGCCGCGGGTTCGGGCGGTGTGGCCAGCAAGGCGGCGACGCGCCGGCCGGCTGCCTGCGCCGCTCCGGCGGCCTGGACGGCGACGGTCGCGGCGGCGAGGCCCAGGAAGTGGTCGAGCGCCTGCATCAGCCCATCCAGGGCGGCGTCGGCAGGCCCTTGCCGCGCAGGAACTCCGGGTTGAACAGCTTGGACTGGTACCGCGCCCCACCGTCGCAGAGGATGGTGACGATGGTGTGCCCGGGCCCCATCGCCTTGGCCACCCGGATCGCGGCCGCGACGTTGATGCCGGCCGAGCCGCCGACCGACAGGCCCTCGTGGATCAGCAGGTCGAACACCTGCTCCAGCGCCTCGGCATCGGGGATGCGCACGGCGTCGTCGATCGGTGCGCCGGCGAGGTTCTCCGGCACGCGCGACTGGCCGATGCCCTCGGTGATCGAGCTGCCCTCGACGGTGAGGTCGTTGCTGGTGACCCAGCCGTAGAGACCGCTGCCCTCGGGGTCGGCCAGGGTGATGCGCACCTTGGGGTTCGCCGCCTTGAGCGCCATCGCCACCCCGGCCAGGGTGCCGCCGGTGCCGCAGGCGCAGGTGAAGGCATCGACCTTCCCTTCGGTCTGCTGCCAGATCTCGGGGCCCGTGGTGGCGCGGTGGCCCTCGCGGTTGGCGAGGTTGTCGAACTGGTTGGCCCAGACGGCGCCCAGTTCCTCGGCCAGTCGGCGGGAATAGTGCACGTAGTTGCCGGGGTCGCGGAACGGCTTGGCCGGCACCAGGCGCAGATCGGCGCCGATCATGCGCAGGAAGTCGATCTTCTCGCGGCTTTGGGTTTCCGGCATGACGATGACCGAGCGGTAACCCTTGGCGTTGCCGACCAGGGTGAGGCCGATGCCGGTGTTGCCGGCGGTGCCCTCCACCACCGTGCCGCCCGGCTTCAGCAGGCCGCGGCGCTCCGCATCCTCGATGATTGCCAGCCCCGCGCGGTCCTTCACGGAGCCGCCGGGGTTCATGAACTCGGCCTTGCCCAGGATGGTGCAGCCCGTTGCCTCCGAGGCGCGGCGCAGGCGGATCAGCGGCGTGTTGCCGATGGCGGCCTCGAGGCCGGCGGCAGGGGCGGGAGGGGTGATGGTCACGGACGGCGAATTCATACAAGCTCTCTCGGTTGTTTCCCGTTGTCCCCCGGCCGAGGCCGGGCCATGTGCCGTATCATCATCCGGAGTCGCAGAATGGTCGAGAACATTCCCCCACAGCAGGTCTGGCAGGCGCTCAAGTCCGACCCCCACGCACAGCTGGTCGATGTGCGCACCGATGCCGAATGGACCTATGTCGGGCTGACCGACCTCGCCGAGGCGGCCAAGCAGCCGGTGCTGATCCCGTGGCAGATCTTCCCGAAGATGGAGGTCAACACCGGCTTCGTCGACCAGCTGCGGCAGGCCGGCTTCACGCCGGAGCACCATATCTACTTCATGTGCCGGTCCGGCGTCCGCTCGCTGGCCGCCGCCCAGGCGGCGCAGGCGGCCGGCTTCGCCAATGTGTTCAACGTGGCTGACGGGTTCGAGGGCAACCCCGACGGCGAGGGCCATCGCGGCCGCATCGCCGGCTGGAAGGCATCGGGGCTGCCCTGGCGCCAGCGGTGACCGGAGCACCCGCCGAGCCGTCGCGCGCGGCGGAGATCGGTCGCAGCTATGATGTCGTGCCCTATGATCCCGGGCCGCATGGCGGGCTCGGCCTCGCGCAGGTGCGGGGCGCGGCGGCCGCGCTCGGGGTGGCGGTGTCGTCCGGCCCGGTGCTGGACGTGCTCGACATCGGCTGCGGCACCGGGGCGCAGTTGCTCCATGCCGCGGCCGAGAGCCAGGGCAGGATGGTCGGCATCGATGCCTCGGCGGAGGCCTGCGGCAGGGCGCGGGCGCTCGGGGCGCCGCTCGGCGGGCGCTGGACCATCCTGCATGGCGATGCGGCCGGGGCGGACGCGGCGGCGCTGGGGCGGTTCGACGTCGTCTACCTTCTGGGCACGCTCTACATCATGCCGCCGGCCGCGCGCGCCCAGGCGCTGTCGCTGGCCGCCGCCTGCCTGAAGCCGGGCGGCGTGGTGGTGATGAACTACTACGCCGGCCTCGCCGGACTCGCCCGCGCGGCGCTTGGCCGGATCCTGCGGCTCGGCAACGACCCGACCTGGCCGGTGGCGCAGCAGCTGTCCACGGTGCGCGCCAACCTCAAGGCGATCGGCGATGCGGTGCCGGCCCAGGGGCCGACGCGAGACCTGGTGATGGGCACGCTCGCCAGCATGGGCCGCACCGGCGACGTGGTGATGTTTCACGAGGCGCTGGGGCCGGTGCTGGAGACGCTGCACACGGCGGAGCTGGCGACCCGTCTCGCGGCGGAGGACGTGCGGTTCGTGAACTACATCCCGCCCGCGCCGATGCCGTTGGGCGCGGACCCGAAGGTGGCGGCGCGCACCGCCGAGGCGTGGGACTTTGCCTCCGGCGGCGGCTACCGCACCGCGCTGTTCGCCCGGCCCTGCGACGGCGGCGGCGGCAACGGGCTGCGCCATCCGGCGCTGGTGTGGGCGACGGCGCTGCAACGGTCGGGCGATGCGGCGGTGTTCATGGTGCCGGGGGGTGCCGGCATCCAGGCCCAGTCGCGGCTGGCCCAGGCGACGATCGCGGCGCTGATCGAGGGGCCGAGCGGCTGGACCGCGTTGCGCGCGCGCGTATCGGCACGACTCGCGTCCACCGACGCGGCGGCTCCGGTTGGGGCGGACGCGATCGATGCCGGCATCGACGACATGCTGATGACGCTGTGGCGCCAGGGCGTCGCGGCGCCCGCGCTGCCGGTGGGGTAGGGGGCTACCCCTCGGTCCGCTCCAGCGCGCGCGCCATCTGCGGCTGGCGGCGCCAGGCATAGGCACAGGCCAGCAGCGCCGCCGCACAGCCGATGATCACCGGCCATTGCAGCCCGGCCAGCTCCGCCAGCGTGCCGTAGATCAGCGCCCCGAGCGCCGGGCCCGCCCGGCCGATCATGCCCCACAGGCTCAGGGCGCGGCCGAGCATCGGTCCGGAGGTGCCGGACTGGATCAGCGTCTGCGCCGAGATGCCATGCATGGTGGTCGCCGCACTCAGCACGCCCCCGATCGCGCAGGCGAAGGCGAAATGCCCGGTGGCCACGAAGCCCGCCGTGCATACCGTCAGCACGATGCCGGCGACCACCGTCATCTTCGATAGCCCGGCCAGCTTGCCGCGCAGCCCGATCGCCATGCCGCCGGCAAACGCCGACAGGCCCATGATGCTCGACAGCAGCGCCAGCCCCTCCGCCCCCTGGCCGAACACGCGGTCGACATAGGGGGGCAGCATTTCCTGGATCGGACGGGTGAGCACCGCGAGCACGGCGGCGAAGATGAACAACGGGCGCATGCCGGGGTGGCGCGCGATGTAGAGCACGCCATCCAGCGTCTCGCGCATCATCGATCCGGTGGGCGCATGGCCGCGGCGGGTCGCGGGATCGAGCCGCAGCGCGAACATCGACAGGCAGGCGATGATGTAGGCGATGCAGTTGACCGCCATCGCCGGCACCACGCCCCAGAAGGCGACGATCACGCCGCCGATCCCCGGCCCCACGGTGCGCCCGAGATTCCAGGTGAGCGAATTGATCGCCACCGCCGCCGGCAGGTCCTCGCGCGTCACCATGCCCGGCACCAGCGACTGGCGCGCCGGCTGGGCGAAGCTGCCGGAGATGCCGGTCAGCACGGCCAGCACGGCCAGGATCTCGATCCTGATCCAGCCCGTGGCGACCAGCAGGATCAGGATCGCCGAATGCGCGGCCACGACGATCTGGGTGATCTGGGTCAGCCGCACCCGGTCCATCCGGTCGGCGATCGCCCCCGCAAAGGGCGAGACAATGACCGATGGCGCGAGGTTGCAGAATGCCAGGATGCCGACCCACATCGGCGAGTGGGTCAGTTGCCAGGCCAGCCAGTCGACCGCGATCTGCTGGATCCAGATGCCGGTCCAGCAGGTGAGGCTCGCGCCGTAGAACACGGCGGTGTTGCGCCGCGACAGGACGCGGCGGATGGAGGCGAGGTTGGCCACCGTCGGGGGTTCAGATCGTCAGGGCCGGGTCCTGGGAGGGGGCGCGCCAGTGGCGGGGGCCGGGGCGTCCGGCGTGCTGGCGACGTTGCCGGCCACGCCGCGCAGGCAGTCGTCGACCAGTCGGTCGCGGGCGAAGCGGGCGGAGAGCAGGCCGATCGAGGCGCCGGGGGAGCCGGTGCCGGAGAACATCGCGTCGCGCGCGCCGCCGGCGTAGGTGTCGCTGCGATACAGGTCGGCGCGGTTCTGGCGGTCATAGACCTCGTCGGCGCGCTGACGGCAGGCGGCCGATTGCGCCGCGGTCGGGGCGGGGCCGGAGGGCGCGGCACAGCCGGCGAGCAGGCCGGCCCCGATCGCGACGGTCCCCAGCGTGAGGGCAAGCAGATGGGGGCGCGGGGTCATGCGCGGGCTCCGGGTCGGGTGGGGGCGGCGAGGGGCGGCGGCGGATGCGGGGCGGGCAGGGCGGCTTCCTGGCGGACCGCGTCGTGCAGGCGGGCGGCGTCGAAGCCGGCGTCGGGAGCGAGCGGCGTGTGCGCGGCGGCGCGCAGCAGGGCGGGATGGATCGCCGCCCCGTCACGGTTGATCGCCACCAGCGGCAGCGCCCAGGGCGCGCGCGGCAGCAACTCCACCAGTGCCAGCAGGCGCAGGCACAGCGACATTCCGTACGGGCTGGCCAGCCCCACGGTGCCGTCGACGGCCGCGGCCCAGCAGCAGGCATCGGCGTCGGCCAGTGCGAGATCGGTGCCGGGCTCGCCCGCCGGCGCGCCGGGGCGGCGGAAGCGCAGCATCAGCGGCCGCCCCCATTGCTGCGACAGGGCGGCGCCGCGCGCGCTGTCCCACGCCGCATGCAGGTCGCGCGGGCGCACCGGCGGCAATGCCTCCGGGGGCAGGTCGACGAGGTAGGTGCGCGCGCCACTTGCGGCCTCGGCCATGCGGACGCGGGAATCCGGCTGGGTCATCGGGAACAGGATGGACCCGACGGGCCCGCCGCGCCACCCTTGCCTTCGCGCCCCTGCCTTTCCGTGCCGGGCGCGACGACCCACCGGGAGACGACCATGGACGCGATCGCCGACCTCACCGCCACAAAGGCAATGGCCCAAATCCGCGCCGGCCGGCTCGACGCCTCCACTTGGCGCGACGCCTGCCTGGAGCGGATCGCAGCACGTGAGGGCGAGGTGCGGGCCTTCGCCCATCACGATGCCGGCCTGATTCGCGCCGCCATGCCGCGTCCAGGCGTGTTGTCCGGCATGCCGTTGGGTGTGAAGGATGTGCTCGATACCCATGATATGCCGAGCGAATACGGCTCCGGGATCTGGGCGGACCACCGCCCCCGCGCCGATGCGTCCTGCGTCGCCTGGGCGCGGGATGCCGGGGCGCTGGTGATGGGCAAGACCATCACCACCGAGTTCGCCACGCGCCGCCCGGGGCCGACGGCCAATCCTCGCGGCCTCGGGCACACGCCCGGTGGCTCCTCCAGCGGGTCGGCGGCGGGCGTGGCGGCGGGGTTCTTCCCGGCGGCCTTCGGCACCCAGACCGCCGGCAGCATCATCCGCCCGGCCGCGTTCTGTGGCGTCGTCGGCTACAAGCCGAGTTGGGGCATGATCGCCCGGCTGGGCATGAAGGTGATGAGCGAGAGCCTCGACACCATCGGCGTGCTGGCCCGCAGCGTCGCCGATTGCGCGCGGGTCGCCGGCGCCGTGGCCGGGCGCAACCTCGGCGACCCCGATCGCCACCCGGGCCGCGCACCGCGCATCGGACTTTGCCGTTCGCCTGCCTGGTCGGCGGCGGCGCCCGAGACGGTGACGCTGATGGAGCGGGCGGCTGAGGTGCTGGCGCGCGCCGGCGCGGTGATGGAGGTGCGCGAGTTGCCGGCCGAGTACGCCGCGCTGCCCGACGCGCACCAGGTGGTGATGCAGGCGGAGAGTGCGGCATCAATGGGTTGGGAGATGGTTTTCCATCGCGATGGCATCAGCGACGTGCTGCGCGAGCGGCTGGAATGGGGCCTTGCGCAGGGGCCGGCGGCGCTCGATGCGGCGCGGGCCACCTTCGCCCGGCTGCAGGCGGCGTTCCCGGCGGCAATGGACGGGCTCGACATCCTGCTCACGCCCTCCGCGGTTGGAGAGGCGCCGGAGGGGCTGGGCTGGACCGGCGATCCCGCGTTCAACTCGATCTGGACTGCGCTACACGTGCCCTGCGTGACCGTGCCCGCCGGCACCGGGCCGGGCGGCATGCCGCTGGGCCTGCAGGTGGTCGCGCGGCGCGGCGAGGATGCGGCGGCGCTGGGCTGGGCGCAGTATGTCGCCAGCGCGATGGAAGGGTGAGCCTGCGCGGGCGCGGTTGACCGCTTTGCCGTCGGCGGCCATCGTCGGGCCAAGCAGGAGGGTGCCATGAACGATGCGATGACGATCACCTCGCCCGAGGATGTCGGGCTGTGCAGCCAGCGGCTGGCGCGCATCGACGCCTGGCGCGACGAGCTGGTTTCGGGCGGGCGGTTTGCCGGCGTATCCACCCTGGTCGCCCGGCGCGGGCAGGTGGCGCATTGGGGCATGAGCGGGCTGGCCGACAAGGAGCGCGGCGTGCGGATGGCGCCGGACACCATCTTCCGCATCTACTCCATGTCCAAGCCGATCACCTCCGTGGCGATCATGATGCTCTACGAGGAGGGGCGCTTCCAGCTCGACGACCCGATCAGCCGGTTCCTCCCGGCGTTCAAGGGCAGCCGCGTGGCCGTGGGCGGCAGCCGCGGCAAGGTGGAGACGGTGCCGGCCGAGCGCGACATCACCTTCCGCGACCTGCTGACCCATACCTCCGGCCTCACCTACGGTTTCATGGAGGCCACCGCCGTCGATGCGATGTATCGCGACAACAAGCTGGCGGATTTCGGGCATCCCGACAGCGAGCTGATGGAAACCGTTGAAAAACTGGCAAAGTTGCCGCTGATCGCACAGCCCGGCAAGGAATGGAACTACTCGGTCGCCACCGATGTGCTGGGTGCGCTCGTTCAGGCGATCTCGGGCCAGCGCTTCGGTGCCTTCCTCCAGGAGCGCATCCTGGGCCCGCTGAAGATGGACGATACCCATTTCATCGTGCCCGAGGAGAAGCGCGCCCGCTTCGCGGCCAACTACGTGCCGCATCCCAAGGGCGGGGTGATGCTGTTCGACGACCCGGCGACCAGCCGCTACCTCGGCGACCGGAAGATGGAGTCGGGCGGCGGCGGGCTGGCCTCGACCACCGGCGACTACCTGAAGTTCTGCATGATGCTGCGCAACAAGGGCACGCTGAACGGGGTGCGACTGCTCGGCCGCAAGACGGTGGAATTGATGACAATCAACCACTTGCGCGGCGACATGGGCGATATGGGGCAGGCGCGGTTCAGCGAAAGCTCCTATCTCGGGATCGGCTTCGGGCTCGGCTTCTCGGTGATGCTTGACCCGGCGAAGGCGCAGATCCTGGGCACGCCGGGCGAATACGCCTGGGGCGGGGCGGCCAGCACGGCGTTCTGGGTCGATCCGGTCGAGGACATGATCGTGATCATGATGACGCAGCTGATGCCGAGCAGCACCTATCCGATCCGCAAGGAACTCAGGGTGCTGAGCTATCAGGCGGTGATCGAGTAGAAAGGAAGAGTCTACTTTTTGTGAACAAAAAGTAGCAAAAAAACTTCATCCATTGGCACCGTGTCCGGGCGACCGGCCACGATGCAAATGGACAGAAGTTTTTTGGTTCTTTTTTTCAAAAAAGAACGCGCTTACTTCCTGGCCCACGCGATCGACGCCAGCGCCAACGCATCGATGGTGTCCACCACCGGAACTGGCAGCGTCGTGCGCTGGTCGGCCGGAATGCCCAGCGGGATCTCGGTGCAGCCGAGCACGACGGCCTGGGCGCCGCGTGCGGCCAGCGAGGCGACGACCTCGGCCAGTGGCGCGAAGGCCTCGGCGACACGGTTGGCCTTCACGAGGCCGATCGCCGGCGTCACCTTCGCGGTCATTTCCCCGTCGGACGGCACCAGGCAGGTCCAGCCCTGCGCTTCCAGCCGGTCCTGGTAGAGGCGCATGCGCAGCGTTGCCGCCGTGCCCATGACGCCGACCACGCCCGAGGGCGCTGCCTTGCGCAGCTCGGCGGCGGCGGCGTCGACGATGTGCAGGATCGGCAGTCCTTCAGCGGCCATGGCGTCGTGCCAGCCATGAGCGGTGTTGCAGGGAATGGCGATCGCGCCGGCCCCGGCCGATTTCAGCCCGCGCACGCCGCGCAGCAACCACGGCAGCGGGTCTTCGCCGCCCTCCAGCTTGCCGCGCGTGCGGTCGGGCACGCGGGGGTCGGACCACAGCACGGCGGGGATGTGCTCCTGGTCCCGCCCCGCCGGGGTCAGCAGGGTGAGGCGGAGCATGAACTGCGCGCTGGCCAGTGGGCCCATGCCGCCGAGAACGCCGAGGATCTTGTCTGTCATGGATGGCAGTCTGCCCGATCTTGACGTGCCGGCAAACCGGGGCGACAGGGGAGGCATGACATACAGGTTTCATATCTCCGGCCACCGCGGCGCGCGGGGGCTCTGGCCCGAGAACACGCTGGAAGGGTTCTCCGCGACCTTTGCGCTGGGTGTGGACTCGGTGGAGCTGGACGTGGCGCTGACCGCCGACGGCATTCCGGTGGTGGTGCATGACCCGGCGCTGAATGGCGACATCGTGCGCGGCCCCGACGGGCGCTGGCTGCCCGGGCGCGGCCCACTGGTGCGCGACCTGAAGCGATCGGCGCTGCATCGCTACGACGTCGGACGGCTGCGGCCGGGCAGCGCCTATGCCGGGGAGTTCGCCACCCAGCGGCCGCGCGACGGCGCGCGCATCCCGGCGCTGGCCGATGTGCTGGCCCTGGCGCGGCC
>CAMDGX010000050.1 GCA_945897825.1 Asaia bogorensis | reverse complement strand
CAGCACCTGCAGGCGCACGCGGAAGGCCTGCGGGTTGGTGGCGCCCAGCAGCTCCGCCACGCGGCGCGTCACGCCGACCAGCCGCGCCGGGTCGGCCGGGCCGCGGTCGTTGATGCGCACGACCACCTGGCGGCCATTCTCCAGGTTGGTCAGCCGTGCGACGGCCGGCAGCTGGAGGGTGCGGTGGCTGGCGGCCATGTTCGCGGCATCGAAACTCTCGCCGTTGGCGGTGGCGCCGCTGCGGCTGGACACGGTGGCGATGCCGGTCTCGGTGAGGGAGAACACCTCGGCCGGGTAGCGCCACAGCCCGCCGACCTGGTAGGGCGCGCCGACCACGTAGCGCGCGCCGCCGCCCCCCGGCATGGCGCAGCCGGCGAGGCCCGCGAGCGCGCAGAGCAGCAGCAGCATCCTCATCCCGAAACCACCGCGTCGCCGATCAGGCCGACGGCGATGGCGTAGAAATCCGACGGGTTGTAGCGGCGGATCGCCTGGAAGTTCGGGTGGATGGCCAGGAACGCCTGCCCCCCTGCCCCGTCCGGCAGGATCACCGCGGCCTGGGTCTCGGCCGGCACCGGGGTGCGCGGGCGGATGCCGAGGCGGGTCCATTCGGCCGCCGGCTTGCGGTTGTCCCGCCCGGCAAGCGCGGGGTCGAAGCCGCCGGGCACGGTGATCTGCTGGCCCCAGCCCTGCGGCGGGGTCCAGCCGGATCTGGAGAGGTAGTTGGCGATCGAGGCCAGGATGTCGCCGGGTTCGTTCCACAAGTCCCGTCGCCCGTTGCCGTCGTGGTCGACGGCGAAGCGCAGGAAGCTGTCGGGCATGAACTGCGGCTGGCCCATGGCGCCGGCATAGCTGCCGAGCATGCGCTCGGCCGGGATGTCGCCGGCGTCGATGATCTTGAGCGCGCTCATCAGCTGGGCGCGGAAGAAGGCGGCGCGGCGGCCTTCCCACGCCAGGGTGGCCAGCGCCTCGATGACGTTGAAGCCGCCGGTGAACTGGCCGTAATGCGACTCCATGCCCCAGATGCCCATCAGCGGCGCCGGGTGCATGCGGTAGCGGGCGCAGATGTCGGTGATCAGCGCGCGGTGGCGGGCGAAGTGCTCGCGGCCGCGGGCGATGCGGGCGTCGGAGATCACGCGCTGGCGGTATTGCTCCCAGGTGAGGGTGAACTCGGGCTGGCGGCGGTCCAGCTCGATGACCCGGGCGTTCGGGGTGGCGATGCCGCGGAAGGCGGCCTGGAGGGTGGCTGGGCGAATGCCGGCCTTCTGTGCCTCGGCCTTCACGCCTTCCACAAAGGGGGCGAAGGTCGCCACCGGCTTGGTGGCCGGCATCGGCCGCGGCGCCGGGGGGGCGGGTGGCGGAGGGGGTGCGGGGGCGGTGGTCGTCTGGGCCACCACCACCTGGTCCGGCGATGAGGCGGCACAGGCGGCCAGGGCCATGGCGGGTGCGGCAAGCAGGGTGCGACGGGCTAACATGGTGCCGGTGTGCCACGGCGCAGGAGTCGGCGGCAATCGCGGCGACAGGAGCTTCCGCCCCGGCAACGGCTGCATTCAGGGCGGCGGGCGGACGAAGCCGGATTCGAGCAGGCGGCGATTCTCGGCGTATGCCGGCCGGCTCGGGTCAAGCCGCGCGGCTTCGGTGTAGTCGGCCAGCGCCTGCCGCCGGTTGCCAGACGCGGCATGGGCGAGCCCGCGCTGGTTGCGGATGTCGGCCCGGTGCGGCGCGATGGCCGCGGCCTGGTCGAGGTCGGCGATGGCAGCGGGCAGGCGGTTCATGCGGTGCAGCACGAAGGCGCGCATCACATAGGGGTTGGGCGCCGTGGGCGTGAAGCGGATCGCAAGGTCCGCATCGGCAAGGGCGAGGTCGTAGCGGCCGGCGCGCGCATGGATTGCGCTGCGCAGAAGCCGGGCGGAGCCGAAATCGGGCCGGCGGGTGAGGGCTTCGTTGTAGTCGGCGAGCGCGCCCGAATCATCGTTGAGCCGGTGGCGGACCGTGGCGCGCTGGAACCACGCCAGGCTCGAACGGCGGTCCAGTCGCAGGGCGGTCTCGGCATCGGCGAGGGCCTGCGGCAGGTCGCCGCGATCGAGCAGCAACATGCTGCGCGTCTCGTAGAAGGACGACATGATCTCGTCGCTGTGGCGCCTGGCACCGATCGCCGCGCTACAGGCCGCCATGCGCTGGTCGGGGTTTGCGGTTGCCCGGACGTCGACGCAGTCGCGGACGTCTGGCGGCAACCCTTTACGCCCGGTGTCGATGACGATCGCCGGCACGTCGAAGGGGGTGCCCATGGTGAGGACGGGCCGGCGGGCAGGCTCGGTGGCGATCTGGCTGGCGGGCGGGGGCGTGGTGCAGGCGGCGAGGAGCGCGGCGAGGACGGCGAGGGCTGGGCGCATGAGGGCCTCCTGACGGTCGATCGTCCCGCGAAACGTGGGCCGCTTCAAGGGTGGCTTGCGGGGCGGCGCGTTTGGCGGAATATGGCGGATATCGCAGGGGAGGCGCGCGCCATGTCGATCACGCAGCAGCTGTCGGAGTTCTCGGCCAACATCCGGCTGGATGGGCTGCCGCCGGAGGTGGTGGATCGGGCGCGGTTCCTGGTGCTCGATCTCGTGGGGAACATGGTGCGGGCGCGGGTGGATGCGGAAAGCACGCCGGCGTTGTTTGCCGCCGCGAAGGCGCTGGGATTGGACCATGGCGACTGTGCGGTGTTCGGCGAGGGGCGGACATGGTCGCCGGCGGGGGCGGCGCTGCTGAACGGGGCGTTGGCGCATTCGCTCGACTTCGACGACACGCATGCGGCGGGGTCGTTGCATCCGGGGGCGCCTGTCATTCCTGCCGCCTTGGTGGCGGGCGAGATGGCCGGCGCGTCGGGGGCGGAGGTGCTGGCTGCCATTGTGGCCGGGTATGAGGTGACGTGCCGGGTGGCCTTGGCGCTGCCGGCGGGGGCGCATTACCAGCGCGGCTTCCATCCGACGGCGACGTGCGGGGCGTTCGGGGCGGCGGCGGCGGCGGGGCGGGTGTTCGGGCTGTCGGGCGACGAGATTGCCTCGGCGATGGGGATTGCCTTGTCGCAGTCGGCGGGGTCGTTGCAGTTTTTGGCCAATGGGGCGTGGACGAAGCGGTTCCAGGTCGGCTGGGCGGCGATGGCCGGGCTCGCGGCCGCGACGCTGGCGCGGGAGGGTTTCAAGGGGGCGGCGTTCGCGCTGGAGGGCAAGGCGGGGTTCCTGGCGGCCTATGCGCCCTCGCCCATTCCGGAGCGGGCGGTCGAGGATCTCGGCGTGGTGTTCGAGCTGATGAAGACGGCGGTGAAGCCGTATCCTTCGTGCCGGTACGGGCATGCGGGCATCGACGCGATGCTGGCGCTGCGGGCGGAGCATGGGTTGCGGCCGGAGGAGATCGAGGGGATCACCTATGGCACCTCGCGGTCGGGGATGATCCTGGTGGGCGAGCCGCGCGAGAAGCGGATCAACCCGCAGAACGTGGTGGACGGGCAGTTCTCCGGGGCGTTCGTGCTGTCGACCGCGCTGGCGACCGGGGCGATGGGGTGGGATTCGTATGCCGAGCTGAACAACCCGGTGATCCGCGCGCTGCTGCCGAAGGTGGAGTGCGAGGACGATCCGGAGATCGAGGCGGAGTTCCCGGCCAACATGTCGGGCAAGGTGACGGTGCGGGCGCGCGGGCAGGTGTTCAGCAAGACCGTTGTGGTGCCGAAGGGGGAGCCGGACAATTTCCTCTCCGAGGCGGAATTGCGGGCGAAGTTCGCCGGGCTGGTGGACGCGGTGCTGGGGGCGGAGCGATCGGCGGCGTTGGCGGATGCGGTGCTGGGGATCGACGGGTGCGATGATGTGGGCCGGCTGGCGCGGATGAGCGTTCCGGCCGGGTGAGGCGGAACGAAGTTTTATCGTAACGAATTAGGCGCGGGTCGGCGCCCTGCCCCGGCGGGATTTTTGAAGCCGGGGCGGGGTCGTGGCGGCGCGGCGGTCGCGGACATACGGCGTACGATGGCCGCGGACCACGGGCATGACGAGGTGCGGCCGGGGCGTACGCTGGCCCGAGGGGCGTCGCTCGTGACGGAGTCCGGGCGATCCGGTTCGGGGGCGCGTGCCTGCGGCGTGCGCCAGGCGGTGCGGCGCCGCGTCGCGCGGGCACGCGGATGGGGGGTGGCGTCCGCCACAGGGCGCGGCGCGCGCGGGGTGGGGATCGGGAGCAGGCCGGCCTGCCAGAGGTCGAGCATGTGCTCCAGGCGGGTGAGCAGGCGGGCCAGGGTGGCGAGGATGAGGGCGTGCAGCGCGGCGACCAGCCCGGCATGGGCGGCTTCCTCCGCAGCCAGAGCGCGCAGCTCGGCCGCGAGGCCGCCGACGTGCTGGGTGAGGGAGGGATTTGCTGACATGAGATCAATATAACTAACCTTTCCTGCCGTTGCAAGAGCGGCGGTGGTGATTCTTGGAATTTTTTCCGAACGCCTTGCCCCCCCTGCCCCATCAAATTGGCTCAACGACCGCATGCCGGATGGTGCGAGCGTTACCCGAATATTCCGAATAGCGTTCAATCGGAATTGATTTTGATAATCCCCATTATCGTTTCATGCTGATTCCACGGCCAATAATCATAAAGGGGAAACACCATGGCCATCGAGGATCGCGGGTCGCGCGGGTCCGGACGCGGCGGGCGACGCCGGTCGGAAGAACAGCCTGATACGGAACAACCGGCTGCGGCGCCCATCGCCGCCTCGCCCGACGAGTTGCTGCTGGCGGCGCTGGAGCGCGGCGGCGATGCGCTGACCACCGGGCGGCACCTCGTGACGTTCCGCGAGGGGCTGGTGGAGGAAGGGGTGCGCATGCTCGCGGATCGTGGGCTGCGGATGGCCGATGCGCGCGACTTCGAGGACCAGTCGGTGCGGATGGCGGAGGTGACCGATGCCGATGCGCTGACCTTCCCGGAGATCGGGGTGGCGGTGATCGCCGGCGAGGCGGCGGAGGGGTTCGGGCTCGAGGCGCTGGCCAGCGGCGAGGAGAGTTCGTCGTTCGTGATCGAACCCGAGTATTTTGCCTTCGCCGAGAGTGCCGACTACATGCGCGGGTTCCTGTCGGCGGCGAATGCCATCGGGCGCGACCTGCAGGTGCTGCCACCCGAGGAGGATGAGGACGAGGAGATGTCTCCCGAGGTGCTGGGTGCGACCTGGGGGTTGGCGCGCTGCCGGGTGCCGCCGAGCTCGCGCAGCGGATCGGGGATCCGGGTTGCGGTGCTGGATACCGGGTTCGACCTCGGGCATCCGGATTTCGCGGGGCGGTCGGTGTTCGGCCAGAGCTTCGTGGGCCAGCCGGTGCAGGACCTGCATGGGCACGGCACGCACTGCATCGGCACGGCGACGGGGACCAAGGCGCCGTTCGGGACCACGCCGCGCTATGGCATTGCGTTCGGCAGCCGCATCTTCGTGGGCAAGGTGCTGTCCAACTCCGGCTCGGGCTCCGGCGCCAGCGTTCTGGCGGGGATGAACTGGGCGATCGCCAACCGGTGCGAGGTGATCTCGATGTCGCTCGGCAGCCAGTCGCCGGTGCAGGCGGCCTACACGGCCGCGGGCCAGGCGGCGCTGAGCACCGGGTGCCTGATCATCGCGGCGGCGGGCAATGCGGCGAGCCAGACCGGGGCGCCGGCGAATTCGCCGACCATCATGTCGGTGGCGTCGCTGGATTCGACGCTGAAGCCGTCGAGCTTCTCGAATTTCGGCAAGATCGAGATCGCGGCACCGGGGCGGGACGTGTTCTCGTCGTGGCCGCGGCCGACGCGCTACCGGACGATCAGCGGGACGAGCATGGCGACGCCGCATGTGGCCGGGTGTGCGGCGCTGTGGGCGCAATCGAGCTCGTCGCTGCGCGGGATGGCGCTGTGGCGGCGGTTGCGGTCGAGCGCGCGGCGGCTGCCGTTGCCGGCGTCGAAGGTGGGGGCCGGGCTGGTGCAGGCGCCTCCGTAAGGGGGTGGGACCGGATCGCGCTTCTGCCGGGGGCAGCGGCGGGCTAGGGTAGGACGTTCGGCAGTCGGGCGCGGAGCCTCCGCGTCCGGCTGTCGGGCGTGGCTGGAGGTGCGGCGATGAGCGGTATGAGCGATTGGGTCGTGACGCTGGATGGGAGCCGGCCGGTGGCCGAGGTGCGCGACGATTTGGCGCGGGCGGGGTTCCAGGGAATGCAGTCGCTGGAGGCGATCGGGGTGATCACCGGGCGCGCGGATGCGGCGGCGGCGCAGAAGGCGCGCACGCTGCGCGGGGTCGGCGACGTGGCGGGCGACACGCCGGTGGATATCGGGCCGCCGGGGCGCGACCCCACTTGGTAGGGGGCTGATGGCGCTGCGGCTGCCGGTCAGGCGGCGGCGGGTGCCGGCGGGCGGGTGAAGAACCAGGGATGGCCGTCCAGGTCGCGGACGGTATAGGTGCGGCCGTATTCGACATCCTGGGGGGGGTGGACGATCTCGGCCCCGGCGGCGCGGGCGCGTTCGAAGTGGGCGTCGACATCGGGGAGATAGACGAAGATGCCGGCGGTGACGGTGGCGTCGGCGGGGGGGAGCATTTTCCAGCCCGCGCCGCCCTGCCCCATCATGATGCGGCAGCCGCCGAGGCGCATTTCGGCATGCATGCCGCCGGAGGGGGTTTCCTGGCGCAGTTCCTCGGTGAAGCCGAAGGCGCGGGCGAGGAAGTCGATGGCCGCGGGGACGTTGCGGTACATGAGGTAGGGGATGATCTCGGTGGGCATCGGTCTTGCTCCTTGGGAGGAACATCGTTTGCGCCGGGGGATCGCCGCCCCCTCACCCAACCCTCTCCCCCAAGGGGAGAGGGCTTTTCAGCGGGTTGGACCGTTCAGTTCCGGGCGGGGATGATGACCGGGACTTCGTCGATGCCGTGGACGAAGTTGCTGAAGACGCGCTTCACGGGGCCGACCACCTTGATGTCGGGGAAGCGGGCGAGGATTTCCTCCCAGAGGATCTTGAGCTGCATCTCGGCGAGGCGGTTGCCGACGCAGCGGTGGATGCCGAAGCCGAAGCTCATGTGCTGGCGCGGGCGGGGGCGGTCGATGATGAAGGCGTCGGCGTCCTCGATCATCTCCTCGTCGCGGTTGCCGGAGATGTACCACATGACGACCTTGTCGCCCTTGCGGATGGTCTTGCCGGCGAGCTCGATGTCCTCGGTGGCGGTGCGGCGCATGTGCGACAGCGGGGTTTGCCAGCGGACGATCTCGGGGACCATGGAGTCGATCAGGGCGGGGTTGGCGCGCAGCTTGTCGTATTGCTCGGGATACTGGTTGAGCGCGATGAGGCCGCCGGAGATGGAGTTCCGCGTGGTGTCGTTGCCGCCGATGATGAGCAGCATGATGTTGCCGAGCAGCATGCGGTCGTCCATGTCGCGCGTGGACGGATCGCGGGCCATCATGGAGAGGAGGTCGAAGCGGGGCGGGCCGTTCTCGCGCTGCTTCCAGAGCACCTTCATGTATTTGAGGCAGCCCTGGAGGATTTCGTTGCGCTCCTCCTCGGACGAGACCTTGCCGCTGAGCAGGTCGGCGGTGCCGATGTCGGACCAGTAGGTGAGGAGGTGGCGGTCCTCGAAGGGGAAGTCGAACAGGGTGGCGAGCATCTGGGTGGTGAGCTCGATGGAGACGCGCTCGACCCAGTTGAATTCCTCCCCGATCGGCAGGCCGTCGAGGATCTTGGCGCTGCGTTCGCGGATCAGTTTTTCGAGGTTGATCAGGTTGGTGGGGGCGACGATGGGGCTGACGGCGCGGCGCTGGTCGTCGTGCAGCGGGGGGTCCATCGAGATGAAGGACGGGCGGCGGAAGCTGGCGGGGACGTCGCGGATGGTGATGCCGCCGAGCTGGCTGTCGGACGAGAACACCTTGTGGTTGGTGTCCACCGCCATGATGTCCTTGTATTTCGTGACCGACCAGAAGGCGCCGAAGCGGCTTTCGGGGCAGTGGTGCACGGGCTCCTCGGCGCGCAGGCGGGCGAACCAGGGGCGCCAGGTGTCGTTCTGGTAGAGGCTCGGCTGGGAGACGTCGAACTTTTCCAGGGGGGTGCTGCGGGCGAGTTCGGCGGCTTCGGAGAGAATGTCGATGGGCGCGTCGTTCATGGCGGCGGCTCCTGGTTTGGACGTTGGCTCAGCCAAGGAAGGATCTTCTTTTTCTGAAGAAAAAGAAGCAAAAAGACTTTTGTCCATTTGCGCCGTGTGGATCGGCTTTCCCGGCGCGAAGGGATGAAAGTTTTTTGGTTCTTTTTTTCAAAAAAGAACTGCTTCCTTTCTAATGTTGACCCGCGGGCATGCGGACGACGAGGCCGTCGAGTTCCGCGGTGACCTTGATCTGGCAGGAGAGGCGGGAGTTCGGCTCCACGCCGTTGGCGAAGCTGATCATGGCGGCTTCGGATTCGTTCTTCTCGCCGGTGAGGTGTTCCCAGGCGGGGTCGACATAGACGTGGCAGGTGGCGCAGGCGCAGGCGCCGCCGCAATCGGCGTCGATGCCGGGGACGCCGTTGTTGACGGCGCCGTCCATGACGGAGAGGCCTTCCTCGGCCTCGACCGTGTGGGCCGTGCCGTCGTGTTCGATGTAGGTGATCTTGGGCATGGTCGTTGCGTGTTCCTCTGGCCGGCGGCTGTCAGGCCGCGAGGTCCTTCATGTTCGAATTTAGGTCGGCAAGGGCGGTGGCGTCCACCGGCTTGCGCTTCAGGATGAGTTGGCGGCCGGCCATGAACTCGGCGGGGGTGTTCACGGACTCGACACATTGGACGCGGGACTGGGCGTCGAGGTGGAAGACGGCGAAGGCGCCGGTTTCGGGGGTGCCGCGGACGACGAGGGTGGCGACGTCGAAGGGGAGGCCGGCGATCTGGAGCTTGATGTCGTACTGGTCGGACCAGAACCAGGGCACCTCGGGGCTCGGGGGGGCGCGGCCGGTGATGGCGGCGGCGGCCTGGCGGGCCTGTTCGAGGGCGTTGGGGACGGATTCCAGGCGGATGCGGCGGTTGTAGAGCGGGAGCGGGCGGAGGGTCAGGTCGCCGATGGCGAAGATGTCGGGGTCGGTGGTTTGGGCGCGGTCGTCGACGACGACGCCGTGGCTGCATTCGAGGCCGCAGGCGGCGGCGATTTCCTCGTTGGGGATGGCGCCGACGCCGACCAGGGCGGCGTCGCACGCGATTTCGGTGCCGTCGGCGAGTTGGACGGCCTGCACCCTGCCCTCCCCAGCGAGGCCGGTGACCTGGGCGTTCAGGTGGATCTGCACGCCCTTTGCGGCGTGGGCGGCGTGGAAGAAGGCGGAGAGGGGCTCGGAGGCGACGCGGGCCAGCAGGCGGGGTTCGCGTTCGAGGACGAAGGCGTCCGCGCCGAGCGCGCGGACGGAGGCGGCGGCTTCGAGGCCGATATAGCCGCCGCCGATGATGGCGATGCGCTTGCCGGGGCCGATGGCGGCTTTCAGGCGGTCGGCGTCGGCGGCGGTGCGGAGTTCGAGGACGTTCTGCAGTTCGAAGCCGGGGAGCGGGAGGCGGCGGGGACGGGCGCCGAGGGCGAGGATCAGCTTGGCGTAGGGGATGGCGGTGCCGTCGGCGAGGCGGACCTGGTGCTGGGCGCGGTCGATGGCGGCGACGGTGGTGGCGAGGCGGGTTTCGACGGCCTGCTGGGTGTAGAAGCGCGCCGGGCGCAGGGCGAGGCTTTCGGCGGTCGCCTCGCCCTTGAGCCAGGCCTTCGACAGGGGGGGGCGCTGGTAGGGCAGGACGGGCTCGTCGCCGACCAGGGTGATCGGGCCCTTCCAGCCGAACTGGCGCAGGGCCGCGGCCGCGGCGCCGCCGGCGTGGCCGGCCCCCGCGATGACGATTCCGGCTTCGGACATCAGCTGCGCAGCAGGACGATCGCTTCGATCTCGACGGAGATGTCACCGGGCAGGCTGCCCATGCCGACGGCGCTGCGGGCGGGGCGGCCGTTGTCGCCGAAGACCTCGACGAAGAGGTCGGTGCAGCCGTTGATGACCTTGGGGTGGTCGCCGAAATCGGGGGCGGCGTTGACCATGCCGAGCACCTTGAGGATGGTGTCGACGCGGTCGAGGCTGCCGAGGGCGACTTCCATGTTGCGGATCAGCTGCAGGCCGCAGTCGCGCGCGGCCTCGTAGGCCTTCTCGATGGAGACGGCGGTGCCGACCTTGCCGGTGATGGTGGCGCCGTCGGGCTTCCGCGGGCCGACGCCGGAGAGGTAGAGGATGTTGCCGCCGATGCGGAACGGGACGTAGTTGCCGATCGGCTTGTTGGGCGGCGGCAGGATGAGGCCGAGTTCGGCGATGCGGGCCTGGGCACCCATGGCGGGATCCTCCGGGGTTGGGGTCAGAAGCGGACGGAAAGGGCGAGCGAGCCGACCTGGTGCAGGCCGCCGCGCTGGCCGCGATATTCCTGGGTGGTCAGGCGGTGCGTGTAGGTGAGGCGCACGCCGTGGGCCAGGATGGCGAAGCCGCCGTGGAATTCGCCGATGAAGGGGACCTTCCGGACGCTGCGGCTGTTGGTGAAGGTGTTGCCTTCCAGCGTCAGGTCGCGGGCGACGGCGCGGCCGTCGGCGCCGACGAAGACATACCAGGCCAGCGGGCGGACCTGGCGGTAGTAGTCGCCGCCGGTGCGCGAGGGGCGCAGGCCGGCGGGGCCGTAGTCGGATTGCAGCCCCTGGCCGAGGCGGATGGCGATGCCGGTGGCGAGATAGGTGCGCAGGTTGCCGACCGAGGCGGTCAGCGTCGGCAGGGCGTCGGTCTCGATGCCGAAGGCGCTGTAGATCGGCACGCGCCAGGTGCGTTCGCTGGTGAGCTGGATGATCGGCTCGTTGCGCAGCTGGGTGTTCCAGCCGAGGGCGCGGCGCTGGCCGATCAGCTCGTGGAAGTTGTTCTGGACGCCCTTGCCGCCGGCGAAGGGGCCGACGACGCCGAGCCCGAGGACCATCGTGCTGCGGGTGTCGTAACCGGTCTGGGTGGTGCCGTCCTGGACGAGGGCGAAATTGGCCATGGCCAGGGCGGAATAGGGGCGCTCGGTCAGCGGGGGATTGCGCACGCGGATGGAGTAGGGCGTGTACATCTGGTGGGTGAGGTCGATCGCCAGGCGCGTCTCGCCGGAGGCCCAGAGGGTCGTGGCGAGGTTCTTCAGGGTTTCCGGCACCAGGGAGGGGGCGGAGGTGAAGCCGATGCGCAGGCCGCTGGAGTAGTAGCGGTCCGACGCATGGCGCACGGCCCTGCCGAAGCTGTCGTTGTCGACCTGGAGGGTCCAGACGGAGCTGGTGTCGGCGGCAGGCTGGGCGGCTTGGGGGGCGGGCGCCTGGGCCGCGGCGATGCCGGGCAGCAAGGTGGCGCAGACGGCGGTGGCACAGAGGATCGACAGGCCGCGATTGATCATTGCGCTCTCAGGTCAAGATGCTCGGGCCTGTTTAGAGGCTTGCGACGCGCCGCGAAACCCCCGTGGCCGCGAGAGGCCAGGGAAGCGTCGGCCAGGCGGACTCCGAGGCGCGGCGGTCAGGCGGCGAGGTGGCGGGCGGCGTCGCGCCAGCCGGTGTAGCGGTCGAGCGGGAGCGGTCGGCGGGCGGCGATGCGCTCGGCGACGAGGCGGATCGCGTCGGTGCGGCCGGCGCGCTGGGCGGCGTCGAGGAAGAGCTGTTCCAGGACGTCCTGCTGGGCGTGGCTGCCGCCCATGCGGTACATGCCGCCGATGACCGGCAGCATGCGCTCGACGGCGGCGTCGTATTGGCCCTCGCCGTGCAGGCGGACGGCGTCGCTGACGGGAAGGGCGTAGGTGGCGACGATGGACGCGGTGGTGCCGGCTCGGTTCGAGGTGGCGCGCATGCCGTCGAGCAGGCGCTGGGCGGCGTCGTCGCGGCCGGTAGCGGAGAGCGCCATCATCCAGTGCGGCAGGGTGAAGGCGGACTGGGTGTCGCCGATGCGGGTCTCGGCGAGGTCGGCCAGTTCCTCCCAGCGGCGTCCGATGTCGACGCCCTGGCGAGCGAGGCGGAAGAGCATGGAGGCGGCGTTCTGGACGTCGATGTAGGTGTCGGGGGCCGCGATGGTGAGGGGCGAGGCGAGGTTGCGGAAGCGGGTGTCGTAGAGGTTCAGCACGGTGTCGTGGGCGCCGTTCTCCAGGTGGTAGAGGGCGCAGTGCCACCAGAGATGGTGCTGGAGGTTGTTGCCGCCCTCCCAGTTCGGGGCCAGGGCGTTGAGCCACTGGATGCCTTCGAGGCGGCGGCCCTGCATTTCCAGCACGTGGGCGACGGAGTGGGCGGCCCAGAGGTTGCCGGGGTCGATCTCGATGGCGCGGCGGCCGTCGGGCTCGGCGGCGAGGTAGTTGCCGCATTCCTCGTTGGCGAAGCAGCGGCAGGCGAGGATGGTGGCGTAGCCGGGCATGGAGGCGTCGTAGTGGGGCACGACGCGCTCGATGGAGGCCAGCATGTCCTGCGGGCGGCCGATCCAGAAGTTCACGAAATGGGCGAGGCGGACGGCCAGCACGTCGTGCGGGTGGGCGCGCAGGATGGCTTCCCAGTGGGCGATGGCGCGGTCGAGGTCGTCGTCGATCCAGGCGGCCAGCGCTTCGATGTGAAGGCGCTCGCGGGCGGTGGCGTGGGTGGCGAGGCCGCGGGCGCGAGCCTCGGCGGCGCGGGCGACCGGCAGGAGGGCGGCCTTGTAGCCCAGCATCATCATGTAGCCCTGGATGCAATGGGCGAGGGCGACGTCGGGGGCGGCCTGGATGAGGGCCTGGAGGCGCTGGGGGAGGTCGGCGCGGTAGCGGAGGAAGCCTTCGGAGAAATGGTCGAAGGCGGCGATGGCCGGGGCCGAGTCGGTGGAGATCTCCAGGCCGTGCGCGTCGTTCATGGTGTGCTCCCGTGGCGTGCGGCGATGGTGGGTCATTGCCGGGCGGTTGCCAAGCGGGACGGGGTGGGCTCCCCTGCCCCGGCGTTTTCGGGAGCTTGGATATGGACTTCACGGTGCTGGGGCGGACGGGGCTGCGGGTGAGCGTGGCGGGGCTGGGCTGTGGCGGGTTCAGCCGGCTGGGGCTCGGGCGGGGGAAGAGCGAGGGCGAGGCGATCGGGGTGGTGCATGCCGCACTCGATGCGGGGGTGAACGTCATCGACACGGCGGCGGCGTATGGCACGGAGGACGTGGTCGGGCGGGCGCTGGAAGGTCGGCGCGAGGGCGTGGTGCTGGCGACGAAGTCGATGACACGCGAGGGGGCGCGGGCGCTGTCGGGGGCGGAGGTGGTGGCGAGCCTGGAGGAGAGCCTGCGCAAGCTGCGCACCGACCGGGTGGAGGTGTTCCAGCTGCATGCGGTGCTGCCGCGCGAGATCCCGCATGTGATGGCGGAGATCGTGCCGGCGCTGCTGCGGGCGCGGGAGGCGGGGAAGGTCCTGCATGTCGGGATCACCGAGACGGCGCCGAACGATCACCACCACGAGACGTTGGTGCGGGCGCTGGACGACGATGTGTGGGCGACGGTGATGGTGGCGTTCAACATGATGCACACCAATGCCCGTTCGTCGGTGTTTCCGCGCACGCAGGCGCAGAGGGTGGGCACGCTGCTGATGTTCGTGGTGCGCAATGTGTTCAGCCAGTCCGAGCGGCTGGCCGAGGAGATGCAGGCGCGGGCGCAGGCGGGGGAGCTGCCGGCGGAGGTGGCGCGCGATCCGCTGGGGTTCCTGCTGCATCCGGCCGGCGCGCGCAGCCTGACGGACGCGGCGTATCGGTTCGTGCGGCATGAGCCGGGGGTGGACGTGGTGCTGTTCGGGACCAGCGACGTGGGGCATCTGCGCGAGAACATCGCCTCGATCCTGGCACCGAAGCTGCCGGAGGCGGACCAGGCGCTGCTGCGGGCGCGGTTCGGGCACCTGGTGGGGGTGGGGCTGGACGGGCCGAAGGTGGCCTGACCCGGGCGGGTTGCTGTAGTGTGGCGCCGCTGGATGGGTGGCCGAGTGGTTTAAGGCAGCGGTCTTGAAAACCGCCGTGCGTTTGCGCGCACCGTGGGTTCGAATCCCACCCCATCCGCCACAGATTCATACGATGCGCGGCGTTCGGCTTGTCTGGGCCAGCGGCTCGGGGCCGTGGCCATGCGCGGCGGTGATCCGGGTCAGGCGGCCGGGGTCGGCATGGGGCCGAGGGCGAGGCGCAGGGCGGTGGTGAGGGCTGCTTCATCCACCGGCTTGCGCAGGACCTGGGCCTGGCTGGAATGGCGCGGCGGCAGGTTGTCGTATCCGGTGACGAAGATCACCTTCACCCCGCGCGCGGCCAGCGCAGCGGCCACGGGATAGGACACCTCGCCCTGCAGGTTCACATCGAGCACGGCGGCGTCGAGGTCGTCGGACTCGCGTGCTGCCAGGTCCTGCGCCTCCTTCAGCGTGCCGGCCGGGCCGATGACGGTGCAGCCGAGGCGCGCGAGCGTGGCTTCCATCAGCAGGCGGATCAGCGGCTCGTCCTCCACCAGCAGCACGCGCCGGCCGCGCAGCGAAACGCCGGCGTCACTCGCGGGCGGGGCGGCGGCGGGCGGGGCGATGGCCGGTGCGGCGGGGATCACCAGGTCGAGCGGCAGGGAGATGGCGCAGCACAGGCCCTCGGGCCGCCAGTCGAAGCAGGATTCGCCCTGGAGCTGGTCGCGCAGCGTGGCCGAGATGAGGGTGGAGCCGAAACCCTGGCGGGCGGGCGGCGCCAGCAGCGGCGGGCCGTCGCGCTCGGTCCAGCGCAGGTCGAGGCGGCCCGGGCTGGAAGGCTGGCCGGACGGCGCGCCGGCTTGCGGCACCAGCTCCCAGGCGACCTCCACCCGACCGCCCGGGATGGAGAGCGCGCCGTATTTCGCGGCATTGGTGGCGAGTTCGTGTAGCACCATCGACAGCGGCTGCACCGCGTCGGGCCGCAGGCGCACCGCAGGGCCGTGCAGCGCCACGCGGCCGGCGCCGCGATAGGCGGTCAGCTCCTCGTGCAGCACGTCCTGCAGGCCGGCGCCGGTCCAGCGGTCGCGCGAGAGCAGGGTGTGGGCGCGGGCCAGCGCCGCGACACGGCCCTCCACCGCCTGGACATAGCGCCTGGGGTCTTCCGCGCGGGTGAGGCGCAGGATCGACTGGACGACAGCCAGCACGTTGCGGGCGCGGTGGTCGACCTCGCGGGCCAGGAGCATCTGGCGCTCCTGGGCCAGGCGGCGCTCGGTGATGTCGTAGCAGACGCCGACGAAGCGGGCCGGGGCGCCGGGGCGCGCGCCGACCGCCGAGCCGCGCGCGGCGATCCAGCGCACCTCGCCGGTGTCGACGCGCACGATGCGATACTCCTGCCGGTAGTCGCCGCCGACGCGATGGGCGTCGCGCGCGGCGCCGCGCATGCGGTCGCGGTCATCGGGGTGAATCATGGCCAACCATGCCTCGTGCACCAGGGAGCCCTCGCCCGGCGGGAGCCCGTAGAGCGCGCGGAAGCCGGCATCGATGGTGCCGCGCCCGGTTTGCACATCCACGTCCCACACCCCCATCTCGGCCGCGGCCGAGGCAAGGGAGAGGCGTTCCTCGCTGGCCTGGAGGCGGGCCTCGGCCGTGCGGCGCTCGGTGGCGTCGTGGGCAATGCCGACCACGCGAACGATGCGGCCCTGGGCGTCCTGCACCGGCACGGCGGTGTCGCGGATATGGCGCACCGCGCCGTCCGAGGGGCGGATGATGCGGTAGTCGAAGCGGATCGGCTCGCGGCTGGTGTAGTAGCGCCGCTCCACCTCCAGCGTCGCCGCGCGGTCGTCGGGGTGCAGCAGCTCCTCCCAGCGCTCGGGGCGCTGCATGACGACCTCGCGCGCCTCGCCCCAGACGGTTTCGTAGGCGGGGCTGAGGTATTCCAGCCGGCGCGTGGCGAGGTCGATGACGTAGATCACGTCGGGCGCCTGCTCGGCGAAGCTGCGGAAGCGTTCCTCGCTTTCGGCGAGTGCCTCGACGGCGCGGCGCTCGCGGTCGACATCGACCAGCGCCACCACGCCGCCGACCAGGGCGCCGCGTTCGTCGCGCACCGGGCGGCCCATGATGCGCACCCATGCCCGGGTGCCGTCGCCGCGCTGGTAATGGACCTCGATCTCCGGTGCTTCCTCGCCGGCCAGGGCCATGCGGGCGAGCGGGTATTCGTGGCCCTGCACGCGGGTTCCGTCGGCGTGGAACGAGACCCATTCGTCGTAGCTGTCGAGATTCGGCGAATGCAGCACGGGGTGGCGCACCAGGGTCTCGACATAGGCGTTGCCGCCGACGATGCGCCCGGACGGCAGCTCGGCCAGCACGAGGCCGACGGGCACCGTCTCGACGATGGTGCGCAGCCGGGCCTCGACCTCGGCGCGCGCGTGCTCGGCGGCGACGCGCTCGGTCACATCCTGGATGACGGCGATGGTGTGCTGCAGCGTGCCGTCCGCGGCGCGCTGGACGGAGACGGTGAGGTCCCCCCACATGACCGAGCCGTCGCGGCGCAGGTAGCGCTTGCGGTGGCTGAAGGTTTCAGCGGCACCGGACAGCAGGCGGCCGACGGCGGCGGCGTCCTGCGCGATGTCGTCGGGATGGGTCACGTCGCGCCAGGTGCGCTGGAGCAGTTCGTCCTCGGTGTAGCCGAGCATGTCGCACAGGCGCCGGTTCACCCGCACCCAGCGCCCGCCCGGGACCGAATGGGCCATCCCCACGGCGGCCTGCTCGAAGGCACCACGGAAGCGCGCCTCGCTCTCGGCCAGGGCGCGGGCCATGCTGGCATGGCGCGAGCGGATGCCGGCGATCGCGCGGTCGCGCCGGTGCACCCGCATGGCGAGCCAGATGGCCAGGAGCGGGGCGGCAAGCGCCAGGACCGCGAGGGCGACCAGGGCGAGAGACTGCGCGGTCATGCGGTCAGGCTCGCATCGACATGACGCGGGGCGCCGGGGTCGTCCGGACGTGGGTACGACGGAACGGCAGCGTGGCGTCCTCCCGCGCCCCGACTACCACCTCGCGCAGGCGCATTCCAGCGTGCCGGGAGCACGCGGGTGGAGCGGGCTCCCGCCGCCGGCGATCAGATTTTCGCGATCGGGCGGCGGCGCGTGGCGGCCAGGCCGGCGAGGCCGGTGGCGAACAGGGCGAGCGCGGCCGGTTCCGGCACTTCGGTGAGGAAGCCGCGGATCTCGCCGGAAGGGTAGATGCTGGAGTGGAGGTTGAAGTAGGCGGTGCCCTCAGCGAGCCCCTCGGCCAGCTTGGCGGTGGCATCGGTCGTGCTGCCGAAATTCGCGTTGAGGAAGGCGGGATTCCAGCTCGACGGCGCCAGCAGGTCGAAGGTCATGTCGTAGCTGCCCGACGCGCCGCCCAGGGGGAATCCCGCGAAACTCGGCACCTGGCTGGCCACGCCGGCTGTGCCGTCCTGCGGCACGGCGGTGCAGCAATGGATATGGGCGGCCGTGGCGACACCCTCCAGCCCCGAGAAACTCGCCTGCACCGACAGGGTATAGGCCAGGGTGTCGATGGTGACCGTCGCGCTGCCAGTGGCCGGGGAGGTGTTCGGCGGGGCCTCCGCCGCGCCGGTGAGGATCGCGTGGTAGGTCACCGGCAGCGCCTCGGCAGCAGGCGATGCGAGGCAGGCGGCGGCAAGTGCTGCGACGGCGGCGAGGCGGTGCATGATGCTTCTCCTGCGCGCGGACATACGGCCAGGCGAGGGTGGCGGCCCGGTCGACACGCCGACAAATCAAATCTCCGCTGTGTCCGTCAGTGACATTTCGAGATGCGGGAGGCTGGGCGCCATCAGAACACCCCGAGCGCAAGCCCCGTGGCCAGCGCCGCGCCGAGGTCGCCGCAGCGGGCGAGGTCGGCGGGCGCGATGGTCTTGGGGGCCAGGATCGCCTCCGGCGTCTGGGCATGGGTCAGGATGATGAGCGGCGCGGCGACCGGGCGCAGGCGCCAGCCGGTGGCAATGCGGGCGAGTTGGCGCGCGGCCCCCTGGCCGTCGCTGCCGGCGCAGACCATGGCGGCGTAGGGGCGGCCCTGGATCCGGTCCAGCACCGGGTAGTAGCTGCGGTCGAGGAAATCCTTCATCACGCCGGCGAGGCTGGCGAGGTTCTCGGGCGCCGCGAACAGGTAGCCGTCGGCGGCCAGCAGGTCGGCGGGGCCGGCAGCGGCGGCATGGAGCAGGCGCGTGGTGGTTCCGGCCTCCTCCCCTGCCCCGTCGCGCGCGGCCTCGGCCATCCGGCGTGTGCCGCCGGTGGCGGAGTGGAAGACGATCAGGAGCGAAGGCATGGGGGCAGCGAGGGCATGGCATGGTCCGGGCTGGCGCGGGGGCGCGCGATGGGGGCAGGATAGCGGCAATCAACGGGCTGGGAGAGCGCGCCATGGATGTCGGCATCCAGATGATCTTCGCCACCTATGGCTGGACCGACATGCCCGACCACCAGGCGTGGGACGAGGAGATCCGGCTGGCGCGGCTGGCGGACGAGCTGGGGTTCGACTGCCTGTGGGCGGTGGAACACCATTTCAACGACTATTCGTTCTGCCCGGACAACCTCCAGCTGCTCAGCTACCTCGCCTCGGTCTGCCCGAACGCCGACCTCGGCACGGCGGCGGTGATCGTGCCGTGGAACAACCCGCTGCGGGTGGCGGAGAAGGCGATCGTGCTGGACATGCTCTCCGGCGGCCGCCTGCGCTTCGGCATGGGGCGCGGGCTGGCGCGGCGCGAGTTCGCCGCCTTCAACCAGACCATGGACCAGTCGCGCGAGCGGTTCGACGAGGCCTCGGCGATGATCGTGGCCGCACTCAAGACCGGGTGGATCGAGGGCGACGGCAAATACTATCCGCAACCCCGCGTCGAGCTGCGCCCGCGCCCGAAATACGACATGTCCGACCGCATCTATGCCGTGGCGTCGAGCGACGACTCCCTGGCCTCGGCGGCACGGCTGGGCGCGCGGATGGTGATGTTCGCCGACCGGCCCTGGCACCTGCGGCTGCCGGCGATCCAGAAATATCGCGCGCTGTTCCAGGAGGCGCATGGCCGCGTGGCCCCGCCCGAGCTGATCGCCGATTTCTGCGTCTGCACCACCGACGCGGATGCCGAGGAGGTGTCGCGCCGCCACCTGGGCAGCTTCGTCGAAAGCAACATCCACCACTATGAGCTGATGGGCGAGCATTTCAGCCAGGTGAAGGGCTACAACGCCTATGCCCAGAAATCGGAGATGGTGCGGGCAGCGGGCGTGGACGGCATGATCGACGGGTTCATGAAGGCCGCCGTCTGGGGCGCGCCGGACCGCATCCTGCGCGCGCTCGAGGAGCGGCGGGCGACGATGGGGGCGCTGGAGCTGGCGACCTCGTTCCGCTTCGGCGGCATTCCCTACGAGCTGGCCGAGCGCTCCATGCGGCTGTTCGCCAAGGAGGTGCTGCCCGTGCTGAAATCCTGGGAGGCCATTCCGGTGGCGGCTGAGTAGGAGACGACGACATGGCGGGGCCCGACTGGCTGTTCGAACGCAAGGTGGCGCGTGGCGAGGTGCGGCTCGGCATCCAGGGCACGCGGTTCCAGGCGGAGCTGAACGGGCGGATGCTGAAGCTGGCGAACAACGACATCGTCCGGCTCGACGACCTCGCCGCCTCCCGCCACACCGCGCACCTGGTCAAGCCGCTGCGCGACGGCGGCTACACGCACCTGCTCGGCGGGTCGGTCGGGCTGCTGCCGGAGGAGGCGCGGATGCTGCGCGAGGTGGCCACCGGCACGCGCGAAGGGCTGCATTTCCATCGCGCGAAGCTGGTGGAGGCGCTGGAGCAGGAACGCGCGCAGCGGGCGATCGACGGCGTGCGCGAGACGCAGGTGGACAGCGGCATCATCCATCACGACGAGGCCAGCGAATCCCAGGTGAGCGCCGCGCGCCAGCGGCTCTACGATTTCGACGAGCGGCACCCGAAGATCCTGGCGGAGCTTCAGGCCAAGGGCGGCTGATCCGTCCGGCGGCTTCCTGCGTTGGCCAGGGGCACGTTCCCGGAGGTTGCGATGAAGCTGCGCCGACGTTTGCTCCTGGCTGGCGCCCCTGCCCTGCTGGCATGTCCCGCCCGCGCGCAGGACCGGCCGAGCACGTTCCCGCAGGCGCGCGCGGCGCCGGATGCCGGACAGGTGCGGGTGGAGGTGATGGCCGAGGGGCTGGAGAATCCCTGGGGCCTCGCCTTCCTGCCCGGCGGGCGAATGCTGGTGACCGAGCGGCCGGGACGGCTGCGGCTGGTCGGCCCGGGCCGGTTGCTGTCGCCACCGCTGCCGGGCGTGCCCGAGGTGGTCGCCCAGGGCCAGGGCGGGCTGCTCGACGTGGCGCTCGCCCCTGATTTCGCCCGCAGCCGGGCGGTGTTCCTGGCCTACGCCGAGGCCGGCGAGGGCGGCGCCGGGACCGCGGTGGCGCGCGCCGTGCTGGAGGGCGAGCGGCTGGCCGGCACGCGGGTGATCTACCGCCAGGCACCGAAGGTGCGCGGGGCGATGCATTTCGGCGCGCGGCTGGTGTTCGCGCGCGACGGCACGCTGTTCGTGACCCAGGGGGATCGCTACTCGTACAGCGACCAGGCGCAGGACCTCGGCTCGCTGATCGGCAAGATCGTGCGCATCGCGCCGGACGGCTCGGTGCCGCCCGACAACCCGTTCGTCGGGCGGGAAGGCGCGCGACCGGAAATCTGGTCCTATGGCCACCGCAACATCCAGGGCGCCGCGCTGGACCCTGCGACCGGGCTGCTGTGGATCGCCGACCACGGCGCGCGCGGCGGCGACGAGATCAACCAGCCGCAACCGGGCCGCAACTACGGCTGGCCGGTGATCAGCTACGGCACCCATTACTCCGGCCAGCGCGTCGGCGAGGGCACGGCGCGTGATGGCATGGAGCAGCCGGTGCACTACTGGGACCCGTCGATCGCGCCGTCGGGGCTGGCGTTCCATGCCGGCGATGCGTTTCCGGCCTGGCGCGGGCACATGCTGGTCGGTGCCCTGCGCGGGCAGCACCTGGCGCGGCTGGAGATGCGCGAGGGGCGCGTGGTGGCGGAGCACCGCTACCTGGAGGACCTCGGCGAGCGCATCCGCGACGTGCGGGTGGCGCCGGACGGGCTGGTGTATCTGCTGACCGATAGCGCCGAGGGGCGCGTGCTGCGGCTTTCGCCGCGATGACGGTTGGCGCGGCTGGCACGTCATGCTGATGTGCCCTTGCATCGAGGGATCGGGGGATCATGCGCTGGTGGAATCGCGAGGAATTGGAATGGCGGCTGCGCAGCTACTGGGGCGGCTCGGCGGTGCGGATGTTCATCGCGATGTGGGGCGTGCTGATGCTGCTGGCGCTGACGGTGCTGTTCCTCGACATTCCTCTCTAGTTCCTTCCATCCCGGGATTGCGCTAAGCGGCGCGGCGTTGCCCTTGGGAGACCACGCCATGCCGGTTGCCGCCCCACCCGCCGAAACCGCCTGGCTGCTGCGCCACGTCGTGGGCTTCACCGACATGGCCGAGGCCGACGTCGCCGCCATCCTCGAGGAGGCCACGCGCACCGCCGAGGGCGTCCTCGCCCCGCTCGACGCGCCAGGCGATCGCGCCGGGGCCAAGCTGGTCGACGGCCGGGTGCGCATGCCGAATGGCTTCACGGATGCCTTCCGCGCCTATGCCGAGGCAGGCTGGATCGGCATCGCCGCCGACCCCGCCCAGGGCGGCCAGGGCCTGCCGGACGTGCTGGCGCTGGCGGCGTTCGAGCCGGTGTCGAGTGCCAACATGGCGTTCGGCCTGTGCCCGATGCTGACGCAGGACGCGATCAAGGTTCTGGCCGCACACGGCACGGCGGACCAGCAGGCCCGGCTGATGCGCCCGATGATCGAGGGACGCTGGACCGGCACGATGTGCCTGACCGAGCCGCAATCGGGCTCCGACCTCGGCGGCATCCGCACGAAAGCCGAGCCGGCCGTGGACGGCACGTTCCGCATCACTGGCCAGAAGATCTACATCACCTACGGCGAGCACGAATACACCGACAACATCCTCCACCTCGTGCTGGCGCGGCTGCCGGATGCGCCGGCGGGCAGTGCGGGGATCTCGCTGTTCGCGGTGCCGAAGGTGAACGCCGACGGCAGCCGTAATAGGGTCGCGTGCCTGTCGCTGGAGCACAAGCTGGGCATCCATGCCTCGCCGACCTGCGTGATGGGGTTCGAAGGCGCGGTGGGCGAGATGGTCGGCGCGCCCAACCGCGGCCTGCCGGCGATGTTCGCGATGATGAACGCCGCCCGGCTCGGGGTGGCGATGCAGGGCGTGGCGGTGGCGGAGCGATCCTTTCGCCGGGCGGTCGATTTCGCCGGGCAGCGGGCGCAGGGCGGTGCGACGATCGACCAGCACCCCGATGTGCGGCGCATGCTGCTGACGATGCGGGCGCTGGCTCTCGGCGGGCGGCTGCTGACGCTGTATGCGGCGACGGTCGGCGGCGCGCGCGGCGAACTGCTGATCCCGGTGGCCAAGGCGTGGTGCACCGATGCCGGCGTGGAGGCGGCCTCGCTCGGCGTGCAGGTGCATGGCGGCATGGGCTTCATCGAGGAGACCGGAGCCGCGCAGCACCTGCGCGACGCGCGGATCGCGCCGATCTACGAGGGGACCAACGGCATCCAGGCGATCACCCTGCTCAGGCGCGGCCTGCTGCGCGACCAGGGCGCGGCGGTGCGGGCGTTGCTCGACGAGATCGCCGACACCCCTGCCCTCGCCCCCTCGGCCGGGCTTGCTTCGGAGGGGGCCGCTTGGCTGCGCCAGGCGGATGGGCGCGCGGCGGAGGCCGGGGCGGCGGCGTTCCTGCAGGTGATCGGCACGCTGGCGGCCGGCTGGCTGTGCGCGCGCGTGCTGGCGCGGGCGGATGCGCCGGCGGATGCGCGCCGGGCGGCGCAGGTGTTCCTCGACCAGGTGTTGCCCCGCATCGACGCCGCGGCGGCGACCATCCTGCGGCCAAGCGCGGCAGTGGTGGACATGGCGGCGATCGCCTAGATTGTCGCCCATTCGATGGTGAGGTGCCGCATGTCCGTGTTCAGAAAAGTGTCGTCCGGCCTGGTCCTGGGTGCTGCGCTGCTGGTGCTGTCGGCCTGCGAGGTGGTGAAGGACAACACGACCTGCCCCACCCCGCCCGCCCTGCGTGCCGAGGTGCCGCCGAAGCCGCCGGTGTCGGAGCAGGAGCAGATCTGGCAGCCCGGACACTGGGAATGGAACGGCGGCAGCTACACCTGGCGCGAGGGGCGCTGGATCATGCGCGAGGGGCGCACCGGGCTGTGGATCCATGGCCATTGGGTGCGCGACAAGGTTCCGGGGCCGTGCCGCTGGGTGCCGGCGATCTGGCAGCAATAGGGGAGACGGCGATGGCGGAGACGGTGGAGATCGGCAGCGGCGCGTATCGCTACCGCTACGAGCGGGCGTGGGCGAAGCTGCCGCGCGGCTGGTCGTTCGGCAGCGCCAACCCCAAGGACCACCCGCCGCGCACGGCGCTCAAGGGGGCGGTGGGGGATAATGGCGACGTGTATGTGCTGTCGCGCAGCGCGCATCCGGTGTGCGTGTTCGACCCCGATGGCAACTTCATCACCGCCTGGGGCGAGGGGCGCTATTCCGACTTCGTGCACGCGCTGGCGCTGGGGCCGGACGGGACGGTGTATGTCACCGACTCTGGCCTGCACGCCATTTTCCACCACCAGACCGACGGCACGCTGATCAAGACCTATGGCCGGCCGGGCATGCCGGCGCCGACGCTGTATGGCAATCCGTTCAATATGCCGACCCATATCGCCTTTCATCCCAACGGCGATGCCTATGTGTCCGACGGCTACGGCAACCGGCGGGTGCATCGCTTCGCCATGGACGGCACGCTGAAGATGTCGTGGGGCGGGCCGGGCGAGGGGCCCGGGCAGTTCGCGATCGTGCATTTTATCGCCATCGACGCCGCCGGCACGATCTACATCGCCGACCGCGAGAACCAGCGCATCCAGCTGTTCGACGAGAACGGCACGTGGCTGGCCGACTGGCGCGGCTTCGACATGCCGAGCGACCTGGCGATCGGCAAGGAGGCCATCTATGTCGGCGGGCGCGACGGGCTGTCGATCTGGACGCATGGGCGCGAGGAGATCATCCGGTGGGGCGCCAATGAGCCGTATGAAGGCGCATTCAACATCCATGGCATCTGGATCGACGCGAACGAGAACATATATCTCGCTCACTTCGACAAGGTGGTGAGCAAGCTGACGCGGCTCGCCTGACGGGAGCTCCATGGATCGACTGATCGACGGCTACCGGCGGTTCCGCGCCGCGGGGTGGCTTGACCGGAAGCGGCTGTTCGAAACGCTGGCCGAGCAGGGCCAGGCGCCGCGCGCGCTGGTGATCGGCTGCGTCGACAGCCGGGTGGACCCCGGCATGATCCTGGATGCCGGGCCGGGCGAGCTGCTGGTGGTGCGCAACGTCGCCAACCTGGTGCCGCCCTATGCGCCGGACGGGGCGCACCATTCGACCAGTGCGGCGCTGGAGTTCGCGGTGCGGGTGCTGGAAGTGCCCGACATCGTGGTGATCGGGCATGGCATGTGCGGCGGCATCGCGGCGCTGCTGAACGGGGCGCCGCCGCAGGCCACCGACTTCCTGGTGCCCTGGATCAGCATTGCGCAGAAGGCCAAGGCGCGGGTGCTGGCGTGCGACGACGGGGCGGTCGATGCGCAGCTGGCCTGCGAGCAGGCGGCGGTGGCGTTGTCGCTGGAGAACCTGCGCGGCTATCCCTGGGTGGCGGAGCGGCTGGCGGCGGGCACGCTGCGGCTGACCGGGGCGCATTTCGACATCCGCACCGGCGTGCTGGCGCTGATGGGCGAGGGCGGGGTGTTCCGCGCGGCCTGACGGATGCGCGCGCGTCGTCGCCGCGGGAAACGGGGTGTTTCCGGCGGTGGGGTGGGCATCAGGGCGCGAGCGCGGGCGCGCGGCGGGGCGCGGGCGTTGCGAATCTGGAATGAGGGGGCGGGCCCGGACCTCGTGAGGGCCATGCCGCGCGCGGGCTTGCCGCGCAGGATCCAGCCGATCCAGGCGCGCAGGCGGCGGATGGCGCGCAGCTGCGCCGGGCTTTCGATGCTGTCCTCGTCGGGGGTGGGGTACCAGTCGCGCAGGGCGCGGCGGGGGGCACGGCCGAGCAGGTGCATGATCAGGACATGCAGCAGCACACCCAGGGCGCCCCAGGGAAGGGGGCACGCGGATGTGGGGTGCTGTCGCGGCAGGGCGGCGACGGCTTCGACCGGCGGTGTGAAGGGCTTCTCCATTGGGAGGAATTTTTGCACAGCGCCAGCCGGAGGACAAGAAAAAAGTTAGTACATCGGGTAGATTGTTTGACTTTCTATCGTACAGCTTCGGTCAGGGTTGCAGCCGGGCGATCTGGGCGAGGAAGGCGGTCTCGTCCTCCAGGCAGCGCAGGTCGAGCAGGACGGCGTTGTTGGCGATGCGGCCGATGACGGGGGTGGGCAGCGCGCGCAGGGCGGCGAGGAGGCGGCTGGGGGCGTGGCCGTCGGGGTGGGTGAGGGCGAGGGCGGCGCTGGGGAGGGATTCGAGCGGGAGGGCGCCGGAGCCGATCTGGCTGGCGCAGTCGATGATGGCGACCTGCCAGGCGGGGGCGAGCTGGGCGGCGAGGTGGGGTTGGAGGCGGGTGGCCAGCGCGCGGATGTCGGATTGGGGGCGGGTGAGCAGGCGCAGGGTGGGGAGGCGCTGGGCGAGGCGGTCGGGGTCGCGGTAGAGGCGCAGCGTGGCTTCGAGGGCGGCGAGGCGGATCTTGTCCAGCCGCAGGGCGCGCTTGATCGGGTTTTTCGCGCAGGCGCGGACGAGGTCGGCGCGGCCGACGATGAAGCCGGCCTGGGGGCCGCCGAGCAGCTTGTCGCCGGAGAAGGCGACGAGGTCGGCGCCGTCGGCCAGCGCGTCGCGGATGGTGCGTTCCCGGCGGAGGCCCCAGGTGGAGAGGTCGGCCAGGGTGCCGGAGCCGAGGTCGTCGAGCAGCGGAAGGTTGTGGGCGTGGGCGAGGCGGGCGAGGTCGGCCGGGGAGACTTCGGCGGTGAAGCCCTGGATCAGGTAGTTGCTGGTGTGGACCTTCATCAGGAGGGCGGTGCGCTCGGTGATGGCGTCCTCGTAGTCGCGCGGATGGGTGCGGTTGGTGGTGCCGACCTCGCGCAGGGTGACGCCGGCGCGGGCCATGATGTCGGGCATGCGAAAGGCGCCGCCGATTTCGATGAGTTCGCCGCGGGAGACGATGGCCTCCCGCCCTGCCCCCACGGTGTTCAGCATGAGGAAGACGGCGGCGGCGGCGTTGTTGACCAGGCAGCAATCCTCGGCGCCGGTGAGTTCGCGCACCAGGCCGCGCACGGCGTCGTCGCGTTCGCCGCGGCCGCCGGTCTGGAGGTCGAATTCCAGGGCGGCGGGATGGCGCATGGCGGCGGTGGCGGCGGCGATGGCTTCCTCGGCGAGGACGGCACGGCCGAGATTGGTATGGAGCACGGTGCCGGTGAGGTTGATGACCGGGCGCAGGCGGGGGGTTTCCGCCTCGGCGAGGGCGTCGAGGGCGTGACGCGCGGCGGTTTCGGCGAGGGTGGTGCGGTCGGGCGGCGGGTCCGGGAGGTGGGCGCGCAGGGCGGCGAGCGCCGTGCGGATGGCGACGACGGTGGCGGTGCGGCCGTGCTGAGCGGCGGCGAGCTGGCCCTGGGGGGAGCGCAGGATCTCGTCGACCGAGGGGAGTGGGGGGCGAAGCAAGGCCGGGCTCTGCCCGGACCCGCCCGGGGGATGATCCCCCAGGACCCTCATCAATGGACGGGGGTCTGGGGCCTCAGGCCCCAGCGGGTCGAGGGCAGAGCCCTCGCCTTTTCTTCGGTTCATCTATGCGTTCGCTGACCAGACTTGGCGGTAGAGGGCGATGATTTCGTCCTTGGTGGGCACGCGGGGGTTGTTGGCGGGCGATCCGGAGGCGAGGGCCTGGTCGGCCATGAGGTCGAGCTTGGCGTTCCAGGTGGCGGGGTCGATGCCGAAGCCGGCGGGGGTGGGGACAGACAGGACGCTGTTCCAGCGGACCAGGCCGTCGGCGAGCTTGGTGGCGGCGGTTTCGTCGGGGTCGGTGGGGGCGGCGAAGCCGATGCGGCGGCCGGCTTCGGCGTAGCGCGCGAGAGCGTATTGCAGGCCGAAGCGGGTGACGGCGGGGAGGAGCATGGCGTTCGACAGGCCGTGCGGGACGTGGAAATGGGCGCCGATCGGGCGGGACATGCCGTGGACCAGGGCAACGGAGGCGTTCGAGAAGGCGATGCCGGCCTGCATGGCGCCGAGCATCATGGCCTCGCGGGCGGCGGCGTTGGTGGGCTCGTGGTAGGCGGTTTCCAGGTTGGCGCCGATCAGGGCCATGGCGGAGACGGCCAGCGAGTCGCTGAACGGGTTGGCGCGCTTGCTGACGTAGGCTTCGAGGGCGTGGCTGAGGGCGTCGACGCCGGTGTCGGCGGTGGTGCGCTTGGGGACGGAGAAGGTGAGCTCGTAGTCGACGATGGCGGCAAGCGGGAGGGCGCCGAGGCCGGCGATGAGCATCTTCTCGTCGCGGGCGGCGTCGGTGATGACGGTGAAGCGGGTGGCCTCGCTGCCGGTGCCGGCGGTGGTGGGGATGGCGATGATGGGCAGGGCGGCGGCGTCGGCGACGAAGGGGACCTTGTAGGCGGACATGGGCTTGTCGCCGGTGGCGAGGATGGACATGGCCTTGGCGGTGTCGATGGGGGAGCCGCCGCCGAAGCCGATGAGGCAGTCGTAGCTGCCTTTGCGCAGCTCGGTGACGCCGGCGACGACGACGGTGTCGGTGGGTTCGGGGATGGTGTCGGAGAACACGCCGGCGGCGATGCCGGCCTTGGCCAGCGGGTCGAGGCATTTGTTGACCAGGCCGGATTTCACCATGAAGGGGTCGGTGACGATCAGGGGGCGCGACAGGCCGAACTTGGCCAGGAGTTCGGCGATCTGCGCGGTGGCACCGCCGCCGACCAGCATGAAGCGCGGGGATACGAGCTGGAACGACATTTGGCGGCCTCCCGGTTGGTGCGGCTGTGTTGCGGCGGCGCGCGGGCGGCGTCAAGCCGGGGGGGCGTAGCCTTCCACCAGCACCACGTCGCCGGTGCTGGCGCGCTGGCGGAGCGCGATGAGGGGGGAGTATTCGGGGCTGTGGTAGAAGGCCTTCAGCGCCGCCATGGTGGCGAATTCCAGCACGACCAGGCGGTTGAAGGGGGATGTTCCCTCGACGGTTTCGGTCGCGCCGCCGCGCACGGCGTATTTTCCGCCGTAGTGGGCGATCACCGCCGGGACTTGCGCGCGGTATTCGTCGAACAGCTTCGGGTCGGTGACGGTGATGTTGGCGATGAGGTAGGCGGGCATGCTGGTTCTCCCTATCCCGCCTCGACCTTGGCCTGGGCGCGCTTCTCGGCGTAGAGCGCCAGGCGTTTCGCCGCGTTGGGGGCGGTGGCGCTGACGCCGATCGCCTCGCTGGCCGGCGGCAGGGTTTCGATGTGGTGGCAGGCGGTCAGGTGGCCGGTGGTGATGCCATCCACTGTCGGGTTGCGCAGCGGGGGATCCTCGCGGCGGCAGAGGTCGGTGGCCCAGGTGCAGCGGGTGTGGAAGCGGCAGCCGCTGGGTGGGTTCATCGGGCTCGGCACGTCGCCGCCGGGGATCTGGCGGGCGGTCTTGCGGTGCGGGTCCGGGCGGGGGATCGCGGAGAGGAGGGTGCGGGTGTAGGGGTGGAGCGGCTGGGCGAAGAGCTCGTCCTTGGGGGCGAGTTCGACGATTTTTCCCAGGTACATCACGGCGACGCGGTCGGCCATGTGCTTCACGACGGCCAGGTCGTGGGCGATGAACAGGTAGGAGAGGCCGAGGCGCGCCTGGAGGTCCTTCAGCAGGTTGACGACCTGCGCCTGGATCGAGACGTCGAGTGCGGAGACGGGTTCGTCGCAGACGACCAGGGCGGGTTCGACGGCCAGCGCGCGGGCGATGCCGATGCGCTGGCGCTGGCCGCCGCTGAATTCGTGCGGGTAGCGCTGGGCGTGATAGGGGGCGAGGCCGACGAGGCCGAGGAGTTCGTGGACGCGGGCCTTTCGTTCGGCGGGGTTGCCGATCTCGTGGACCAGCAGGGGCTCCTCCAGGATCTCGCCCACCGTCATGCGCGGGTTGAGCGAGGCGAAGGGATCCTGGAAGACGATCTGCATGCGGCGGCGGAGCGCGCGCAGGGGGGCGCCGTCCATCGCCGTGATGTCGCGGCCCTCGAACCAGACCGTGCCGGTGCTGGGTTCGATCAGGCGCAGCACGAGCCGGGCGGTGGTGGACTTGCCGCAGCCGGATTCACCGACCAGGGCGAGGGTTTCGCCGCGCTGGAGCGAGAAGGAGACGCCGTCGACGGCGCGGACCGTGCCCACCGTCTTGGACATGATGAGGCCGCGCTTGACCGGGTAGTGCTTGGCGAGGTCCTGGACTTCGAGCAGCGGGCCGGTCATGCCAGGACCTCTTCGCCGACAACGGTTTCGACCGGCGCGCGCAGGCAGGCGGCCATGTGGTTCGGCGCCACCTCGCGCAGTAGCGGCGGGCGCTTGGTGCATTCCTCCACCGCGAAGACGCAGCGCGGGTTGAAGCGGCAGCCGGTGGGCAGGGCGAAGGGCGGCGGCACAGCGCCCTCGATGGCCAGGAGGCGGTCGTGGCTTTCCTCGAGCTTGGGGATGCTGCCGAGCAGGCCGAGCGTGTAGGGGTGCTGCGGGTCGTCGAAGATCGCGGTGCCGCTGGCGCGCTCGACCACCTTGCCGGCGTACATCACCGCCACCTCGTCGGCCATCTCGGCGACCACGCCAAGATCGTGGGTGATCAGGATGATCGCCATGCCGGTTTGGGCCTGCAGGTCGCGCAGCAGGTCGAGGATCTGCGCCTGCACGGTCACGTCGAGCGCCGTGGTGGGCTCGTCGGCGATCAGCAGGTCGGGCTCGCAGGCCAGGGCCATGGCGATCATGACGCGCTGGCGCATGCCGCCGGACATCTGGTGCGGATACTCGTCGAAGCGCCGGTCGGGGGCGGGGATGCGCACGCGATCGAGGGCGGCGATCGCCTTGGCGCGCAGGGCCTTGTCGCTGGCCGAGCGGTCATGCGCGCGCATCGCCTCCATGATCTGGTCGCCGACGGTGAAGACCGGGTTCAGGCTGGTCATCGGCTCCTGGAAGATCATCGCGATGCGGTTGCCGCGGATGTCGCGCATCGCAGCCGGCGACAGGTCGAGCAGGTTCTGGCCGTCGAACATCACCCGCCCGGCCTCGTTGCGCCCGGGCGGGGGCACCAGGCGCATCACCGACAGCGACAGCACCGACTTGCCGCAGCCGGATTCGCCGACGATGCCAAGCGTGCGCCCGCGCGCGACGCCTAGCGAGATGCCGTCGACGGCGGCGACCTCGCCCATCGGCGTGCGGAAGACGGTGCGCAGATCCTCGATCTGAAGAAGGTTGGTCATACTGTCCTGAACACCTGGGGGGAGACCTCGTCGACATGGCGGCGGCCCCAGTCGAGGCCGGGCACCTTGGCCATCACCTCTTTCTGTGCCTCGTGCAGGTGCTCGGCGGCGGCGGCGTAGTCCATGGTGAGCAGGCGGCCGTCCTGCACCACGGTCTGGCCGTCGACGATCACGGTGTGCACCGCGCGGTCGCCGGCGGAGTAGATCAGGCTGCGCAGCGGGTCGCGGCCCGGGCGCATGCGCGGGTGCGTGACATCGACCAGCACGATGTCCGCCCGGCAGAGGGGGGCGAGGCGGCCGATGTCGTCGCGGCCGAGGGCGCGGGCGCCGTTGATGGTCGCCGCCTCGAACAGGTCGCTGCCCGACAGCGTGCGCACGTCGGTCGCCTGGGTGCGGGCGAGGTAGGCGGCCAGGCGCATCTCGTCGAGCATGTTGTGCGGGAAGGTGTCGGTGCCGATGCCCACGTTCACGCCGGCGCGGCGGTAGCGGCCAATATCCTTCAGCGTGATGCCGCGGCGGGCGAACACGGTTGGGCAATGGGCCACGGTGGTGCCGGTCTCGGCGAGGCGGCCGACATCGGTTTTCGTGTGCCAGGGCGTCTGGGGATGGTCGTCGAGGAAGATGCCGTGGCCGATGATGGTGCGCTCACCGAGCAGGCCCAGCTCGTCCATCCAGCCGATCGGGGTGTGGCCGTGGCGGCGGGTGATCTCGTGGAACTCGCTGACCGACTGGGCGGCGTGGATCTGCCAGGACAGGCCGCGCTTCCTGGCCTCCTGCGCCGATTCGCGCAGCAGCGTCTCGGTGCAGGTGTCGATCTGGGCGGGGGTGACCATGCCGAAGAGGCGACCGGAGGGGTGCTGCTCAGCGCGCTCGACCAGGGTCAGCGCCTCGGCCATCGCCTTCTCGCCGGCGGCCTCGTTCCACTCGTAGTCGACGACGTGGCCGTTCTTGGTGAACCAGCGGCCGGAGCGGAACATCGGCGCGATGCAGACGCGCAGGCCCGAATCCGCCAGCAGGTCGAGCCAGCCGGGATGGGCCATGGACAGGTCGGCGACGGTGGTGACGCCCGAGAGCAGCAGTTCGGAGAGCGCCACGCGGACGCAGTCGGCGACGGCGGAGGAGTCGGGCCGGAAGATCGGCAGGTATTCGTAGAGCGAGGAGTTGTAGAGGCGCGGGGAGCCGACCTCGTCGGTCAGGCCCTTGTTCATCGGCTCCGACGACGGGTGGGTGTGGATGTTGACCAGGCCGGGCATGGCCATGAAGCCGCGCCCGTCGATGATGGTGTCGGCGACGCCGTCGTAGTTGCGGCCGACGAAGCGGATGACGCCGTCCTCGTAGGCGACGTCCGCGTCGGGCATGTAGGTGTGGCACTTCGCCGTGGCATCCCAGGCGACGACAAACGAAGCGTTGCGGATGAGCGTGGTCGCCATGATCCCCCTCGCGGCTGGTGCCATTCGATGCGCCATACTTCCCCAGGCGCGCGCGGGGGTCCAGTGATCCCTTTTGCGATCGATGGGCGCCGGGCCGAACCTGCCGCGGAAAGCGGCGGCTGCTGCCCGCCCTGCCCCATTCGGCGGCATTTCCGGCGGGGGCGGGAACGCGAAGGGCGCGTGCGGCATATCCCCTTTCGCAACGTCGGTGGATCGGGGGAACTGCGTGGCTGTCGACTTCTGGACCCTGGTGGCCATCGGCTTCGCGGCCCAGCTGGTCGATGGCGCGCTGGGCATGGCCTTCGGGCTGATTTCCAGCACCGCGCTGCTCACCCTCGGGCTGCCGCCGGCGCAGGCGAGTGCGGCGGTGCATGCGGCCGAGGTGGCGACGACCGGCGTCTCGGGCCTGGCGCACGCCGCCCATCGCAACATCGACCGGCGGCTGTTCCTGGTGCTGAGCGTGGCGGGCATGACCGGCGGGGTGATCGGCGCCTACCTGCTGTCGAACGTCGACGGCAAGGCGGTTCGCCCGATCGTCGCCGCCTACCTGTTCCTGATGGGCGTGCTGGTGCTGCTGAAGGCCGCCCGGTTCCGCCCGCGCGACCACTCGCGCCCGCCGACGCATGTGGCGCCGCTGGGCCTGGTGGGCGGGTTCCTCGATGCGGTGGGCGGCGGCGGCTGGGGGTCGATCGTCACCTCCACGCTGATGGGCAGCGGGGAGGCGCCGCGGCGGGTGATCGGTTCGGTCAACGCCGCGGAGTTCTTCGTGGCGGTGGCGGTCAGCACCGCGTTCCTGCTGGAGCTGGGGCTGAACCACCTGGAGGAGATCCTGGG